>NZ_JBSGDZ010000042.1:0-63314 GCF_053602655.1 Sphaerisporangium sp. NPDC004334
GGCCGTTCCCGCGGCCGGCGGCTCGGCGGCGGCCCTGCCCGGGGCCGGCGGCCCGGCGGCGGCGGACGACGTCGTCTTCCCCACCTCCGAGATGACCGGCCTGTCCGCGGTGAGCGGCGTGGTCACCCGCGACGGCGCCGCCCTGCCCGGGGCCGACGTGCTGGCCGTCGCCTACCCGGCCGGGCACGCGCTGGACGTGCCCGAGGGCGGCGCCGTCGGCACGCTGGTCGCCGGGGCGGCGAGCACCGACCGCCTGGGGCGCTTCTCGGTCAACATCGACCCCGCCGCGCTGCCCGCTCCGTACGCCGGCGAACGGGGGCAGCTCAACCTGGAGGTGGCCATCTCGGACGGCGCCCGCGAGGTGCGCTGGATGACCACCGCGGTCCGCTCCTCGCACGCCCGCCCCATCGGCGGGACGCCCGCGCGGTGCGGCGCCGCCGTGGGGCGGAGCTGCGACCCCGGTGACCCCGGCGACCCCGTCTATGTCGTCTCCGGCGCCGGCGGGTCGGAACGGCTGGTGGTGGTCGTCCCCACGGCGGAGGGGCGCCCGGTGGTGCCCGTCTGGTCCACCGCCTCCAGCGAGGCGGCCGGGGTGTCGGTCCCCCGGCAGCTCCGCGTCGACCTGGGCGCCGATCCGACGGCCGCCGACGCCAACGACGACCCGGCCGCCTGGGTGTCCGCGCCCGCCGGGGAGGAGGTCACCCCCGAGGGCGATGCCGGCGGCCGGACGCCTCCCGGCACGCCGTCCCCTCCCCCGTCACGGCCGTCCTCCACACCACCAGAACCCACCTCCACACCGTCACGACCGACCTCCGCCCCCTCACGACCGACCTCCGCCCTCTCACGGCCGCTCTCCATCCCGTCCCCGCCGCCCCCGGCCCCGTCGCGGCCGTTCGGCGCGGCGGCGGCCCGGGAGATCGGCCGCGCGCTCGTCACGCCCCGCGCGCCCGCCTTCCCCGCCATCGCCGCCGCCCTGAAGGACGGCGCGGTCACCGCCGCGCAGATCTCCGCCGGACGGCTGGCCGCGGCGCGCACGTCGCCCGGTCCGTGCATCCCGCGCGTGGTGAAGCGCCACGACGGGCGCGAGGAGACCTACATGGGGGTCTACGCCTGGTCGGGGGCGCTCGCGACGGTGACCCAGGCGAACGGCGCCGACCACACGCTGAGCACGGGCGCGGCGCGCGCCGGGGGCCGGTGGTCCTCCAACGGCTCGCTCACGCTGTCGGTGCGGGCCGGCGACAGCCACACCGCCTCGCGGGTCGCCGACGCGTGGGCCATCGGCACCGTCAACTACGGCGTGCTCGCCAACGGCTGCGACGGCCGGCGGAACCTGGTGCCGCTGAGCCTCGGAGACCCGATCAAACGTTTCGCCCGCGCTTATCATCCGTCGCTGAAAGCGCAGTGCATAACCCTTTATGGGCATTCTTCGGTTTGGGACAAGGACCAGGCGAGAAACGTCGTCATCGGCGGCGGCGTCAGCGTGGCGGGTTTCACCGCTTCGGCGCAGAGCGGATACGATGTCCGCTCGAAACTGTCGTTCCGGCCGACGAAACTCACCCGCCTCTGCGGGAACAGCGGCGCGGGCGTCCGGCTTTCCTCCATCGTCGAGGCGCACAAGGGCTGAACACCATTCCGAGAACACCGCCGGCGACCCGTGGCAGGGGCTCGCCCAGATGGTCCTCCACCGTGGCGCGGTGCCTGGTGCTGCTGTCCGTGGCCGCCTGCGCGGGGCCGGGCGCCGCGCGGATCCCGCGGGCGGTCCGGCTGATCGCGCCGCCCGGTGACGGAGGCCGGCAGTCCCTGACGCTGCGGCTCACCGTCCAGGGCATGCCCTACCTTTTCGGCGGTTTCGCCGTCTGCCTGGACCGCGCCGGCGCGGTCGAGGTCACCGGGGTCCGCTTCGAGAACTCCGGCGGGGGCCTGGCCGTCCAGGCGTTCGCGCTCCGGCCGTTCTACCGCGGGTTCGGCGAGGACGGCGTCGGCTGGGGCGAGCCCAAGAGCCTGCGGCAGCGCGGCGTCTCCACCGCCTCCCGCACGGTCACCCAGGTCTGCCGGCCAGAGGACTCCTCGCGGGTGGAGTTCAGCGAGATCGTGTTGCAGACCTCGCGTCCCGCCGCGACCAGCGCGCGGAGCACCGGCTTCGTCATCACCTACGACAGCGGGGGCGCCGAGGGCAGCTTCCGGATCCCCTTCGGCATCACCCTGTGCGCGCCGTCCGACCGCACCCTGCCCAACTGCCGGCCCGACGCCTGACCGAGCGCCACCCCGCGGTCGTGCGCGCACGAGGCCGGGCGCCCGATCCGGCGCCATCCGGCGAGATCGGCTCTGCGAGCGTGGACGGGGCGCCGGCCCGGCGGGCGTGGACGGGCGCCGGCCCCGCCGCGCGCGGCCGGCGCCCGTCCCGGAGCGGTCGCGCTCATCCTCCGGGCTTGAGGACCGAGTCGATGATGTAGACGGTGGCGTTGCGGGTCTGGAGCGGCCCGCAGGTCACCTTGGCGTTGTTGACCTTGTAGGTGTCATCGGACTTGCCGACGGTGAGCTTGCCGCCCTCCAGCGACGTGAGCGGGCCGTTCTCCAGGTCGGCCGGGGTCTTGCGCCCCTGGACGACGTGGAAGGTGAGCAGCCGGGTCAGCTGCTGCCGGTTGCCGATGATCCGGTTGAGCTGGTCCTGCGGCACCTTGTTGAACGCGGAGTTGGTCGGGGCGAAGACCGTGATGTCCTTGGCCGAGTTGAGCGTGTCCACCGCGCCCGCCTTCTTCGCGGCGTCGGCCAGCGTGGACAGGTCCGGGATGTGCGACACGGCGGTCGCCAGCGGCTCGCCGGCCAGCTGCGCCGGGCTGCCGGGGCCCGAGGTGGGCAGGGACGCGCAGGCCGGCCCCGAAGGCGAGGCGGCCGGAGCGGTCGGCGAGGGCGACCCCTCGCTCGGCGACCCGGAGGGCGACTCCGAGGGGATCGGCGACCCGGGAGACCCCGACGGCGAGCCCGGTGGCGTCGAGAAGGTCGAGGTGGGAGAGACCGGCGAGGGCACCGGCGTCCGCACCGCTCCCGGCACCAGCGTGCCGGCTCCCGCGTCCCGTCCGCTCGTGGTGGCGCCGGCTCCGGCTACGGAGGCGGCCGTGAACGACAGTGCCGTTGCGAGCGGAAGGACGAGTAGACGATTGTTCATGGGTTTCCCCTTTTGCGCTCTCGTGACGGGCGGTCACCGGGCAGTGGCCACCCCGCGAAGGACGGGCCACCGGGCAGTGGCCACGGCTTCGCTGCCTGGACGGCGGCATGGGAGATCGGCAGAACGGAACGGTGTCGGGGCCGTGTCCGCGGCGGGCGCCCGGCCGGCGGTCTCACCGGCCGGTGATCGGGGCCGGCGCGGGTTCGGCCGGCCTGATCATGAGCCGGCGATCGTCACCGGCTCGCCACGGGCGGGGGTCGCCGGCCCTTCACACCGGCGACGCGACGGTCGGGCGCCGCTCCCGGCCCGCGCCTTCACGGGCCTCGTCCTTCGACGGCCCGCCGGCCGCGTCCGTCGCGGCCCCGGGTGTGTCAGCGGGCGCCCCGTCCCTCGCGCAATCCCCGCGGCGACGGCTTGTATGAGAGGGCCGCACGCGCGTGCCCTCGCTCAGTCAACTGCGCCTTGCGCGCGATCGTTCCGGCAGGCCCCGCGCATCAGCGTCCCTCTCATTATCACCGAGCGCCTTCCCCTCCACCCAAGCCGGCGACCTTGAACCGACAAAAGCTCCGTCATGTCGCCCGCCGCCCGTCCGCGCATCAGCGGCCACCCCCGTCGCCCGCCGTACCGCCGGTCCCACCGCTCCCATTCGCGGGAGGGCCGGAGCGGGCCGACGACCTTCCGGCGGTTGACCCGGCCGGTCCCCGGCGGCACGCCGGACCCGAGCCGGCACGCTGCGGGAGGATCTCGCCGGCGTCGACATCTGATTCCGCCCGCTTCGCGGGTTCATGCCGAACGATCTCCTCCTCGGAACCTCCACCGCCGCCGGGCGGTAGTGAGGGCATGACGACACCTTCGATGTTCATCGCGGCCCTGGTGGTGGTCCTGACGGCGGGGGCCTGCGCCGATGGCGGCGCCGTGCGGGCCGCGCCCGCGGACGGGGCCTGCCAGGACCGCGCCGCCGGCTCGTCGGCCGGGGCGCGGGCGCCGGTCCCGTCGTGGGCGAGCGTCAACGCCCCGGGCGGGCTGCCCGTCAGGATGGGCGTGCGGGGCGACGCGCTCGGCTACCTGTTCGCCGATCCGCTGCGGGCCGGGCGGCCCACCGACCCGGCCAACAAGATCCTCTGGTACGTCCGGCAGCCCCGCGACGGCCAACCGCTGGAGATCACCGCCCGTCCGAAGGGCGCCCGGGCCCCGGTCGTCCGGGTCAGCGTGCCTGCCGACTCCGGGCCCGGGGAGATCTACCCGTCCATCGTCGAGGTCCCGTCGGCGGGCTGCTGGGCCCTGGACCTCTCCTGGGGCTCCAACCATGACTCCCTGGAACTGACCTACCTCTGAAGCGGCCTCCGCCTTACGAGATGACCCGCGCCCTCTGGAGCGGGCTCCGCGCGCACCCCGGCCGCCACGGACGGCCGGAGCCCGGTCCCGCCGGCGGCGGGCGGGGAAACTAACGTCGGAGGCATGACGACGCGGCCGCGAGACGGGGTCCGCCGGGTGGTCACGGGATGGCGGCGGATGGCCGCCTCCACACCGGCGGGGCGTGACCGGCATGTCGACCTGATCCGCGCCGTCGCGATCGCGGCCGTGGTCACCGGGCACTGGCTGGTCGTGTACGTGACCTGGGGCCCCTCGGGGCCGACGGGCCGCAGCATCCTGGAGCTGGTGCCGTGGACGCACCCGCTGACCTGGATCTTCCAGGTCATGCCGCTGTTCTTCCTGGTCGGCGGGTTCGCGAACGCGGCATCGCTGACCTCCCACCGCGCGCGCGGCGGGAACGGCACGGGGTGGGCGCTCGCCAGGGCCGCACGGCTGGTCCAGCCGACGACGGTCCTGCTGTGCGGGCTGGCCGCGGGGGCCTTCGCGGCCAGGACCCTCGGCGCCCCGCCGGCGATGGTCGGCACGGCGGTGTGGCTGGCGTCGATCCCGCTGTGGTTCCTGGTGGCCTACATCGCCGTGGTGTTCCTGACGCCGTTCACGCACGCGTTGCACCGGCGGGCGGGGCTCGCGGTGCCGATCGTCCTGGCCGCCATGGTCGGCGCGGACGACGTGGCGCGGCTGGGCTTCGGCGTGCCGTATGTCGGGACGGCGAACTACCTTCTGGCGTGGCTGGCGGTGCACCAGCTCGGCTTCGCCGTGCAGGACGGGCGGCTGCCGTCGCGGCGGCGCGTCGCGCTGCCGCTGGCCGCCGCCGGGCTGGCCGCCCTGGTGCTGCTCACCGTGGCCGGACCGTACCCGGTCAGCATGGTGGGGGTCACGGGCGAGCGGACCCAGAACACCGCCCCGCCCACGCTGGCCCTTCTCGCCCTGGCCCTCACGCAGACGGGCATCGCCCTGGCGCTGCGCGAGCGGGGCAACCGGTGGCTGCGGCGCCCGGGCCCGTGGACCGCCGTCGTCGCCGTCAACTCGGTGATCATGACGCTGTTCCTGTGGCACATGACCGCCGTCGTGTTCGGCGTCGCGCTGCTGTACGCCACGGGCGTACTGCCCTCCGCCGCGCCCGGCTCGGCCTTATGGCTGCTCCTGCGGATCCCCTGGGTCGCCTGCCTGGCGCTGATCCTCGCCGTCCTGGTCGTGGTGTTCGGGCGCTTCGAACGACGCGCGGACCGGCGGTTCCACCCCGTCGAGCCGATACCGGGAGTGTTACCCGCCGCGCTGACCGGCGCGGGGGCCGGCGCCGTGGTGGCCGGGCTGCTCGGCGTCGCGCTGGCCGGCCCCGGCGCCCACGGACCTGCGGGGCTGCCCGCGGGCGTCCTCGCCACCTACCTCGCAGGCGCCGTCCTCCTCGAACTCGTCCGGAGACACCGGCGCCCGGCATCCCGACGCACGACCGTCTCAGGATCATGACCATGGGCTGAGCCGTCCGCGCGCACCCGCCCATCGGCCGTTCACCCCTTCGTGGCGGAGGATTTGTCGCACCTGGAGAAGGTCCGTTCCCCGTCTCCGTTGTCGTCCTTGAGGGTGCTGCGGAGGTTGTCGGCCGACATCCAGCCGTAGGTCGAGGTGCCCGCGACGCGGACCCACCACCATAGGTTGCCGTACGAGTTGGGAATGAAGCACCAGTAGTAGACCGTCGTGTACCGGCTGAGACGCCTGACGTTGCCGCACGCGGCGTAGGGCGACACCTTGAGATTGGCGGCGATCTTCATATAGCCGGACCCATCGCCGTTGATCGCGTGGCCGGGTCTGGGGCAGGTCGTCGCCGAGGCCTGGGCCGGCGCCGCCATCGCGGTTCCGGCCAGCAACCCGAGGCCGGCCATCAAGACGGCCGCCCCGCGCCGGCCTTTTCGAGGCTGGGCGGGTCCGAACCTCTTCGCCCACATGCCGTCGGTCTTCGTGCCGCCTGTCTGTCCCATCACGCTTTCCTTCCTGCTCGTCATAGATCGAGACGTGGCACCCCTGGGTTTCTCCGGATAAGCAGCCGGGGGCGACGTGAGCGATCCAGAAGGTCGGTTCCGACGGCTCGCGTACGGGCCGGTCGGGCGTTCGGTGGTTTCGGCCACCATCGCGCATCCGGGCGCCGGGACGCGTCAACCGCGGGGTTGAAAGCGCGGTAAACCTGCGCGGTACAACAGAGGATCACGGATGCCGCTCGCGGACCCCTCAGGGCGTACCGGCTTACGCACCCGGGCACCGGTGGGCCATCAGATGCCGGCCAGGTCCGCCAGGATCCGTGCCTCCCTCATGACCCGGCTCGCCCCGTCCACGTCGCCGTGCTCGACCGCCCACAGCGCCGTCTCGACGCGGCGGGCCACCGCCCACGCCTGCAGGCGCCGCGCGTCCTCCCCGACGGCGTCCGCCACCAGCGCGCACCGGACGGCGACCACGGCGGAGGGATCGGGGTGCAGGAAGGGGTCGTCGATCTGCTCCACCACCGGCCACGGGTCGTAACCGGGGTCGCCGATCATGGGCTTGGCGTCGATGGCCAGCCAGGGACGGCGCCGGGCGGCCAGCACGTTGCCGGGGTTGAAGTCGCCGTGCAGGACGACCCGGCGGGCGGCGCCGCCGGGCAGCTCGCGCAGCAGCCGGACGCCGTGCGCCACCAGGCCGGGGTCGAACCCGGGGCGCAGCCGCTCCATGCGCTCCTCCACCAGATCGGCCCATTCGGCGGTGACGTCGCCGAGGCGTTCCAGCGCGGTCTCGGCGGGCGGCGGCGCGGACCACAGCTCGTTCAGCACCCCCGCGGCGAGCAGCAGGCGTTCCTCCGGCGCGAGCGCGGCGACCCCCAGCGGCTCCCCCGGGTCGCAGCGCTCGACCAGCAGGGCGTACGCGGCCTCGTCGTGGCGGTACACCCGCACGGCGCCGCGCCCGCCCCACCACCGCAGGCCCTCGGCCTCGCCGGCGGCCTCCCGGTGCGGCCAGGTGATCTTGAGCACGGCCGGGCCGCCGTCCGGGAGCCGGGCGGGGGCCACCCACGAGCAGCTCCCGCCGTGGAACGGGGCGCCCAGCCGCAACGACCACCGCTCGCGCAACTTTTCCACCAGGGACGGGAGTGCCGCCAGCCACGAGCGCCCCTCCTGCGTGCGGCCCATGGTCGTCATGATCGGCAGCGTGGGCGGGAACAGCTCCGCCGTCATGCGCCTCCCACCGCCCCGGCGAAGGCTCCCGCCATCTCACCCTCCCCCGTGCGGCGCGGCTCCTCGCCTGCCGGTATGGCCCGCTCATGCTCCGCCTGCGGCCGACCCGGCCCTGCCGCCGTGCGCCGGCATCGGCCTGGCCCCGGCACCCGGCACCAGGCACCGGCGGCCTCACCAGGCCGGCCTGGAAGGGGCTAGTCGGAGATGGCGATGCGGAGGCGGCGGAAGCCCCTGCCCTTGCTCTCGATCTTGGTGACCATGATGCGGCCGATCTGGGCGGTCGTCGCCACGTGCGTGCCGCCGTCGGCCTGGGTGTCCAGGCCCACGATGTCGACGATGCGGACCTGCTCGGCGTCCTCGGGCACGAGGTTGGTGGCCGTGCGGATGATGTCGGGGAGCGCGAACGCCTCGGCGCGGGGCAGCACCCGGACGTCGATGCGGCGGCCGGCGGCGATCTCGGCGTTGCAGGCGTCCTCGACGGCCTGTTTGAACCCGGGCGGCACCTCGGGCAGGTTGAAGTCCATGCGGGCGCTGAACGGCTCCATGTTGCCGCCGGTCACCAGCGAGCCGTGGTCGCGGAAGACCACGCCGCACAGGACGTGCAGCCCGGAGTGGGTGCGCATCAGCGCCGAGCGCCGCTCGTCGGCGACGGCGGCGCGCACCTCGGTGCCCGCGGGCGGGATCGGGTCGCCCTCGGCGGGGATCAGGCAGAGGTCCTCACCCTTGCGGGCACCCACGATGCGGGTCTCGACGCCCTGCCACACCAGGACCCCGTGGTCGGCCGGCTGGCCGCCGCCTCCGGGATAGAAGGCCGACCTGTCCAGCACGATGCCCTCGGGCGTCGCCGCGAGGACGACGGCCTCGAAGGCGCGGAGGTTCTGGTCGGACATCTCGAGCCGCTGTGTTCGCCCGTGGAGATCGACGCTCATGACCGGACAGCCTAGGCCCTTTCCTCCCGGCAGTGCCCCTGGTACGACAACAGCCGGCCGATCATGGGCAGCGCGACCTCCACCTCCAGGCGGAAGCTCGGCGGGCCGCCGTCCGGATCCTCCGGGCCGGTCCAGGCGCGGGCGTGGACGCGGGGCGCCAGGCGCGCGGGGACGGGGATCTCGTGCCGGCCGGCGCGCAGGACGACGCCTAGCTGGACCACCTCGACGTCCGCGGCGCCGGCCACGGTGCGCGTGCGGACCTCCAGCGGCCCGTGCCGCTCCCACCCTCGCTCGCCGAGGCGAATCTGGTGGCTGAGCAGCCTGCGCCCGCCGATGACGCGCTCCCAGCGCTCCACCACGGGCACTTCCCGCCTCCCCGCCTCCGCGTCCGGGACGGGTCGCTCTAGAGGACCGGGGGCCGTCCGTTCTGGCCGGTGCGGTTGTGCGGGGGCCGTCCTCGCGGCCGTCAGGCGGGTCACGGTGACGTGCAGCGGGACGGCCGTGCCCGTGCGGGGAAGGCCAAGCAGGGCGCAGGCCAGCCGCGCCGGCGGGCCCGGCCCCCGGCGCACCGTCAGCACGCCGGTGCCCCGCACCGTCCGCTCACCCAGGTGGAACCGGAGCATCCACGCGTACGACCCCTCGTCCGGCTCCCCCACAGCGCCCCCTCACGTCGCTGATCCCATCGTGGCATGCGCCGACTCCTGGCGGCGCCCGCGCGGACTCCGGTGCGCGCCGTGGGTCCGCGCGGGCGCCCCGGGGCCCGGGATGGGCAGGGCCCCGGGCTCGGGGGTCACCTCAGGCCGAAGGCCCGGGTGATGGTCTGGCTGACGCTGTTGCCCTCGGTGTCCTTGGCGAAGGCGCGCAAGGTGACCGCGTGGGCCGTGCGGGGCGCGTCCAGCCTGGTCCTCCAGCCGTCGCCGGAGCGGGCCAGGCGGGCGCTCCGCCAGGTGGCGCCGTCGTCGTAGGAGACCTCGACGGTGACGGCGCTGATCGGCCCGGCGTCCACCGCGTACGGCAGCTGCCGGGGAGTGACCGTCAGGTCGGCCTTGCGGTGGGCCCGGCCGTCGGCGTCCACGTCGACGTCGTAGTCCACCTGGATGATCGGCAGCGTCAGCGTGTGGTCGGTCTCGACGTATCCGCTGGTGAAGTTCCACTCGGTGAGGGTGCGCGTCGAGTACGGGTACAGCGACGCGTCCCGGGCGGCCTCGTTGACCAGGCGGTAGGGCAGCCGGTCGGGGCTGACGATCGGGGCGAGGAAGACCGAGCGGTCGGTGCGGTCGTTGGTGACGCGGTCCACCAGGGTGTCCCCCTGGTACAGCGAGGCCGTCTGGGTGACGTGCTCGTTGAACAGCATCTCGCCCTGGTGGTCGCCGCCGGAGCTTCCCCAGGCGGGCAGGAAGAAGATCAGGGCGTCGCCGCCGCGCAGGGGGAACCAGCCGTTGGCGTCGTTCATCCGCGGGCGCACGATCGGGCCGAACCAGCGGGAGTCGCCGGTCGCGCCCGCCTTGTAGGTGACCAGGTCGGACTGCTCCTGCGCCCCGCCGTCCAGGGCGAGCGCGTACTCCATCCAGCGCACGCCGCCGTCGGCGGACACCCAGTCGGTGCGGGTGCCGCGCGCCGGCCCTTCGGTGAGGTAGCCGCTGAATCCGCGGGGCCAGTCGGGCAGCACGTCGGTGCGGAAGTCCCGCGCCGTGGCCTGCTTGTGGTTGGCGAACGACATCTCGACGCGCGCGAGGTCACGCTCGCCGGGCCGGTAGACCGGGTCGGCGGGCACCGCGCCGGTCCACCTGTGCACCAGGTCGAAGAGGTAGCCGGCGGAGGGGTGCGAGGTCACCTGCAGCGGGGCCTTGCCCTTGTTGAGGATGCGGCCGATCAGGCGCTCGCCCTCGTCCATGGTGACCGAGGCCACCGGCATCGGGGCGGGGGTCTGCGCCGCGTCCCAGGCGTCGAGCCTGCCGGGGCCGTTGCCCACCAGGAGCAGCAGCCTGGCGCCGGCGGCGCGGGCGGCCTCGGCCATCGCGACCGGGTCGGCGGCGTCGCTCCAGCGCACGACCGCGACCTTCCCCTTGACCTTCGCCGCGGTCAGCTCGGCGGCGCTCCCCTGCCCGGCGAAGACGGCGTCGAGGGAGTGGCTGCCCTCCGGCAGCGGGGTGTACCGGGACTGGATCAGCAGGTCGTCGAAGTCGTCGTCCTTCGAGGAGATCGCCAGGCGGGGCTGCTCGTCGCGCCAGCGCGCGGCGAGGTCCAGCCGGCCGCCGGTCACCTTGCCGCCGGTCGGCAGCACCCACATGCTGTCGTGCTGGACGCCGAGGAGGCGGCTGTCGGCGACGGCCTCCTCGCCGCCGAAGCCGCGGACGAAGTCCACGCGGGTGTCGACCGTGGTCCGCGGCCGGTCCATGCCCTTCGGCAGGACGGAGGAGAGCCGCCGGGCGCCGCCGGCGTCCAGGGTGACGGCGGTGTCGGCCGAAAGGTCGACGCTGGGCTTGGCGAGCAGGGCCACGCCGAGCGAGTGCGGGCCGTTCGCGCCCTGCACCTCGCCCCACATCCAGATGGAGTACGTGCCGGTCGGCAGCCGCAGCGTGCGGGTGCCGGACGCGTCGATCGCGTACGCGTCGAGGCTCTGGTGCCCGTTGGGAAGCCGACGGGTCACGACCATCTCGCCGGCGAGCGGCTTGCCGGACCGGTCCTTGGCGTGAACGGTGAGCCGGGCCCGCTCGCCCTCCTTGTAGTAGCCGAGCACGGTGTGGGCGCGCAGCACGCCCTCCTGGTCCACCGCGTCGAGCCGCGCGGCCAGGTGGCCGTCCAGCTCGGCCCGGTCGACGTCCAGCGTCACCTCGGCGGTGGCGGTGCCGTGCGCGGGGACGGTGACCGTGCCGGCCGACGGCTCGAACAGGCCCTCGGGGGCGCCGCCGGTGACGTTGAGGTTCAGGGTGACCGGGGCGTCGCCGGTGTTGGTGTAGGTCACCTGCCGGGTCGCCTTCTGGCCGGAGGTGTAGGGCCAGTGGGTGGTGATGTGGGCGGTGCCGGTGGCGAAGACTGTGCCGCCGACGGCGGCGCTCGCGTCCACCAGGCCACCGCCGGCCTGGTAGGGGCCGAACTGGAACAGGACCTTGCTGCTGCTGATCAGCGCGTCCTTCAGCCGCTGCCCGGTCCAGTCCGGGTGCGCGGCGGAGAGCAGCGCGGCGACCCCGGCGACGTGCGGGGTGGCCATGGAGGTGCCGCTCATCGTCTGGTAGGCGCCCTCCCCCTCGGGGGCGTACTGCGAGCGGGCCGCCAGCACGTCCACACCGGGCGCGGAGATCTCCGGCTTGAGGCCGTAGTCACCCACGCGCGGGCCCCTGCTGGAGAAGGCGGCGAGGGAGGTGCCCTTGCCTCCGACGCTCACCGCGGCGACCGAGAGCGCGGCATCGGCCGTGGACGGCGCGCTGACGGTCTCCTCCTCGGGGCCGGAGTTACCGGCCGCGATGGTGAACAGCGCGCCGGTCTCCTCGCTGAGCCGGTTCACGGCCTGGCTGAGCGGGTCGGTGCCGTCGGACGGGCCGCCGCCGAGGCTCATGCTGACGACCTTGGCCTTCTGGTCGCGGGCGGCCCACTCCATGCCCGCGATGATCCAGGAGTCCTGGCCGCTGCCCGCGTTGTCGAGCACCTTGCCGATCAGCAGGTCGGCGCCGGGGGCGACGCCCTTCTCCACGCCCTCGGACGCGGCGCCGGTGCCGGCGATCGTGGAAGCGACGTGGGTACCGTGGCCGTTGCGGTCGGTCACGTCCTGGCCGGGGACGAAGGTCGCCGTGCCGGTGATCCGGTCCTTCAGGTCGGGGTGCGCGGCGTCGACGCCGGTGTCCAGCACGGCCACCTTGACGCCGGTGCCGGTGTTCCCGGCGGCCCACACCTCGGGGGCGTGCACCTGGGCGACGGTGTCGGCGAGGTCGGCCTTGGCCTTGCCGTCCAGCCACACCTTGGCGATGCCGCCGGCGAGAGCGGTGCCGGGCGCGGCGCGGCGGGAGGAGGCGCCCGCGCCGGCCGTGCCGGTGAGGGAGTTCCAGAAGTCCGCGGCCCGGTCGTGGCCGGCGCTCAGCGCCGCGCCCTGGATGCTGCTGAGCGTGCGGACCTTCGCCGCCCCGCCCGGCACCGGCTCGGCCCGCTTGCGGGCGGCGGCGTCGGTGTAGGTGACGATCAGCGGGATGTGGTCGCTGCTCGCGTCGTCGTAGCCGTAGGCGGCGAGCTTGGTGACGTCGAACAGCGACCGGTCGACCAGTCCGGCGGTCACGTACGGGGCGGCCGTGTCCGGCACCACGTACACCTCGTCGCCGACGGTGGTGATGCGGGCCGCGGCGCGGCCGCCGTGCGGTCCCTGGACGGAGACGATCGCCGGGGTGTCGCCGCCGGACCGGTAGGTGACCTTGTCACCGCTGATGAGCGTGACGGTCCGCGTGCCGGCGGAGGGGCCGGTCGCGGCCCGGGAGGCCGTGGCGAGCCGGGAGGCCGTGGCGGGCCGGGAGCCGGGGGCGTCGGCGGAGGCGGTCCCGCCGGTGAGCGGCGAGGCCGCCATGACGAGGCTGAGTCCCGCGGCCAGGGAGGTGAACCCGAGCCGTAGGGAAGGGGGGCGCTGCACGAAGCCACTCCAAAAATTAGGCAAATCGCCAGAAATCTCTGCAATGGTGACGAAGCTCATGTGACGCCAGCAACGGGAGTGACTTGTCGGAAATATGACATGTCGCATCTGCGACAGCCGCCCTGGTGCGGCCCCGCCCGTCGGGCGTGTAGAGCACGCCGGCGACCGGCGACGGGGATCGCCGCGCAGGCCGGGTGCGTCAGCGCAGCTTGGGGTCGAGCGCGTCGCGGACGACGTCGCCGAGCATGAGGAAGCTGAGGACGGTGGCGGTGAGGAACAGGGCCGGGAACAGCAGCAGGTGGGGATACTCGGCGAAGAACGACTGGGCGACGTTGAGCTGCAGGCCCCAGGACACGTCCGGGTACTGCAGGCCGACGCCCAGGTAGTCCAGGGTCGCCTCGCCGGAGATGACGTTACCGATGTTGAGCATGGCGACCACGAACACCGGGGCGATCGCGTTGGGCAGGATGTGCTTGACCATGACGCGCAGGTCACCGGCGCCGAGCGCGCGCGCGGCCTGCACGTAGTCGGAGTCGCGCACCGCGATGACCTGGCCGCGCATGAGGCGGGTCATGGTGGTCCAGCCGAGCAGCACCAGCACCGCGGTCATCGCCCAGATGCCGTGCCCGGGGAAGGCGACCAGGACGACGGTCGCCCCGAGGACGAACGGGATGCCGAAGAACACGTCGGTCACCCGGGCGATGATCGCGTCCAGTGCGCCGCCGTAGTAGCCGCCGACCAGGCCGAGCAGGACGGCGATCAGCAGGGCGAACACGGTGACGGCGATGCCGATGAGCACCGAGGCGCGGGTGCCGTGCACGATCTGGGACCAGTAGTCGCAGCCTTGCAGGTCGTAGCCGAACAGGGCGCCGCCGCCCGGGCCCTTCTTGGACATCCGCAGGTTGCAGTCGTCGTTCGGCCCGAACCGGGCGAACAGCGAGGGGAAGGCGGCCATCGCGCAGGCGAGCAGCAGGATGGCCATCGAGATCCAGAACACCACCCGGCCGCGCAGCTCCAGCCACGCGTCGTACCAGAGGGAGCCGCGCTCCCCGCGGCGGGCCTTCGGGCCCGGGGCGGCGGACTCGACGGAGGCCTTGAGGTCAACCACGGCGGATCCTCGGGTCGAGCACGCCGTACAGCAGGTCGACGAGCAGGTTGGCCAGAATGAAGATCATCACCAGCAGGGTGGTGACGCCGACGACGACCGGTCCCTCCTGGAGCTGGATGGACTGGAAGACCTGCTGGCCGATGCCCGGCAGGTTGAAGATGCCCTCGGTGACCACCGCCCCGGCCATGAGGTTGCCGAAGTCGACGCCGAGGTAGGTGACCACCGGGATCAGCGAGTTGCGCAGGGCGTGCCTGCCGATGACCCGCGAGCGCCGCATCCCCTTGGCCGTGGCGGTGCGGACGTAGTCGGCGCGCAGGTTCTCCACCACGCTGGCCCGGGTCAGCCGGGCGACGTACGCCAGGCCGAACGAGCCGAGCACCATGCCGGGCAGCAGGTAGCTGACCGGCCAGCCCTCGTCGGTGCCGGCGGTCGGGAACAGGCCGAGGTTCAGGCCGAGCAGGATCTGCGCGGTGTACCCGACGACGAAGACCGGGACGGCGATGACGAACGTCGTACCGGCCAGCACCGCGGTGTCGGCGAGCCTGCCGCGCCGCAGCGCCGCCAGCACGCCGAGCCCGATGCCGACGACCAGCTCGAAGACCCAGGCGGTGACGGCGAGCTGCGCGGTCACCGTCCAGCGGTCGGTGAGCAGCTCGCTGACCTTCTGGCCGGTGAAGGTCTCCCCCAGGTCGCCGCGCAGGAACACCCCCGCCATGTAGAGCCCGTACTGGACGATCAGCGGGTCGTTGAGGTGGTAATGGTCGCGGAGCGTCTGCAGGACGTTCTCTGGCAGCGGCTTGTCGCCGGCGAGCGCGAGGATGGGGTCGCCCGGCAGGGCCCACACCATGGCGTAGATGAGGAAGGTGGTGGCCACGAAGACCGGGACGGCCTGCAGCAGCCGCTGGACGGCGTACCTCACCGGCGGCCCTCCTCCTCGCGCGCGGCCGGGCACCCCGCCCGGCCGCGGGAGATGACCAGGTGCGGAGTGCCCATCGCGTGCATTCTTACTCGACCATGCCTTACTAGACGGTGCCTTGCCCGACCCGCGCCTGCTCGTCGGTGCCTTACTTGACGGTGATCGTGTCGAGGTTGGGGCTGTAGGCGTCGATGCGGACGTCGCCGACCTTGTTGCTGTAGCCCGCCTGGTCCTGCCAGTTCCACAGCGGGATCATCGGCATCTCGGCGAGCGCGATGTCCTCGGCCTGCTGGTACAGCGGGATGCTCGCCTCCATGCTGGGCGCGGCGTTGGCCTTGGCGACCAGGTCGTTGAACTGCTTGTTGTCCCAGCCCATCCGGTTGCCCGCGCCCCACATCGACTCAAGGTAGTTCTGCGGGCTCGGGTAGTCCATGACCCAGTTGTTGCGGTAGGGACCGTCCTCCTTCTTCTCCCGCAGCGTGGACAGGTAGTCGGCGGCCGGGATCTTCTTGAACTGGACGTCGGTGATGCCGAGGTTCTGCTTGAGCTGGTTGGCGACGGCCTGCATCCACTGCTCGTAGCTGGGGTCGGCGTTGGAGAAGTAGAGGTTGAGCGTGCCGGAGAACCCGCCGGCCTTGTCGAACAGCGCCTTGGCCTTGGCGGCGTCGTAGGTGCACGCCTCGCCGCAGGGGTTGTCGCGGTAGCCGGGCACCAGCGGCGCCACCAGCGAGGCCATGGGCTTGAACGCGCCGTTGTAGACGGCGTCCACGATGCCCTGGCGGTCGATGGCCATCGAGATCGCCTTGCGCAGGTCGGCGTTCTGGAACCGCTTGTCGAAGGTCGGGAAGCCGAGGTAGTCCATGGTGCCGCTGGGCGTGGGCACGAAACGGTCGCCGAGCAGCTTCTTGGCCTCGGACGCGCTCGCCGGCGGGATGGTCTGCAGCAGGTCGACCTTGTTGGCCCGCAGGTCGGTGTACGCGGTGTCGCGGCTGGCGTAGATCTTGAACAGGACGGCGCCGGACTTGGCCGGGCGCGGACCGGCGTAGCCGTCGAACTTCTTCAGCTTGATCTGCTGGTTGTGCGCCCAGTCGCCGTCCAGGGCGAAGGGGCCGTTGCCGATCGGCTTCTGGTCATAGGCCTTCAGGTCGGTGAAGGCGGCCTTGGGCATCGGCGCGAAGCCGGTGTAGGCCAGGGTGATCGGGAACTGGCTGAAGGGCGCGGTCAGGTGGACCTCGAGGGTGGCGGGGTCGACGACCTTCAGCCCGCTCAGCTTGTCGGTCTCGGGCTTGGCGCCCTCGGCCTCGGGGTTGAGCTTGTCGTAACCCTCGATGTTGGCGAAGTAGTAGTTGTTGGTCCACGCGTTCGGGGCGTAGGCGGCGGCGTTCCACGCGTCGGCGAAGCTCTCGGCGGTGACCGCCTCGCCGTTGTGGAACTTCTGCCCGGTCTTGATCTTGATGGTCCAGGTCTTCTGGTCCTGGCTGGTCACCGACTCGGCCGCGCGCATCTGCGGCTTGCCCTGGGGGTCGATCACGACGAGCGTGTCGAACAGCGCCTGCAGTACGGTGATGGAGTAGCTGCTGGAGGTGTTGCCGGGCGTCAGGTGGTCGGGCTCGTTGAGCGCGACCGAGAACTGCTTCGGCCCCTGTCCGCCCTGGTCGCCGCCCGTGCTCCCGCCCGAACCGCCGCACGCGCTCAGCGCGAGCGTCGCCGCGAGGAGGACGGCGGCACCTCGCGCCTTGTTGTGGACCGTCACTGTTCCTCTGCCTCTCCGTCGCTCCGGCGTGATGCCGGAGAGGCTAAATAGCAAGGCAGTGGTCTGCATCGGATGGTTTACGTATTCCGTGAAAAGATCTGTGTCGGGCAAGCTGAGCGCGGAGGACTGATGGATCAGATCACCCTGAGCGCAGGTCACCTCCACGCGTTCACCGAGGTGGGGTTCCAGGTGGCCGGAGGGTCGGGGGCCCACGGTGCCATGACGGCCCTGCGGAAGATCATCCCGGTGGAGGCGTACGAGTTCGTCGCGTTCGACCCGGCGACCGGGCGCCACCGCAGCCTGGTCTCCTCGGGGTACGCGCGGGTGGACGAGGACGCCGCCGAGGAGTACGCCGGGCTTGATCCCTATCGGCGCGCCATGAGCTCGCGCGTCCCGCTGTCGATGGGCTCCCCGGGCACCGAGCTGTACTACCGCAGGCACCTGGAGCCGTACGGCTGGCGTTCGGGGCTGACCGCGCCGCTGTTCGTGAACGAGGGCCGCTACACCGGTCTGCTGCACGTCAGCAGCCGCGACACGCTGCCGCCCGAGACCGCGACGGTGCTCAGCGCGGTCTCGGGCACCCTTGCCCACGTCACCGACCTGACCAGGTGCGTGATCGACCCGATGGGCCTGCCGCCCGGCTTCCACGCGGTCGCCTTCGAGCGCGGCGGGCGGCGCCGCTCGGTCGCCGGATGGCCCCCGTCGCGGGCCCTGGAGCGCGAGCCGGCGATGGCCGAGCTGGCCCGGGACTTCATCGACTCCCGCGAGCTGTCGCGGCGGGGGCTGTGGCTGGACTCCTGCGGCCAGTGGCGCGAGGTGCGGGTGCACCGCGCGGGCGTCGGCTTCCACGGCGCGATCCAGGGCGCGGTCATCGCCGAGCGGCCGTGCGCCCTGCCCTACGACCTGACCTCGCGGGAGGTGGAGGTGCTCACCCAGGTCGCGCTGGGCGACTCCAACCCCCAGATCGCCGCGGCGCTGGTGCTCAGCGTGCGCACGGTGACCACGCACCTGGAGCACATCTTCGCCAAGCTGGGCTGCGACAGCCGCACCCGCCTGACCACCAAGGTGCTGGCCGAGGGCCTGTGCCGCCTCGACCTGCCCTGACCCGTCCCCGCCGGGTCAGCGGGCGACCCGCAGGGAGCCGTTGGCGGGCGCCGAGGGGTTGAGCAGGTCGATGTGCATCTCGAACCAGACGTTGTTGGTCCCCGTCTCCCTGATGAACCCCCAGCGGTGGGCGAGCGCCTCCAGCAGGAGCAGGCCCCGGCCGCCGGTGTCGAGCGGCGAGGAGGGCCGCCACCCGAACGGCGGGTCGAGGGAGCCGGCGTCCTGGACGGCGATGCGCACCCAGTCGGCGGAGTAGGACACGCTGAGGGTGAAGGTGCCCCCGTGCCCGGAGTCGGAGTGCACCACCGCGTTGGTGGCGATCTCGCTGGTCAGCAGGACGCAGTCGTCGTGGAGCGGGTGGCCCTTGCCCAGCGCCGAGGAGACCAGGCGCCGGGCGCGGGCGACGGCGTCAGGGTCCCCGGCCAGGTGCAGGACGCGGTCGCTGTCCGGTTGCGCCCTGCCAAAGCCTGATGAAGTCATGCGACCCCCCGGTAGTCATCTGCCCGCACCCTGTTAAGGACGCCCGGGTGGCGTTGTGAGATGTCGCCGAAAGGTAGGAATGCCGTCTCCAACGCGGTCGCTCCCACTCACCGGGCCGCGTTCGCGGCGGCGCGGGCGGCATGGGAGGCATGGCGTGGCGTGGTCATCTCGCTTCCCCGGTCTCGGCGGCGGGCAGGTCCAGCGGGCCCCCTTCGCGGTCCGACTTGTCCTCATCGACGATGTCGGCGGCCGAGCGGACGATGAGCGGGTCGGGGGCGCCGACGACCTCGTGGTCCTTGTTGGCGTACTCGAACAGGCTGAGCACGTGGCGCATGGCCTCGATGCGGCCGCGCTTCTTGTCGTTGCTCTTGATGACGGTCCAGGGCGCGTCCTCGGTGTCGGTGTTGAGGAACATGTCCTCCTTGGCCCTGGTGTAGTCGTTCCACTTGTCCAGCGACTGCAGGTCCATCGGTGACAGCTTCCACTGCCGGACCGGGTCGACCTGGCGGATGACGAACCGGGTGCGCTGCTCGCGGCGCGACACCGAAAACCACAGCTTGACCAGGCTGATGCCCTCTCGCACGAGCATCCGCTCCAGCAACGGAGCCTGGAGCATGAACTCCTGGTACTCCTCGGGGCTGCAGAAGCCCATGACCCGCTCGACGCCGGCGCGGTTGTACCACGACCGGTCGAACAGGGCGATCTCCCCCGCGGCGGGCAGGTGGGCGATGTACCGCTGGAAGTACCACTGCGTGCGCTCGCGCTCGCTGGGCTTCTCCAAGGCGACGACGGTCGCTCCGCGCGGGTTCAGGTGCTCCATGAACCGCTTGATCGTGCCGCCCTTGCCCGCGGCGTCGCGGCCCTCGAAAAGGATCATCAGGCGGCCGCCGGTGTCCTTGATCCAGTATTGGAGTTTCAGCAGCTCGATCTGCAGCAGCCGCTTGGTCTGGTCGTATTCCGAGCGCGACATCCGCTCGGTGTAGGGATAATGCTCGCGCCAGGTGTCCACGGTGCGCCCGTCGGCGTACAGCAGGACCGGATCGTCGTCGTCGCTGGCGTCCACCCACAGGCCAGGGGTGCGGTCGAGCAGCTCGCTCGACTCGACGGACTGGGGATAGACGGTTTCCGAAGGTGCCGACTCCATATCGTCAGCATTACATATAAAAATGACGCTTCTGGCGTACGGTGCGGTACCAGGTCTCGATCCAGGTACATAGCGCGCCTGAGGGGTCCGGAGGCGATGGCCCGATGCGACGATGGAGGACGACAGGAACGATGACAACCCCGTCCATGTGAGCTGACGCTGCCGTCTTCGACGTTCGGCAAAGGGAGCGGCCGGATGCCTCTGAAGCTGGCGATCGTCCCCCACCGCGACCCCGTCTGCACGGTGGTCACGCTGGAGGGCGAGCTCGACGCGACCACGCGGGCCAAGACGTGCCAGGCTCTGGACGGCCTGCTGGCGCAGGGGTGCGACCGCGTCATCCTGGACGTCGCGGGGCTGCGGTTCTGCGACTCGGGCGGCGTGTGGCTGCTGCTGGACCTCCGCCAGCGGGTGGCCGCGTCGGGGGGCTGGGTGCGGCTCGCGGGCGCCGAGGGGTTCCTGCGCCGGCTGCTCGCGCTGACCCGGCTGGACACGGCGTTCGCCCTCGATCCGGACGTGGCCGCCTCGATCGCCGCCGTCGCGGGCGGCGCGCCCGGCTCCCCGCGCGACGCGCGAAGCTGAACGCCGGGACGGGCCCGGGCTCCACGGGGACCTCGGTGGCCGGGTGGGCGCGAGGCTTCGGTGGCCGGGTGGGCGCGAGGCTCGTCAGATGGGCAGGCCGGTGACCGGGCGGGGGTCGTCCCTCTCGCCGGGCCGGCCCCGGACGCGGCGGCTCTCGCGGGCGGCGCTCAGCCGCAGCACGGCCCAGGCGCCCGCCGTGCTGGTGAAGATCGACCCGGCCACGTCCGTCGGGTAGTGGACGCCCAGGTACAGCCGGGCCAGCGCCTGCGCGACCACCAGCAGCACGCCCGCCGCGGCGACCACGGGGAAGTACCGGGTGCCGTGGGCGAGGTAGGCCGCGGCGAACGCAAGTGACATGGTCAGGGCCACGTGGCCGCTGGGGAAGCTGTCGTGACCGAGCTCGGGAACGAGCTGGAAGGCGACCGGCGGCCGGGGCCGGTCGATGAGCGCCTTGACCACCGAGTTGATCGTCCATCCGACGGTGACCAGCAGGAACGTGACGACCGCCGTGCGGGGCCGCCGGACCAGCAGCAGGACGGCCGTGAGCAGCGCGATCATGGTCACTCCGGCGGGCGGGGTGAAGGCCGCGTGCAGGGCGTGGGCCAGCTCGGTCAGCGGGGCGGACCGCGTCGCGCGCACCGTCTCGTCCAGGCGCAGGTCGGCGCCGGTCCACTCGGAGGTCCGGGCGGCCAGGCCGAGGGCCGACGCGACGGCGAGCAGCAGCAGGGGCGGCCCCAGGATGTCGAGCGCTCTTCTGATCACCGGCGGTGCTTCCGATCTGGCCGTGTTCGTACCCGGAACGCCTGGTGCGCCCGGCTACCGCCACGTTAGGAAGACACCGGTCACGCACCGGCCAATTCAAGGTCATCCCGCCGCCCTGCTTCACCCAACCCCGCCGCCGGGCCGTGACCGGGGTCGACCGCCCGGGAGACGGGACCGGTCGCCCGGCGGCGGGCGGTCAGCCGGCCGGGAGGAGGCGGACGGCCTCCAGGGCCAGGGCGAGCTCGACGATGTCGCGGGGACGCGACACCGAGCGCCCGGTGAGCCGCTCGACGCGGCGGATGCGGTTGAAGACCGTGTTGCGGTGGCAGTACAGCTGGCCGGCGGCGCGCACGGCCGAGCCCTCGCAGCGCAGCCAGGCCGACAGGGTGGCCAGCAGCACCTCGCGGTCGGCCGCGTCCAGCGCGAGCAGCGCGCCGAGCACCTCGCCGGTCAGCCGGCCGGACAGCTCGGGCTGGGCGACCACCAGCGCGGCCGGCAGCCGCCGGTCCAGCCGGGCGATCTCGGGCCCGCATCCCGCGCAGGTGCGCATGGCCAGCTCGGCGAGCTTCCTGGCCGAGGCCAGCTCCTCCAGCCCTTCCACGACCGGGCTGACCCCCGCCGGGCCGCAGACCACCGGGGCCATGCCCTCGACCAGGTGGTCGAGGGTGCCGTCGCCGAGCGCCACGACGGCGACCTCGTAGTGGGTGCGCATGCGCCAGATCAGCCGCATCGCGCCGAGCGTCTCGGAGTGGGAGTCGGCGCAGGGACCCTGACGGACCGGCAGCCTGATTGTGACGACCGCATAACGCCCGCGCTCGGGCAGGTCGAGGGCGGCGGCGGCCGAGCGGGCGACGGCGGCGTCGCCGGTCCCCTCCAGCAGGTCGTCCAGCAGCGCGTTCACCCGCTCGGTGCCGCGGCCGAGCAGTTCCTTCTCGCGCCGCCGGTAGGTCTCGGCCGCGGTCAGCGCCTGCCGGTCGATGGCGTGCCAGACGTGGGTGGCGGTGCGCACGAGCGCGCCGAGCAGTTCGGGGTGCTCGCGTTCGACCAGGTCGACGAACCCGGCCCAGGTGACCTGCGCCGCCAGGCGGTACATGCGCATGAGGGAGTCCATGGGCAGCCCCTGCTCGGCGCGGCGGCGGGCCATGGACCGGGCGAATTCCAGGTCGCGGCGCTTCTGGGGCCGTTGCAGGATGGCGGAGATGCCGATGCGCAGGCCCTCTTCCGTGCTCTGTCGGTGCTCCTCCGGCGAGACGAGCCTGCGGTAGGCCTCGTCGCCTTCGCGCACCCGGGCCACCAGCTCGTCGGCCAGCTCCGGGAGCCGTTCGAGCAGCCGGGCGGCGACGATGCGCAGGACGTGCCGCACATCGTCGTCAACGTGCTCGTTTCGCTTGGCGGGCATCTTTCGTAGATTGCCATCCGCCGCCCGGACGGAACAAGGTTCGGTTTCGTTTCGTGACGCGCCGTTGTGCGGGCGCACAACGGCCCTCCTGCGGCGGTGGGCACCGGTTGCGACTTCACCGCCGCATCTGGACGACGGTGCGCGAGCGGCGTTCGTATGTGGCTCACCGACCCGAAGGAGGAGCGATGGCGGCCACGGCGCCCCCGGCCGACGCCGGGCTCACGGTCAGCGGACTGGCGGTGAGCTACGGAGCGGTTCCCGCGCTGCGCGGGGTGTCCTTACGGGTGCCTCCCGGGGCGATCGTCGCCGTCCTGGGCGCGAACGGCGCGGGCAAGAGCACGCTTCTGCGGGCCATCTCCGGGACGCTGCGCTTCCACCGGGGCGCGATCGGCGGCGGGACGGTCCGCTGGGCGGGGACACGACTGTCGGGGCTCGCGGC
Source organism: Sphaerisporangium sp. NPDC004334 (assembly GCF_053602655.1). Taxonomy (NCBI): domain Bacteria; kingdom Bacillati; phylum Actinomycetota; class Actinomycetes; order Streptosporangiales; family Streptosporangiaceae; genus Sphaerisporangium; species Sphaerisporangium sp. NPDC004334. Next base: position 22,963 of record NZ_JBSGDZ010000042.1, read on the forward strand.
CCCGGCCGTGGTGGCGCGCGGGGTGACGCAGGTCCCCGAGGGCCGGCGGGTGTTCGCCCGGATGACCGTCGAGGAGAACCTGCGCGCCGGCGGACTCGGCGGCGGCCGGCGCTCCGCGGCGGCGCGCGAGGAGGTCCTCGGCCTGTTCCCGGTGCTGGCGGAGCGGGCCCACCAGCGGGCGGGACTGCTGTCGGGCGGCGAGCAGCAGATGCTCGCGATCGGCCGGGCCCTGATGGCGCGCCCGTCGATGCTGCTGCTGGACGAACCGACGCTGGGCCTGGCGCCGATGATGGCCACCCGCATCGCCGAGACGGTCAGGGAGATCAACGCGCGCGGCACCTCGGTGCTGCTGATCGAGCAGAACGTGGCGCCGGCGCTGTCGCTGGCCTCCTACGCCTATGTGCTGGAGGTCGGCGAGGTGGCACTGGAGGGTCCCGCCGCCGAACTGGCCGCGGGCGACGAGGTGCGGCGGCGCTACCTCGGCATGGGCGACCCGGCGGACGGCCGGCCCCTGGACGGCCCCGCCGGACGGCGGGCGATCGGGAGGTGGCAGGGATGACCCCGTCATACCAACCGGACGGTATGCCTGGGCCGCGGGGCGGGACGAGTGACCCGGCGCTGCTGGAGGTCCGGCAGGTGACGGTGCGGTTCGCGGGGCTGACCGCGCTGTCGGAGGTGAGCTTCACCGTGGCGCCCGGCAGCGTCCACGCGGTCATCGGGCCGAACGGCGCGGGCAAGTCCACCTGCTTCAACGTGCTGTCGGGGGTGTACCGGGCGGCCTCGGGCAGCGTCCGCTTCGCCGGCACAGAGCTCACGGCGCTGGCGCCGCACCGCATCGCCGCGCTCGGGGTCGCGCGGACGTTCCAGAACATCGCCCTGTCCGGTCACCAGCCGGTGATCGACAACCTGATGCTCGGACGGCACCGGCTGACCCGGGCCGGGTTCGTCTCCTCCGGCCTGCGGCTGCCCGCCGCCCGCCGCGAATGGGCGCGGCACCGGGAGCGGGCGGCCGAGATCGCCGACTTCGCGGGCCTCGGCGGCCTGCTCGGCACGCCGGTCGGGCTGCTGCCCTACGGGGTGCGCAAGCGCGTGGAACTGGCCCGCGCCCTGTGCATGGAGCCGCGGCTGCTGCTGCTGGACGAACCGGTGGCCGGGATGAACGCCGGCGAGCGGGCCGAGATGGCCGGGCTGATCGCCGAGGTCCGCCGCGGCCTCGGCATCTCGGTCCTGCTGGTCGAGCACGACATGGGCATGGTCATGCGCCTGGCCGACCGGATCACCGTGCTCGACTTCGGGCGCCGCATCGCCGACGGCACGCCCGGACAGGTGCAGGACGACCCCGAGGTCATCCGGGCCTACCTCGGCCCGAGCGCCGACCAGGAGGACAAGTGATCACATTCCTGGAGCTCCTGCTCAACGGGATCTCCATCGGGGCCGTCTACGCGCTCATCGCCCTCGGCTTCGTCGTCATCTTCAAGGCCACCGAGGTGGTGAACTTCGCCCACGCCTCGCTGCTGCTGGCCGGCGGCTACCTGGTGGCCCGGCTCCAGCCGGTCACCGGCTTCTGGGCCGCGCTGCTGGTGGGCGTCGCCGCCGCGGCGGCGGTGGGGGCGCTGATCGAGTTCCTCATCATCCGGCGGGCCGGCGCCGGGTCCCACAACGTGCTGGCCATCGTGACGATCGGCGTCGACATCGTCCTGACCACCGAGCTGACCCGCCAGATCGGCACCGAGATCCTCGCGCTCGGCGACCCCTGGGGCGACGCGGTCGTCCACCTCGGCCAGGTGACCGTCGCCGAGACGCGACTGGTCGCGCTCGGCACGGCCGCGACGCTGATCACGCTGTTCCTGCTGGCGTTCAAGTACACCGGCTGGGGCATCGCGATGCGCGCGACCGCCGAGGACGCCGAGACCGCCGCCCTGATGGGCATCCGCCTCGGCCGGGTCTCGCTGAGCGCGTGGGCGGTCGCCGGGGCCCTCGCGGCGGTGGCCGCGCTGTTCCTGTGCGTGTTCCCCACGCCCGGGCTGGACCGCGGCACCTCCCTGGCCGCGATCAAGGCGTTCCCCGCGGCCATCCTCGGCGGGCTGGACTCCACCACCGGCGCGCTGGCCGGGGGCCTGATCGTCGGGGTCACCGAGGCGCTGATGAGCGGCTACCAGAACCAGCTCGCCTTCCTCGGGCGCGGCATCGGCGACGTCGCGCCGTTCCTGGTCATGGTCGTCATCCTGCTGCTGCGCCCGGCCGGCCTGTTCGGCACCAGGGAGACCGTCCGTGTCTGACGGCCGCTCCCGGGCGCGCCGGGCACTGGTGTGGGCCGCCGGGGCGGCGGCCGCGATCGCGATCCCCTTCTACCTGGAGGGGTTCTGGCTGCAGACCGGGCTGTTCGCGATGTCGGCGGCGGTCGGCGCCATCGGCATCGCCCTGCTGACCGGCTCGACCGGGCAGCTGTCGATGGGCCACGCCTTCTTCCTCGCCGTCGGCGCCTACTCCTACGTCTACTTCGCCGACGCCCCGGCCGCGGGCGCCTCGCACGCGGCGGCGGGTCTCGGGCTGCCCACCCCGCTCGCCGCGGCGCTCGCGGTGCTGACGGCCGGGGTGGCCGGCGGGCTGTTCAGCCCGATCGCCGGGCGGCTGAAGGGCGCCTACCTGGGCATCGCCACGCTGGCGCTGATCTTCCTCGGCCAGCATGTGCTGTTCAACGCCGAACCGCTCACCGGCGGGTACAACGGGCGGGCCGTCCCGCCGATGGAGCTGTTCGGGCTGGTCTTCGCCGACACCCCGTCCCTGGTGCTGTTCGGCGTGCCGTTCGGCTCGCTGGAGCGGCTGTGGTTCCTCGGACTGCTGCTCGTGCTCGGCGCCGCGGCGTTCGCCCGGGGAGTGCTGCGGGGGCGGCCCGGCCGGGCGATGAACACCATCCGCGACCACGAGATCGCCGCCGGGGTCATGGGCGTCCCGGTCGCCCGCTATCGGGCCGGGGTGTTCGTGCTGTCGTCCATGTACGGCGGGCTGGCCGGGGTGATGCTCGCCCTGGTGTTCCAGCGGACCGTGCCGGACTACTTCGGCGTGCTGCTGTCCCTCGACTACCTCGCCATGATCGTCATCGGCGGCCTGGGGTCGGTCGGCGGCGCGGTCCTCGGCGCGGTGTTCGTCTCGGTGCTGCCCCAGCTCCTCACCCGCTACAGCGACGACCTGCCGCTCATCGCCGAGCCGGGCTCCGGCGGCCTCTCCCCCGCCGAGGCGGCCCGCATCCTGTACGGCGCCGCCGTGGTCGCCGTGGTGCTCTTCCTGCCCGGCGGCCTGGCCGGGCTGCTCGCCCGGCTGCGCGCGGCGGCCGGCGCCCGGGTGACCCTCCTCGCCCGCGCCCCGCGGGCGCCCGCCCCCCACTCCCCCACTCCCTCTCCCTCCCCCGACACCAGGAGCTGACATGGGCAGATCCGGCATGCGTACGGCAGGCGTCCCGCTGGCCGCGCTCGCGCTCGCGCTGACGGCCGGCGCGTGCGCGAGCGGCAAGGCCACGGGCGGCGAGCCCGCCACCGGCGGAGACGGGGTGAAGACCGGCCCCGGCGTGAGCGCCGACGCCATCACCCTCGGCATCCTCACCGACCTGACCGGCCCCTACGCCTCCTTCGGCAAGAGCCTCACCCAGGCGCAGCAGCTGTACTTCGAGCAGGCCAACGCGGCGGGCGGGGTGTGCGGGCGCAAGCTCGCGGGCATCGTCCGCGACCACGGCTACGACGTGCAGAAGGCGGTGGCCGCCTACACCGAGATCGCGCCGAAGTCCGCGGCCGTCCCCCAGTTCATCGGCTCGCCGATGGTCACGGCGCTCAAGCGGCGCATCGAGGACGACAAGATGCTGACGCTGCCCATGGCCTGGGCCACCAGCCTGCTCGGCGGGCAGGCCATCCAGGTCACCGGCACCACCTACGACATCGACATGATCAACGGGGTGGACTTCCTCGCCAAGGACAAGGGCATCCGGTCCGGCGACAAGATCGGTCACCTGTACTTCGAGGGCGACTACGGCGCGAGCGCGCTCAACGGGTCCAAGTACGCCGCCGGCAAGCTGGGGCTCACCGTCGTCGAGCAGAAGATCAAGGCCACCGACCAGGACATGAGCGCCCAGGTGTCGGCGTTCAAGGACGCCGGCGTCAAGGCGATCATGGTGTCGGCGGGCCCGAGGCAGGCGGCCTCCCTGGTCGGCGTGGCCGTCGCCAAGGGCATGGACATCCCGTTCGTCGGCAGCAACTCGGCCTACAGCCCGCAGTTGCTCGGCACCCCGGCCGCGCCCGCGCTGCTGAAGAGCTTCTACGTCATGACCGCCGCGGCGCCCATGAGCGCGCCCATCCCGGCCGTCCAGAAACTGGTGGCCGACTACCGGGCCAAGTACCCCGGGCAGCCCGTCGACAGCGGCGTCGGCGCGGGCTACGGCGCGGCGATGATCGTGGGTGACGCGCTGAAGCAGGCGTGCGCGAACAAGGACCTCAGCCGCGACGGCATCGTCAGGGCGCACCGGTCGCAGCCGTCCTGGGACGGCGGATTCGGCCGGCCGATGGACTTCTCCCACGTCGACCAGCCGGCCTCCCGCGCCTCCTACGTCGTCGTCCCGGACAAGACGGCGGTCGGCGGCACGGTCATCCTCAAGGAGGCCGCCGTCTCCGACCTCGCCAGGGACTACCAGGTCCCGGTGGGCTGAGCGCCGCGGCGCGGGCGCCTTACCGGAAGACGCCCGTGTGGCCGAGGGAGTGGGCGCCCGGCTGGGGGTAGACGGCCAGGCCGTGGGGGCCCGCGTCGACGCGGATGGTGTGGATCAGCCGGCCCTTCTCGGTGTCGAAGACGTAGACGACGCCGTGGTAGCGGCCGGCCAGCCACAGCCTCCGGCCGTCGGCCGACACCCCGCCCATGTCCGGCGAGCCCCCGCCGGGGATGCGCCAGGTGTCCACCGGGCGGCGGCGGGCGAAGGACACCACCGACACCGAGCCCGCGCCCCGGTTGGAGACGTACAGGTTCCGCGAGTCGCGGCTGACGTAGAGCCCGTGGGCGCCGGCGCCGGTCTGGAGGAAATCCTCCACCTTGAAGTCCCGGGCGTCCACGAGCCACACCCCGCCCGCGGCCATGTCGGCGACGTAGAAGGTCGTGCCGTCCGGGGACAGCTTGACGTCCTGCGGCATGTTCGGGTGGTGGGCCATGCCGCGGTGCGGCAGGCTCACCACCTCGCGCACCTTGCGCCGGGCCAGGTCGATCGCCACCAGGTGGCCGGAGAACTCGCAGCTGGCCAGCATCGTCTCGCCGTCGGCGGTGAAGTCGGCGTGGTTGATCCCCCGGCACGGCATCGGCAGCGAGCCGCGCAACGCGAAGGTGTGCGGGTCGCGGAAGTCCAGCCGGTTGAGCCGCTCGGCCATGACCAGCGCCGATGCGCCGTCCGGGGTGAAGTACAGGTTGTAGGGGTCCTCGACCCGGATCGGCTTGCCCGGCTCGCCGGTCGCCGGGTCGATCGGCGTCAGCGTGTTGCCGTCGTTGTTGTTGACCCACAACGTCTTCAGGTCCCAGGAGGGGACGACGTGCTGGGGCCGGCGGCCGACGTGGAAATGGCGCACGACCTTGTAGGTCCTGGGATCGATGACGCTGACCGTGCCGCTCTCGCTGTTCGGCACGTACACCAGCGACGGGAATGAGGCGACGACCGGACTGAGCATCCCGGCCCGATCCCCGGCGTAGACGTCCCGGGCCGGCGCCTTCTTCGCGCCGCCGTGCGGCACGGGCGCGGCGGCGGCGGCCGTGGGCGCCGGGGCGGACGGCGTGGCTGCGGGACGCGGCCCCTCACCGGCGCAGGCGGACACCGTCATCATCACCGTCGTCGTCAGGGTCAGGGCGCAGGCGGCGAGGAGCGGCCGGGCGGCCCCGCGTCGGGCCTCCCGCATCAGCTACGACCCCCGGGCGACCGAACCGGCAACGTGCGCCGCTGCATGACTCCCCTTCGCGCTCCGAGCACCCGGCTTACGGCCGGCCATCGAATCGAAACGCTAGGGGGAGGAAGGTCAGCCGACGATCAACGCCGGGTCATCGGACGGTCGGCGTTCACCGGCCGCCCGCCCGCACGGCCGGCGCCGCCCGCGTCCCACCGCGCACCGCACGCACGGCGGGCGAGGGCCGGCGCCGGGCGGGACCGTCGGGCGGGGCGGCCGAGGGGGTCAGCGGGCAGGCAGGTCGTCCCGGGTGACGACGCGTTCGCGGACCTGCCAGGTGTCGGCGCAGGGGGTCAGGAGGTCCTCGCACACGGTGCTGCGGTGCAGGCTCGGCGCCTTCCCCAGCGGGGTCTCGATCACCAGGGCGTAGGAGCGGGCGCGGACGGTGCCGTCCTCGCCCGGCTCGACGGTGAGCATGCCCATCCAGTGGCGGTGGACGACGCCGGCCGCCGCCCGGGCCCTGGCCGCCTCCCGCGCCCCCGCGGCGATGGCGGCCCGGCCGCGGACCGGTTCGGCGAACGTCGGCACGCTGAAGGTGCCGTCCTCGGTGAACGTCTCGGCCCACTCGCCGGTGGCTCCGGTGTCGAGGAGGCGCATCTGCTCGGCGTAGAAGCGCTGCACGCGCACGTGCAGCTCGTCGATCGACAGGGTGCCGATGACCGATGGCAACACCATGGGGCCGTCCCTTCCGCGGTGGTGGCGTGACCCGCCCAGCGTGACCGCGCCGGCTGGAGACCGCCTCGAGCGCCTTTCGAGCAGCGCGGTGGACGGTGACGGCTGTGAGCCCCGGCTCGCCCGAGCCGGCCGCCGACCTGTGACGCGGGAGTTGGAATGCGGCTGATCGACCTGTCCTCGCCCATCGACGCGCGCTTCTGGGAACCCGACCCGGTCCTCCACACGGCCATGTCCCCGGCCGAGGGGGCGCGCCACATGAGCGAGGAACTGCGCGCCCACATGGGCATCGAGTTCGACGTGGACGCCCTGCCCGGCGGGGAGTTCCTCAACAACGACACCCTCTCGCTGACGGTGCACACCGGCACCCACGTGGACGCGCCCGCCCACTACGGCTCGGCCGCCTCCTACGGCACGCCGAGGACGATCGAGGCGATGCCGCTGGAGTGGTTCTTCGCGCCCGGGGTGGTCCTGGACCTCACCTCGTTCGGGACGGGCGCCGCCGGGCCGACGGTGATCGAGAAGGAGCTGGCCAGGATCGGGTACACCCCGAGCCCGGGCGACATCGTGCTGCTGAACACCGGTGCGGCGGCCCGGGTGGGCACACCGGCCTACTTCACCGACTTCACGGGGCTGGACGGGCCGGCGACGCGGCTGCTGCTCGACATGGGCGTGAAGGTGATCGGCACCGACGCCTTCAGCCTGGACGCGCCGTTCCCGCACATCATCAGGACCTACCACGAGACCGGCGACACGAGCGTGCTGTGGCCCGCGCACTTCCTGGGCAGGCAGCGCGAGTACTGCCAGATCGAGCGGCTGGCGAACCTGGACGCGCTGCCCGAGCCGTTCGGCTTCCAGGTCGTCTGCTTCCCCGTCAAGATCGCGGGCGCGGGCGCCGGCTGGGCGCGGGCCGTCGCCGTGCTGAACGACTGAGCGCTGAACGACTGAACGACTGAGCGCTGGACGACCGAGCGCTGGACGACCGACGGCTCGACGACCGAGCGCTGGACGACCGAAGGCTGAACGAGCGAAGGCTGAACGACCGAGGAGGCACGGCGATGCGCGAGGCGACCCTGGGACAGGGACTGACGGTGCCGGCGGTGGGCCTGGGCTGCATGGGCCTGGCCACGCCGGCCGGGCGCGGGGAGCGGGCGGCGGCCACCGTGGCGCGCGCCCTGGACCTCGGAGTGCGGATGTTCGACACCGCCGGCTACTACGGCGGCGGCGTGGGCGAGGAGGCCCTCGGACGGCTGCTCGGCAGCCGGCGCGAGCAGGCCGTCGTCGCCACCAAGACCGGCGTCGTGCACCGCGACGCGGGCCCGCCCGGCCTGGACGGGCGCCCTGAGGCGGTCCGGCGATCCTGCGAGGCGTCGCTCAAACGGCTGGGCACCGACGTCATCGACCTGTACTACCTGGCGCGCGTCGACCCCGCGGTGCCCGTGGAGGACTCCATGGGGGCGATGGCGGAGCTGGTGGCGGAGGGCAAGGTGCGCCACGTCGGGCTGTGCGAGGCCGCCGCGGCGACGATCGAGCGGGCGCACGCCGTCCAGCCGCTCACCGCCGTGCAGACCGAGTACTCCCTGTGGGAGCGCCACGTGGAGCGGGAGATCCTGCCCGCGTGCCGGCGGCTCGGCATCGGGTTCGTCGCCTACCGCCCGCTCGGCCTGGGCATGCTCACCGGGGAGCGGCCCGACATGGACGCGCTGTCACCCTACGACTGGCGTCACCGCGACCCGCGCCACCAGGGCGAGGCGCTGGCCCGCAACCTGGACCTCGCCGCGCGGTTCGCCGCCCTGGCCGCGGAGCTGGGGCACGGCGCGGCGGAGCTGGCGCTGGCCTGGCTGCTGTCCAGGGGCGGCGACGTCGCGGTCATTCCCGGGACGCTGGACCCCGGCCACCTGGAGCGCGACGCGGCGGCGGCCGCGACGCCGGTGACCGCCGCCGGGCTGCGCCGCGTCGAGGAGCTGTTCCCGCCCGGCTGCGCCGCCGGCGAGCGTTACGCCCCGCCGATGATGCGCATGGTCGACCGGGGATGAGCCGGCTCGGCGCCGGGCCTGCACGGGCTCGGCGCCGGCTCGGGGCCGGTCCTGCGCCGTCCCCGTACCCGGCTCGGTGCCGGTCCCGGGGCGGCTCAGCCGGTCAGCGCGATTGGGCGGACGGGGATGTTGGCCATGCCCTTGACGGGCATGGGGAGCACGGTCAGCCGGGCGCCGCGCTCGGGCAGCTCGCCGAGCCGGGTGAGCTGCTGCACGACGCACATGCCCGCGCCGAGCAGGAGGTTCTGCGCGGGCTTGTGGTTGTCGGTCCCGTCGTCGATGTTGTGGGAGTCGATGCCGACGAGCACCGGGTCGGCCGCGATCACGTGCTTGACCGCGTCGGCGGTCAGGAAGGGCGAGGCGGTGAAGAAGGCGTCGCCGCCGTAGTGGCGGTCGTGGCCGGTGTTGATCAGCAGCGCCGCGCCGGAGAGGTCGCCGAGCTCGCCCAGCGCCTCGGGGTCGATCGCGACGACGCCCTCGGGCACCCGGACGACCCGCACGGGCAGGTCGACCAGGCGCGCCAGGTCGAGGGCGGCCAGGTCGGGGCCGTCCTGGTGGAACATGTACGGGGCGTTGAGGTAGGTGCCGGTGTTCCCGACCACCTCGATCTTCGACATCAGGCACGACACCCCCTCGGCGAGGAAGCGGGCCGACTGGGCGCGGTCGAGCATCGCGCCGATGACGGGCCTGGGCATGAACGGGCTCACGACCATGTCCTCGGCCACCACGTGCGCGAGGTCGACGATTCGGCGTTCCACGGCTTTCCCTTCGGCCGTTCCGGTGGGAACCACATGCTCACAGCGGCCTCTCGAAAGCCGGTCGAGGATCAGCAGGCGAGGCACTTACGGCTGAAGATGGTCTTGCCGTCCACCTTGCCGACGAAGACGCCGTCGTCGTCGTGGGAGTCCTCGGCCACGTTCTTGGCGGTCAGGGTGGCCTTCTTGCCGTCCTTGGTGCGGCCGGTGCAGTCGACGTCGTACTTGACCGCGCCCTTGGACTTGGCCGTGCAGTCGAGCCCGTCGGCCAGGGGGTGGCCGGCGTCCGCGAAGGCGCCGGCGCCGATGCGCGCGACCGAGTCGGCGGTGATGGCCGCTCCGGCGCCGCAGCCGCCCGGGGCGGCGAGGAGCACGAACAGCAGGGCCGCCGCCATGGGGGTCGTCGTACGCAACCGCATGATGCGCATGGTGATCGTCCTTCCTTGCCGGGGCGCTAGCGGCCTCCGGCGACCGTGAGGAGCTGGCCGGTGATGTTGCCGTTGGCCGGGGAGCCGAGGAAGGCCACCGTCCGTGCCACGTCTTCGGGCGAGCTCAGCCGGCCGGTCGGCGTGCGCGCCGCCTCGGCCTCCCTGACGTGGTCGGGCAGGCCGGTGCGGGCGCGCTCGGTGAGGGTCAGACCCGGGCACACGACGTTCGCCAGCACGCCCTCCCCGCCGGCCTCCCAGGCGAGGCTGCGGCAGAAGCCGTGCAGCGCCGCCTTGGCCGCCCCGTAGAACTCCTGGCCGGGGTGGCCGTTGAGCGCGACGTGGGAGGAGATGAGCACGACGCGGCCGAAGCGCCGGGCCGCCATGCCGCGGACCGCGAGCTGGACGGTGCGCAGGGTCGGCGCGACGTTGTGGCCGATCACCGGCTCCCAGTCGTGTTCGGGCACCTCCCATAGCCGCTGCCCGAGGGCGCGCCGGGCGCCCCAGCGGACCGCGTTGGCGACGAGCACGTCCGGGCCGTCCCAGCGTTCGAGGGCGGCGACGGCGGCGGCCACCGTCGCCGGGTCCTCCAGCGAGTAGCGCACGGTCATGACGTCGGCCGCGCCGCCACGGGTCAGCTCCTCGGCGAGCTTCTCGGCCCGTTCCGCGCCGGTGTGGTAGGTCAGGGCCACCTTGGCGCCCTCGGCGGCGTAGACGCGCGCGATGGCCTGCCCGATGCCGCCGCTCGCCCCGGTGACCAGCACCGACCGGCCCCGCAGATTCAGATCCATGTCCGCTCCTGTCGTCGTGGGTCCTGTCACGATGCCGGTCGCCGGTCGAGCCCCGCCGGAGGCCCGCGGACGGGTCAGCGCACGGGGCCGGCGGGCGGGGTCAGCGGGCCATGGCGTTGCGGAAGCGGTGGATCGCCAGCGAGGCGAACACCGCCAGCAGCACCGCCGACCAGGCGAAGGTGGCCAGGACGGGGTGTTGCAGCGGCCAGGCGGGGGCGCCGCCCTGCGGCATCACGCTCGGGTTGCCGAACAGCGTGCGCGCGCCGGCCGCGGCGGCGCTGATCGGGTTCCACTCGGCGATGGGGCGCACGAGCGCGGGCATGCCCTCGGTCGGCACGAAGGTGTTGGCGACGAAGGTCAGCGGCAGCAGCACGGCCATGGTCACGCCGGTCGCGGCCTCGGGCCCGCGGGTGACCAGGCCGACGTAGGTCGCCACCCAGCTCACCGCGTAGGCCAGCACGAGCAGCATGGCGAACCCGGCGGCGGCCGAGCCGAGGTCGGTGTGCACCCGCCAGCCGACGATGAGCCCGCACAGCGCCATGATGACCAGGCTGATGGCGCTTTCGAACAGGTCGGACACCGTGCGGCCGAGCAGCACCGCCGACCGCGCCATCGGCAGCGACAGGAACCGGTCGTTGATGCCGCGGGTCATGTCCAGCGAGACGTTCACCGCCGTGCCGCCGGCGGTGAAGAAGATGGACTGCACGAAGATGCCGGGCACCAGGTACTCGCGGTAGTCGCCCCCGCTGATGTGGATGGCGCCCGCGAAGACGTAGGCGAACAGCAGCACCAGCATGATGGGCTGCAGGGTGACGTCGATCAGTTGCTCGGGCACCTGCCTGATGTGGCTGAGGTTGCGCCGGGTGATGGTCAGCGAGTCGGCCACCGTCCAGCGCAGGCGCGAGCGCCAGCCGCGCGGGGGCAGCGGCAGGACCAGAGTGCCGGGGATGCTCATCGTGCCGCTCCCTGCGAGGTCAGTTCGTCGGTGGTGGGGGTGTCGCCCGACCGGTCGGCGAGCCGCCCGGTCAGGCGCAGGAAGACGTCGTCGAGGGTGGGGCGCCGCAGGGAGATGTCGTCGATGCCGACCGAGCGGGCGTCCAGCTCGCGGACCGCCTCGACCAGGGCCGCGGGCCCGCCGGTCACCGGGACGGTGATGCGCCGCAGGTGGCGCTCGACCCGGGGGCGCGCCGAGGCCAGGCGGGCCAGGGCGGCGCGGGCGGTCTCGACCTCGTCGTCGCGGCGGACGACGACGTCCACGTGCTCGCCTCCGGTGGCGGCCTTCAGCTCGGCCGGCGAGCCGGTGGCCAGCACCTTGCCCGCGTCGATGACGACGATCTGGTCGGCCAGGCGGTCGGCCTCCTCCAGGTACTGGGTGGTGAGCAGGACCGTCGTGCCGGCCTCGACCAGCTCGGCGATCAGCGTCCACATGCCCGCGCGGCTGCGCGGGTCGAGGCCGGTGGTGGGCTCGTCCAGGAACAGGATGGGCGGCTCGACGGTGAGGCTGGCCGCCAGGTCCAGGCGGCGGCGCATGCCTCCGGAGTAGGTCTTGGCCAGCCGCTCGGCCGCGTCGGTGAGGGCGAAGCGGTGCAGCAGCTCGTCGGCGCGCCGCTGGGCCTCCTTGCGGGGCAGGTGGCACAGGCGGCCGATCATCTCCAGGTTGGCGCGGCCGGTGAGCAGCTCGTCCACCGCGGCGTACTGGCCGGCGAGCCCGACGCGGTAGCGCACGAGCTCGGCCTGCTTGACGGTGTCGTAGCCCGCCACCCGCGCGGTGCCCCCGTCGGGGCGGAGCAGGGTGGTGAGGATGCGGATCACGGTCGTCTTGCCCGCGCCGTTCGGCCCGAGCAGGCCGCAGATGGTGCCGGGTTTTATGGCCAGATCGACGCCGTCGAGCGCGATGGTCTTCTTGTATCGCTTGCGCAGGCCCTCCGCCTCGATCACGGGAGCCTCTGTGTCCGCCATCGCCTGCCTCCTCTCCGCCATTGTCATGCGTACTAAGTACGCTTTATGATACGAGCGTACGCCCCAGGGTGCGGTGTACGCAACCCGGATAATGGACGGTGGGGGAACTCGCCGGAGCCGCAGGGCGTCCGGGCACGTGAAGGGAGATGCGCATGGGCGAGCGACAAGGCGGGGGGCCCGCGCCGCGCGCGGGGCTGGTGTGGTCGCGCCTCGGGCGTTCCGGCTCGGCCCGCCGCCCGGCGCTGACCAGGGAGCAGATCGTGGCCGCGGCGATCGAGATCGCGGACGCCGAGGGGCTGGGCGCGCTGTCGATGCGCGCCATCGCCGTGCGGCTCGGCGCGGGCACCATGTCGCTCTACCGGCACATCCCCGACAAGGACGACCTGCTCGACCTGATGGTCGACGAGGTCTACGGCATGATCGAGCTGCCCGAGCGGTCGGCGGGAGACTGGCGCGCGGCGCTGGTGCTCATCGCCACCCAGACTCGCGCGGTGCTGCGCAGCCACCCGTGGTTCGTCGCGGCCGCCTCCTCGCGGGCGCCGCTCGGCCCGAACGCGCTGCGCCACCTGGAGTACACCCTGGCCGCCCTCGACGGGCACGGGCTGCGCCTGCCCGAGATGGCGCGCATGGTCGGCGCCACGACCAGCTACGTCACCGGCTTCGTCCTGCAGGAACTGGCCGGCGAGGAGGCCAAACGGCGCAACGGGATGACCGAGGAGCAGTGGGCGGCCACCGTGCAGCCCTACATCGAGGAGGTGGTGGCCGGCGGCGGCTACCCCACCTTCAGCCGCCTCATCGAGCAGGAGGGCGAGGAGAGCGATCCCGACCTCGACTTCGCCTACGGGCTGGACTGCCTGCTCGACGGCTTCCTGCCCCGGCTGAGCGGCGCCGCCGCCCGCCCTTCCTGACCTCCCCGCCGGCGCCCAGGGACGGCGAAGGGCCCGCGCCGCCCTCTGCGGGGACGCGGGCCCTGGTCCGCGTCTAACGGCGGGTGAGCCGGAGCACGTCCCAGTGGGTGGGCGGGTCGGGCAGGGTGAGGGTGTCGCTGATCTGGAAGCCGGCGCCCTCGATCAGCGCCGTCCACTCCGCCAGCGTGCGGATCTTGCCGCCCGACTGGGCGAGCATGTTGAAGCTGCCCAAGTACAGGCCGATGAGGAAGTCCTTGTTGCCGTAGGCGTCCGCCGGCATGATCCAGTCGATGAGCAGCACCTCGGTGCCCGGCGTGGTCGCCCGGTGCAGGTTGGCCAGGATGCGCGCGACGTGCTCGTCGTCCCAGTCGCACAGCACCGTCTTGATCGTGTAGAGGTCGCCGCCGGAGGGCAGCTCGGAGTGGAAGTCGCCCGCCACGAACTCGGCGCGGTCGGCCAGGCCCTGCTCCTCCATGTACGTGCGGGCCCCGGCCACCGTCTCGGGCATGTCGAACACCACGCCCGTGGTGTGCGGCGCGGCCTCCAGGATGCGGCTGAGCAGCATGCCGTGGCCGCCGCCGATGTCGATGATCTTCCGGTAGGGGCCGAAGTCGAAGGTGGTGGCCAGCGCCTCGGCGCAGCCGTGGGTCATCAGCGCCATCATCTCGCCGAACCGGGCGCCCTCGACCGCGTTGGCCGCGTAGTAGTCGTAGAAGTCCAGGCCGAAGGCCGACTTGGCGACCGGCTGCCCGGTCATCACCACCTCGGTGAAGTACTCGCCCATCCGGTACATGCCCGGGCCGGCCGCGCCGAGCGCCACCTTGGAGATCGCCGAGCCGGCGTGGGTGTCGGTCCGCAGGAACTCCCCGAGCGGCGCGAGCGCGAACCGCTCGGGCTCGGGCTCCTCCAGCAGGCCGATCGCGGTGCACGCCTTGAGGAAGCGGCTCAGCGCGTCGAGGTGGCCGCCGATCTCCTCGTTGAGCTCGCCCGCGGTGCGCGGGCCCCCGGCGAGCCGGTCGGCGATGTTCAGCTCCACGGCGGTGCGCACGAGCTGCGCCCGGGAGTAGTTCATGATCATGTCGATGAGCTTCTCGGCTGTCGCCTGGTCTGCGGTCATGCCGCGTCCTCCTTGAAGGGCCGTGGATTCGCCTTCGGTCTCTGCTGCCGCATGGTGCGGCGCCGCTCTCGAGCCCTCCTGGAGGTAGAGCCGAGGACGGGACGGGAGCGCGGGCTCGAGCGGGAGTCGAACCCCGCCCGAACGGACCTCCGGATGCTCGACCGAGACCGTTGAGCGCGAGGAGTGAGCCGGTGGAGATCGTCGGGCGCGGGTTCGTCGCGCGAAATCTGGAGCCGATCGCCGGCTCGCACCCCGGGACCGTGGTGTTCGCGGCGGGCGTGTCCAGCGGATCGAACGCCTCGATGGAGGACTTCGCGCGCGAGGCGACCATGCTGTACGAGGTCGTCGAGCGCTGCCGCGCCCGCGGGCGCCGGCTGGTCTACCTGTCGACGGCGTCCAAGGGAATGTACGGCACCCACGGCCCGCCGGGCCGTGAGCGGGGCCCGGTCTTCCCCAGCACGCCGTACGCGCGGCACAAGCTGGCGATGGAGGCCGTACTGCGCGACTCGGGGCTGGACCACCTGGTCCTGCGGCTGACGCACCTGGTCGGCCCGCACCAGAGGCCGCACCAGTTCCCGCCGGCGCTCGTGCGGCAGATCCTGTCCGGCACCGTGTACATCCACCGCGGAGTGTGCCGGGACCTCATCGACATCGCCGACGTGGTGATGTGCCTGGACCGGCTGCTCGCCCTCGGCGTGCGGCGGGAGGTCGTCAACGTCGGCTCGGGCGTGGCGATCCCCGTGCAGACCGTCGTCGCCCACCTGGAGGGACGGCTCGGCGTGGTCGCCGACAAGCGTCTGGTCGAGGTGCGCGACGAGGGAAGGCACGAGATCTCCATCGCCAAGCTCACCGAGTTGGTGCCCGAGGTGAAGCTGTGCGGATTCGGCCCCGGCTACTACGCCGGGGTGTTCGAGAAGTACCTGCCGGGCTATGTCGCCGAGGCACGGCGCGGCACGGCGGACGCCCGGGCAGGGGCCCGGTGAGCCGACCTTACGCGGAGGGAGCCCCCATGACAGACCAAGCACCGAGGACCGCCCTGGTGACCGGAGCCACCAGCGGGATCGGCCTGTGCGTGGCGCGGGCGCTCGCGCGCTCGGGCATCCGGGTCTACATCTGCGCCCGCACCGCCGCCGACGTGGCCGCCACCGTGAAGGACCTGGCGGAGGAGGGCCTGGAGGTGGACGGCACGAGCTGCGACGTGCGGTCCGCGCAGGAGGTGCGAGCCCTGGTCGCCGCCGCGACCGACCGGTACGGGCCGGTCGACATCCTGGTCAACGCGGCCGGGCGCAGCGGCGGCGGGGTCACCGCGGAGATCCCCGACGAGCTGTGGCACAGCGTCATCGACACCAACCTCACCGGGGTCTTCCTGGTCACCCGGGAGGTCCTGTCCGCCGGCGGCCTGGCCGGCCGGTCCTTCGGGCGCATCGTCAACATCGCCTCCACCGGCGGCAAGCAGGGCGTCGTGCTCGGCGCGCCGTACTCGGCCTCCAAGCACGGCGTCGTCGGCTTCAGCAAGGCCCTGGGCCTGGAGCTGGCCCCGACCGGCATCACCGTCAACGCGGTGTGCCCCGGGTACGTCGAGACGCCGATGGCCGAGCGGGTCCGGCAGGGGTACGCCGCCCACTGGGGGATCTCCGAGGAAGAGGTGCTGCGCCGCTTCGAGGCCAAGATCCCGCTGGGCCGCTACACGACCCCCGAGGAGGTGGCGGCGATGGTGTCCTACCTGGTCAGCGACGCGGCGGCCCCGGTCACGGCCCAGGCGATCAACATCTGTGGCGGGCTCGGCAACTACTGAGGCGCGGAAAGGGCGAGCAGCTGTGGAGACCACGTACGTCACCGAACACACCGTCACGATCGCGGCGCCCCCGGACGCCGTCTACGGGCTGATCGCCGACGTCGGCGCCTGGCCCCTGCACTTCGGGCCGACGATCCACGCCGAGCGGGCCGAGGGCGACGACACCGAGGAGCTGATCAGGATCTGGGCGACCGCCAACGGAGAGGTGCGGAGCTGGACCTCCGCCCGGTCCCTGCGCCGCGAGGAGCGCCGGGTGGCCTTCCGCCAGCGTGACCCGCGCCCGCCGGCCGCCTCCATGGGCGGCGAGTGGGTGATCCGCCCCCTGCCCGGCGGACGGACCGAGGTCGTGCTCAAGCACGACTTCGCGGCCGTCGGCGACGACCCCGAGAAGGTCGAGTGGATCCGGCGCGCGGTCGACCGCAACAGCGACAAGGAGCTGGCCGGGCTGAAGGAGTCGGCCGAACGCAGCCTGGCCTTCGGCGAGCTGATGCTGTCGTTCGACGACACCGTGCTCATCGACGGCCCGGCGAAGGACGCCTACGACTACATCTACCGGTGCCAGGACTGGCCGGAGCGGCTGCCGCACGTGGCGCGCGTCGAGCTGACCGAACAGGTGCCGGGCCTGCAGGTCATGGAGATGGACACCAGGTCCCCCGACGGGTCGACGCACACCACCTCGTCGGTGCGGGTGTGCACGCCCTGCTCGCGCATCGTCTACAAGCAGGTCGTCGTGCCCGCGATCATGACGGCGCACACGGGGTGCTGGTCCTTCCGCGAGAGCGGCGAGGGCGTCGAGGTCACCTCCTCCCACACGGTGGTGATCCGCCCCGAGGCGGTCAAGGAGCTCCTCGGCCCGGACGCCACCCTCGCCGAGGCCCGCACGCGGGTGCGGCAGGCCCTGAGCGCGAACAGCACCACGACGCTGCGGCACGCGAAGTCCTTCGTCGAGTCCCGGACGGGCGCGGGGGCGCGCGGTGAGTGACCCGCTCACCGCGCCCGACCCCTCCGTGCGGCTCGACGGGAAGGTCGCGCTCGTCACCGGGGCCACCCGCGGCCTCGGGCTGGCCATCGCGCGCAAGCTCTGCGCCTCCGGCTGCCATGTGATCCTCAACTACGCCCACTCCGACAAGGACGCCGACGAGGCGCTGCGCGGCCTGGCCGGGCTGCGCGGCACCGCGCTGACCATGCAGGCCGACATGACGGCCCGCGACGCGGTGGCCCGCCTGCTCGGCGCGATCCGCCGCCGCTTCGGCCGGCTGGACGTGTTCGTGCACAACGCGGCGTCCTGGCGTCCCATGCCGGCCATCCGGCCCGACGTCGCGGCGCTGCACGGGGACGTCGCCGCCGCCCTGAACCCGCTGCTGTTCGCGGCACCGGCCTTCGAGGGACTGATGGGCGACGACGGGCGGGTCATCGCCGTGTCCAGCGTCGGCGCGCACAGCGTGATCCCCATGTACGTCAGCCTCGGGGTGGCCAAGGCCGCGCTGGAGAGCCTGGTGCGTTATCTGGCGGTCGAGCTCGGCCCGCACGGCGTCACCGTGAACGGCGTCTCCACCACCAAGCTGGACAAAGGACCCGACACGCCGAACCCCGAGGCGATCCGCTTCCTGGCGCGGCGCACGCCCGCCGGACGGCTGACCACGCCGGAGGACGTCGCCGCGGTCGTCGCCCTGCTCAGCACGGGGGAGGCCGCCTGGATCAACGGCCAGGTGATCAACGTGGACGGCGGCCTGGGGCTGCTTTCATGACCGGGGCCGGGCCGGGCGGCCCCGCCGCGGTGACAGGAACGAGGACGGCGATGACGGACACCGGCCGACACACCACGGCGGGCCCCACGGCGGACACCACGGAGGACACCGGGCGGGACATCACGGCGGGCACCAGGGTGGACGCCGATCAGGACGCCGGGAAGGACGCCGGGAAGAGTCCCGAGAGGCAGATCGAGACCGACTTCTGCGTGGTCGGCGGCGGTCCCGCCGGTCTGACGCTGGCGCTGGTCCTGCTGCGCTCGGGCGCGCGGGTCACGCTCGTCGAGCGGGCGTCGTCCTTCGACCGCGAGTACCGCGGCGAGATCCTGCAACCCGGCGGGACGGCGCTGCTGGACTCCCTCGGCGTGCTCGCCGGGGCCCGCGAGCGCGGCAGCCACGAGCACGACAGGTTCCAGCTCGTGGACCGGGGCAGGGTGCTGCTGGACGGCGACTACCGCCGGCTGCCCGGGCCGCACAACCACCTGCTCGCCATCCCGCAGCCCCACCTGCTCCAGGAGCTGCTGGAGCACTGCCTGCGCCACGACCGCTTCACCTACCTCGGCGGGACCCGGGTCACCGGACTGCTGGAGGAGGACGGCGCGGTGAGGGGCGCGCTGTGCGAGGGACGGGGCGGCCGGCACGCGATCGTCGCGCACTGCGTGGTCGGCGCGGACGGCAGGTACTCCAAGGTGCGCCGCCTGGCCGGCATCGGCTACACCCGCCTGGACGTCTTCGACCAGGACGTGCTGTGGTTCAAGCTGCCCGCCGCCGGGGCGCCGCCCCGCGTGGTCAGGGTGTTCCTGGACGGCGGCAACCCGGTGCTCACCTACGCCTCGGTGCCCGACGGCGTGCAGGTCGGCTGGACGCTCCCGCACAAGGGCTACGCCGCTCTGGCCGCCGAGGGCGTGGACCACGTCAAGCGGCAGATCTGCGCGGCGATCCCCGAGTACGCCGACCTGGTGCGCGAGCGCATCGGCGCGCTCACCGACCTGACCCTTCTGGACGTGTTCGCCGGCGGCGCCGACCGGTGGGTGCGGGACGGGCTGGTGCTGATCGGCGACAGCGCGCACACCCACGGGCCGATCGGCGCCCAGGGCATCAACCTGGCCATCCAGGACGCGGTGGCGGTCCATCCGATCCTGCTGGCCTCCCTGCGGTCCCGCGACGCCCGGGCGTCGTTCCTCGGCGCCTTCACCCTCAGGCGCAGGCCCAGCGTGGACAGCATGACCAGGATCCAGCGCGCGCAGAGCAGGGTCATGCTCTCCACCGGCGGGTTCGCCTCGATGGTGCGGCCGGCGCTGGCGCGGGTCGTGTCGCGCTCCCCCGTCTACCGCTCGATGCTCAAGAAGATCGCCTACGGCGACCCGGGCCTGCGCGTCTCGGCGGAGCTGTTCGTCCCCGGCGCCGCCTCACCCGCCTGACCCGGCCATCCGCCCGCCCAGGCCCCGGCCCACCCGGCCGGGGCCTTCCGCCGTCTGCGGGCCTCTTGCCGGTCGGCGGGTCCCTTCCGGTCGGCGGGCTCTTCCCGGTCGGCGGGCCTCTTGCCGGTCGGCGGGCCTCTTGCCGGTCGGCGGGCCTCTTGCCGGTCGGAGGGGCTCTTCCCGGGTGCAGGGCTCTGTCCCGGGGGGACGTCCGGCCGTTTCCGGGCATGGGTGAGGGGGCGGGCACGATCCGCTCGTGCCCGCCCCCTCGCCTCCGTCCCGCGCCGCGCGGGTCAGGCGCCCGGCACGGTGCTCTCGATCATGTGCAGGTACGGGCCGACCCGGCGCAGGCCGGTGACCTCCAGCCCGGCCTGGCCGATCAGCCCGACCAGCCCGTCCTTGGTGTGCCTGCGCCCGCCGACGTTCAGCAGCAGCAACAGGTCCATGGCGGTGGCGAACTTCATCTCAGGGCTGCCGTCGACCAGGTTCTCGATGACGACGACCTTGGCGCCGGGACGCGCGGCGGCCCTGACGTTGCGCAGGGCGCGCAGCGTGCTCTCGTCCTCCCACTCCAGGATGTTCTTCAGCACGTACACGTCGGCTCCGGGGGTGACCGACTCGCGGCAGTCGCCGGGCACCAGCCGGGCGCGCCCGGCCAGGGTCCCGCCCTCCGCCAGCCGCGGGTCGGGGTTCAGCAGCACCTTGGGCAGGTCGAACAGCACGCCCCGCAGCGTGGGGTGGCGCTCCAGGAGGGTGGCCAGCAGGTAGCCCTGGCCGCCGGCGATGTCGGCGACCACGCCCGCCCCGTCGAGGTCCAGCATCTCGGCCACCATGCGCGCGGACATGACGCTCGACTGGGTCATGGCCCGGTCGAACACCTGCGCCGAGTCCGGGGCGTCCTCGTGCAGGTGGGTGAAGAAGTCCTTGCCGTAGACCTCGCCGAACACCTCGCCGCCCCGGCGCACGGCCTCGGCGAGCCGGCCCCACAGCGCCCACGTCCAGGGCTCGGTGGCCCACAGGACCATGTACAGCATGCTGCGTGGCGCGTCGGCCCGCAGCAGCCGCGACATCTCGGTGTGGGTGTAGCGTCCCTGCCCGTCCTCGGCGAAGACGCCGTGCACGGCCAGCGCGCGCAGCAGGCGGGCAAGGGCCTCGGGGTCGGCGTCCACCTCCAGGGCCAGTTCGGTGACCGTGGCGGGGGCCTCGCCGAGGGCGTCGGCGAGCCGCAGCTCGGCGGCGGCGCGCAGGATGCCCGCGTAGCCGGCGCTCAGCGCCAGCTCCCGCATGAGCATCACCGTGTGGAGCCCGGCGTCGGTGGTCATCGGCGATCAGTCCTCGACCGTCTGGTAGAGGTCGATCTCGGCCTTCGCGTGCTTGATCAGCTCCGGGAGGACCTCCTGGAACCCGCTGCCCATCACGGCCTGCTGGTGGGAGGCCATGTCCTCCCACTCGCCGGTCTCGACGAACACGTTGGGGTCCTTCAGCGAGCGGTACAGGCGGTGGCTGACGAAACCGGGGCGGCTCTTCATGTAGCCGCTGATCTTGCCGAGCAGCTGCTCGAACTCGATCGGGTCCCCCGTGACGGTCAGCTTGTTGATGATGGTGACCACGGACTTGCTCCTCTCATCGGTGCCACGGCCCTCCGGTCGCCCGGCGCCCCGGCTCTGCGGTGCCGCGCCGGCACCGGGCCCGTCCAGCAGCCGGGCGCGCAGCTCCCGGCGCTGGATCTTGCCGTTCTGCGAACGCGGGATCGTCTCGACGAGCTCGACGTGCCGCAGCCGCTGGTAGTAGGGGACCTGGTCGTCGACGAAGCGGGCCAGCTCCGCCGGGTCGGTCCCGGGGACGCAGCTGACGACCAGCGCGCAGGCCACCGCCCCGCTGAACTCGTCCGGCCGGTCGAGGACCACGCAGTCGGCGACGGCGGGGTGGCGGGCGAGCACCCGCTCGATCTCGGTGGGCGAGACGAGGAAGTTGTCGCACTTGAAGACGTCCTTGAGCCGGTCGACCACGAACAGGCGGCCTTCGGGGTCCATGCGGCCGATGTCGCCGGTGGAGAACCAGCCCTCCTGGTCCAGGTGCGCCGACGGGGGCTCGCCCAGGTACCCCAGCATGAGCTGCGGCCCGCGCACCTGGATCTCCCCCTTCTCTCCCACGGGCAGCACGCGGCGGGTGTCCACGTCCACGACGCGGCACGCCGTGCCGGCCGACGGCGGCCCGCACGACCCCGCCCGGGGGTCCTCCAGCAGGTCGAAGTGGGTCTGCGGCGAGGCCTCGGCCAGGCCGTAGCCCTGCGCCACCGGGACGCCGAAGTGGGCGGCGAGCCTCGTCGTCACCGCGGGCGCCAGCGCGGAGCCGCCGGACAGGATGGCGCGCACGCCGGGGAGCCGCATCTCGGCCAGGCGCGGGTCCGCCGCGAGCCGCGTCAGCCGCATGGGCAGGCTGTAGTAGTGCGTGACGCCCTGGCGGACGGCCGCCTCGGGGGAGGCGGACACGTCCGGGTCCTCGTGCAGGATCTGCGTGCAGGCGGCGTGGACGGCGATGTTCAGGTGCATCAGGTGGAACGTGGGGAGGTAGTTGAACATCACCGAGCCGGGGGTGAGCCGGTGGGCGTGCGCGGTCTGGGCCGCGTTCACCGTGAGGTTGCGGTGGCTGAGCCGCACCGCCTTGGGCGCGCCCGTCGTGCCGCTGGTGAACAGCAGTGCCGCCACGTCCTGTCCGCCCGGCTCCGGTGCCGGGGACGGCGGCGGCGCGGCGGGGGCCCGCGCCATCAGGTCGTCCAGCACGACGGCCTCGGGGCGGGCCGGGTCGGGCCTGGTGAGCAGGACGTGCCGCAGCTCCGGCAGCCGGTCGAGCGCCGGATCCAGCGCGGCGCGCACCTGCGGGCTCAGGACCGCCGCCACCGCGCCCGAGGTGCGCAGGATGTGCTCCAGCGCCTCGGCGCGCATCAGCGGGTTCACCGGCACGCTCACCGCCCCGGCGCGGGCGATCCCGTAGTAGCCGACGGCGAAGAGCGGGTCGAGCACCGCGGCGACCGCCACGACGTCGCCGGGGCCGACGCCCAGGCCGGCCAGCGCCGCGGCGCACCGGTCCACGCGGGCGTCGAGCTCGGCGTAGGTGATCTCGCCCCCCGCCCAGCGCAGCGCGGCGCGCGAGGGCGCCCGCGCGGCCGCCCCGCGTAGCAGGTCGTCCACCCGGGGACCCGCGATGTCGCCGACGGCCGCGAGCGGCTCCCCCTCCGCGAGGCTGATGTCGAGCGTGCGCGACTCCGAGATGGACTCCGGGATGGACATGGTGGACGCCTCCCATGCTGCGACCGCGGTTCGGACCGGCATCCGAAACCTCGCAGCCCCTCCTCGGGCCCTCCTCGGGCCCTCCTTGAGCCCCGATCGAGGGCGCGCGGACCGCGCGCGGCGACGCGCAGGGCAGGGGGACGAAGGGGACGGACGGGGACGCCGGCGAGCGCCCGGGACGGCGACGGCGGGGCGGCCATGTCCGATCTCACACCCCGGCCCGCCCCCTGGAGGGGCTTCCGGTAACCCGTATTCAACATCTTAATTATTCCCTAAGACTGCGCGCCCCCGCATTGACCGGCAAATATCCCCGAACTACGTTTGACACGCGGCAGGGAGCTCCGCGCAGGACGGCCGTCAGCACGGCATTGCACCCGTCTTTGGAGGGTTCCGGTGAGATTCAATCTTTTAGGTCCGCTCGAAGTGGTCAGCGGTGGCCGGATGTGCACGCCGACATCCAGCAAGCAAAGGCAGGTTCTGGCGCTGCTGCTCATGCGCGCCAACCAGGTGGTGAGCCTGGACGCGATTATCGAGGAGCTGTGGGGGGACCACCCCCCGCACAGCGCGGTCACCACCGCCCAAACCTACATCTACCAGCTACGGAAGTCCTTCTCCCGCGAGCTCGGCGAGGCCACCTCCAACCGGATGCTCGCCACGTCGCCGCCGGGATACATATTCAGAATCGAATTCGAGGCGACCGACTACCTGACCTTCGAGACCCTTGTCGGGCAGGCGCGTGCGCTGCGTAATGACGGCCGCACGGCGGGTGCCGCCCTCAAAACGGCGGACGCGCTCGCGCTGTGGCGCGGGGCGCCGCTTTCCAACGTCAACTACGGCCGGCTTCTGCATGGTTATGCCATTCATCTGGAAGAAAGACGTATCGCCGCCCTGCAGCTCCGAATAGAGGCGGAAATGGAATTGGGGCACCACCACGAGCTCATCGCCGAGCTGCGCGCGCTGGTGACCGCCCACCCGTTCAACGAGTGGTTCCACGCGCAGCTCGTCGTCGCGCTGAACCGGTGCGGACGCCGCAGCGAGGCGCTGCACGCCTACCAGAACGCCCGCGGCCTGCTCAGCGAGGAGCTCGGCCTGGACCCCTCCCCCGAGTTGCAGCACGCGCACGAGGACGTGCTGCGCACCGGCGCCCGCGCGCTGGTCTAGCGCGGTGACCACATCCGCTCACCGCGCGCGGCTCTCCACCCCCGGCCACGCACCGCACTGACCGGCGCCGAACCGGCAGGCCGGGGCACCGCGATACCGGCACCCGCGCACTGACCCAGTCCGGTGACCACACCCGCTCACCGGGCACGGCTCTCCACCCCCGGCCACGCACCGCACTGACCGGCGCCGAACCGGCAGGCCGGGGCACCGCGATACCGGCACCCGCGCACTGACCCAGTCCGGTGACCACACCCGCTCACCGGGCACGGCTCTCCACCCCCGGCCACGCACCGCACTGACCGGCGCCCAGCCGGCAGGCCGGGGCACGGCCATGCCGGCGCCCGTCCACTGACCCAGTCCGGTGACCACATCCCTTCACCGGACACGGCTCTCCACCCCGGTGTGTGCTGGAGGGGATCGGCGCCAGGTCGGTGAGTCGTGGTACGGCGATGCCGGCGCCTGCCACGGCGCTCGAGCCGCTGAACATCCGTGGACAGTGCGCCGGCTGGTCCGCGACCGGACCACGCGCTCTGGTCGGGCGCGCCGGGCCACGCGGTCCCGATCGAGCCCAGGCGATCCCCTGCCTCCTCCTCCACGTCCGTCACCGCGGCGGTCGGCGGCATGCCCCCGACCCGGCGGCGGACGCCGACCATGGCCTCCCGCGGCCGCGGCCGGGGCACACTGGCGCCCGCCGTACGGCGGGCGCCCGCGGGCCGCGCGGACGACCCGGCCCGCGGCCTCTCCACCGGCACAGGGCCCGGAGGAGAGGTCACGGAGGCCGAGGGCCGAGGGCCGGCCGGGGCGGCGCAGCGGATCACACCTTCTCCACCAGCCGGCCGTTCACCAGGTCCAGCAACTGGCGGGGGGTCGTCACCTCGCCGATCTCCTCGTCCAGCACGGCGACGCCGACCTCGTGCTCGATGCGGCTCGCCGTCTCCAGCAGGGCCAGCGAGTCGTAGCCGAGCTCCTCGAAACCGCTGTCCAGGATGTCGCCGTCCAGGCCGACCGCCTCGTCCTCGCCCGCGCAGGCGCGCAGGATGCGCTTGAGGTCGTCGATGGTGAACTCGCTCATGTTCCTTCTCCTTGGATGACGGCCGCGGCCCGTGCGGGCCGCGGCGCGGCCGGGGGGCATCGCCGCACGACCATCGCGGCGTTGAAGCCGCCGTAGCCGCGGGCGATGATCAGCGCGGCGCCGACGCGCACGTGCCGGGCGCCGGTCACCAGGTCCAGGCCGTAACGCTCGTCGGGGCCGGTGACGCCGGCCGTCGGAGGGATGACCCCGTCCCTGATGGACAGCAGCGCCGCCGCCAGGTCCAGGGCCGCCCCGCCCGCGTTCAGCCGGCCGGTCATGCTCTTGGGCGCCGTCACCGGCACCCCGTTCCTGCCGAAGACCTCGGCGATCGCCTCGGCCTCCGCCAGGTCCAGCTCGGGCACGCCGGCGCCGTCGGCGTAGACGACGTCGACGTCGCCGGCGTCGATGCCGGCGTCGGCGAGCGCGCCGCGGAGGGCCGCGGCCAGGCGCGGCGGGCGCCCGGTGCGCGGTGCGGGGTCGAAGGTGGAGCAGTATCCGGCGACCTCGCCGTACAGGTGCGGCGCGCCCCGGCGGCGGGCGCTCTCGGCGTCCTCGACGACGAGGATCGCCCCGCCCTCCCCCGGCAGGTGCCCGCGCGCGCCGGCGGCGAACGGCTGGTAGGCGGTCCGCGGGTCGTCGCCGGTGCTCAGCCGGCCGCTCGGCAACTGGGCGACCAGCCCCCACGGGCACAGCGAGGCGTCGACGGCGCCGGTCACCACCAGCGGCGTGTCCCCGCGCACCATGCGCCTGGCCTGGGCGACCGCGTCAAGGCCGCCCGCCTGCTCGGCGACGTTGATGTTCATGGGCCCGCGCAGGCCGTTCCTGATGGAGATCTGGCCCGCGTTGACGGCGTAGAACCAGGCGAACGACTGGTAGGCGCTGACGTGCCGCGGGCCGAGCCGCCACAGGTTCTGCAGCTCCTTCTGTCCGAACTCGAACCCGCCGGCCGAGGCGGCCGTGGCCACGCCCATGTCGTACTCGCCGAAGTCGCCGGGGTCGGCGGCCGCGTCCAGCAGGGCCCAGTCGGCGGCGGTCAGCGCGAGCTGCGTCATCCGGTCGGTCTGCGGGACCAGCCGCCCCGGCAGGTGGTCGCGGGCGGTGAACCCGGGCACCTCGCCCGCGAGCCGCACCGGGTAGCGCGAGGCGTCGAAGCGGGTGATGGGGCCGATGCCGCTCACCCCGTCCAGCGTCCGGCTCCAGAACTCCTCCGTGCCGAGCCCGTTCGGAGCGAGCACCCCGATGCCGGTCACGACGGCGCTCATGCCGCGGTCCCCGGTCGCTGGAGCACCATCGCGCTCTGGAAGCCGCCGAAGCCGCTGCCCACGGTGAGCACGGCGTCCAACCTCTTCTCGCGGGCCGTCAGCGGGACGTAGTCCAGGTCCAGCTCGGGGTCGGGCTCGCGGAGGTTGGCGGTCGGCGGCACCACACCGTGCTCGATGGCCAGCGCGCAGGCCGCGATCTCGATGGAGCCGATCGCGCCGAGCGAGTGCCCGAGCATGGACTTGATCGAGCTGACGGGCACGTCGTAGGCGTGCGCGCCGAGGGCGGCCTTGAAGGCGGCGGTCTCGTGCCGGTCGTTCTGCTTGGTTCCGGTGCCGTGGGCGTTGACGTAGCCGACCTCCTCGGGCGCGAGCCGTGCCCGGTCCAGCGCCGCCCGGATGGCCTCGGCCATCTCCTTGCCGTCGGAGCGCAGCCCGGTCATGTGGTAGGCGTTGCTCCGGTTGGCGAACCCGGTGATCTCTGCCAGGACGCGGGCGCCGCGCCGCCGCGCGTGCTCCAACTCCTCCAGCACCAGCACCGCGGCGCCCTCGCCGAGCACGAAGCCGTTCCTGGTGCGGTCGAAGGGCCGCATGGCGTGCTCGGGGTCGTCGTTGTGGTTGGAGGTCGCCATGATGGCGTCGAAGCAGGCCACGGTGATGGGCGATATGGGCGCGTCGGTGCCGCCGGCGAGCACGACGTCCGCCGTGCCCTCGCCGATCAGCTCGCAGCCGTGCCCCACCGCGTCCAGGCCGGAGGTGCAGCCCGCCGACACGACGGTGACCGGGCCCTCGGCGCCGGCGACCCAGGCCACCTCGGCGGCCAGCGAGCCGGGGGTGAAGTAGTCGTACAGGTGCGGGACGGCGTAGGCGGGGTCGACCTCCCACAGCCGGCCCGCGTCGCTGACGACGGCGTACTCCCATTCGAGCTTGATGGTGCACCCGACGGCGCTGCCGAGGCTGACGCCGGTCCGCTCGGGGGCCAGGTCGCCGTCGTGCAGGCCGGCGTCGGCCAGCGCCTCCCTGGCGCAGACGACGGCGAACTGCGCGGCCCGGTCCAGGCGCCGCACCTCCTGCGCCGACAGTCCCTCGCGGACGGGGTCGAAGTCGCATTCGGCCGCGACGCGCGACCGGTAGGGGGCGGGGTCGAAGAAGCTGATCGGCCTGGTGGCCGTGGACCCCGACGTGATCCGCTCCCAAAAGGCCTTCGCCCCGGGCTCGCCTGGCGCCACCACGCCGATCCCGGTGATCGCGACCCGGCGCTTCATCGGCACCTCCGGGACACCGAGGCTCCGCACATGATCGGGCTCCTTCCGTACGGAGGACGGGCCCTTCCGGACCCGTCATGACCTTGCGGAACGCGCCTCGAGTACCGCTCGAAGTGCGGTGGAGGGCGGCGGCTCGACCGGTTCTCGAGGGGGCGGCGTGACCATCCCGCCATGACGCTGGGAAACGACGCACGCGAGGAGCCGGCCGAGGTCCTGGTGGCCGGCGCGGGACCTGTGGGGCTGACCATGGCCCATGAGCTCGCCCGGCGGGGGGTGCGGGTGCGGCTGGTGGACGCCCGGGAGGGCCCGGCGACGACGAGCAGGGCGATCGCCACCCATCCCCGCACGCTGGAGGTCTACGACCAGATGGGGATCGTCGAGGACGTCCTGCCGCGCGGGCGGCGGATCACCTCCTTCACGATGTACCAGCGGGGACGCAGGCTGACCCGGCTGGAGGCCGACTACGCCGAGACACCCACCCGCTTCCCGTTCACGATCGCGATCGACCAGGTGACCACCGAGGAGACCCTGCGCGCGGCGGCCGCCCGGCGCGGCGTGGCCGTGGAGTGGGGGGTGCGCCTGGACGGCTTCGAGCAGCACGCCGGCGGAGTGCGCGCCAAGCTCGTCCGCCCGGACGGGACGGTGGAGCACGCCGAGACGCCGTGGCTGGTCGGCTGCGACGGCGGGCACAGCACCGTGCGCAAGCTCCTCGGGCTGCCGCTGCTGGGAGAGTCCAGCGAGACGTGGCTGATCGCCGACGCCCAGGTGGAGACCGACCTGCCGCGCGACAGCATCTACTGGGTGCGCTGCCCGGGCGTCACCATGATGACGGTGCCGATGATCGAGCCCGGGCGCTGGCGGCTGCTGGACACCGCGGCCGTCGAGCACGACCCCGACCCGGCTGCGGTGGCGCGGCGGTTCGGATCGCTGATCACGGCCGGCGTCGGAAGCGCCTTCCACGTCGCCGAGCCGAGCTGGATCTCGGTGTTCACCTTCCAGCAGCGCATGGCGCCGCGCATGCGCGAGGGGCGGTGCCTGGTCGCCGGGGACGCCGCCCACGTGCACAGCCCCGCCTCCGGTCAGGGCATGAACACCGGCGTGCAGGAGGCGTTCAACCTGGCCTGGAAGCTCGCCATGGTCGTGCACGGACAGGCCGGCGAGGAGCTGCTGGACAGCTACGGCGAGGAGCGGGTGCCGGTGGGCCGCACGCTGCTCGCCTCGACCAAGCGGGCGACCCGGCTCATCCAGCTCAGGAATCCCGTGCTGGCCGGGCTGCTGCCGGTGGTGTTCGCCGTGCTGCGGGCCGTCCCGCGGCTGCGCGTGCGGATGCAGCGCGCCATCCTCGGCGGGGTGTCGGGGCTGGGCCTGCACTACGCCGGCGGTTCGCTCACCACCCCCTCCGGCGGGGCGGCCTCCGGCCCGGGGCCGCGCAGCCCCTCCGGCGGCGCGGCCTCTGGGCCGGGGCCGGGCGAGCGGGTGGCCCAAGCCGACGCCGCGCGCGCCGCCGACCCGGCGTGGCAGGAGGTGCTGGCCGAGCTGCGCGACCCCCGCTGGACGCTGCTCGCCTACACCGGCGGCCCGCGGGACGCGTTCGGCGCCGTCGCGGCGGAGGCGGACGCGCGGTACGGGGCCTGGCTGTCGGTGCGCACGATGTCGCCGCGCCCCGGCTCCGGCCTGCCGAACCCGTTGCCGCCCGGCCCCGGGGTGCCGGGCCTGCTGGCCCCGGTCGAGGGCCACTGGCTGCTGATCCGCCCCGACGGCTACCTGGCCGCGCGCGGCGAGACGCTGACGGCCGACGCACTCGCCGTCGCCCTGGCCCGGCTGCCGCTGACCCCGGACGCGCTCGGCACCACACTCACCCAGACGCCACCGGCACCAGACGCGCTGGGGGCCACGCCCACCCAGGCGCCGGACGCCACACCCACCCAGACGCCACCGACCCAGGACGCGCTGGACGCCACACCCGCCTAGGCGCCGGACGCGCTGGGGGTCATGCCTGCGGGGCTCCGCTCACTCCCCGGGCACGGGCCGGCCTGGAGAGTGAGTCGCCCAGCGCGGGCGCTCGGTGACCTCCAGGACGGCGCACGACCAGGTGAATCCGGCGCCGATGCCCAGCAGCATGAGCGTGTCGCCGGGGGCCGCGGCGCCGGAGGAGAACAGATGGTCCAGGGCGGCGATCTGGTCGCCCGCCCCCAGGTGACCGACGCGCCTGCTCCACGGCCACGTCGTGCGTTCGACGTCCACGCCGAGCGGACGCAGCAGCGCCGCCGCGAGGCGCCGCCGCCCGAAGTGCGGCAGCAGGAACCGGTCGACGTCCGCCAGCTTCACCCCGGCCTCGTCCAACGCCGTGTCCACCGCCTCGCGCAGGCCGGCGGCGATGCGGCTCAGGCAGGCGGACAGCCCGGTACGGGCGACGAAGGCGCGCTTCCACACCTCCAGGTCCATGGGTCGCCGGACGCTGAACGGCGCGACGCCGAACGGGTCGTCACCGCGGTGCATGCCCTCGAGCTCGGGGTCGGAGACCGTGACGATGGTACGCAGCCGGGCCAGGCCGTGACCGCGCGCCAGCACCAGGGCGACGCCGCCGTCGGCGTACACGGTGCCCGGGTCGCTGCGCCAGCGGTCGAAGCCGGGCGGGGAGAACCTGTCGGCCGCGGTGATCAGAGCCGCCGATCCGGGGCGGGCCGCGCTCAGGTACCCGGCGGCCAGGTCGATCGCCGCCATCCCGCCGTTGGACATCTGGCGGACCTCCACGGCCGGGCACCGGTTGCCGACGGCCGTCCGCTGCACGTAGGAGGCCGGAGGCCACAGGTCGTGGCCCTGGTAGTACACGGCGGCGTGCAGGATCAGGCCGACGTCGGCGGGGTCGCGCCCGGAGCGGCCGAGCGCCGCGCGGGCCGCCGCCGCGGCCATCTCGGCGGGCGACTCCTCCCCGGCGACGGCGACCGACAGCGCCTCGGTGCGCCGGGCCGTGTCGGGGTCGCAGTCGCCTCGCGCCAGGGCCTCCTCGACGGTGACCAGCGGGGCCAGGGCGCTGCCGGTCGCGGCGATGTGGATGTCGCGTGGGCGCATCGGTCTCCTCGGGGCGCGTGTCGCGGACATGTCGCCCGTGTCGCGAACGACCACGGGACGTGTGGCGAACCGACGATGAGGCCGTGTGGCGAACGGACCACGGGGCCGTGTCGCGGGACGGGTCACCAGGGCGTGTCGCAGACGGGTCACAGAGGGTGTCGGGGGATGGGTCACAGGGCGTGTCGCGGACGGGGCACGGCGTGTGTCGCGGGTATGGCCGGGACGGGCTCGCTTGTGGCGAGCTCACCGCCCCGGCATGCGCTGACCGACAACTCGCGTCAGACGGTACGCGTCCTGCACCGGTTCCCCGACTGTGCGCTTTCCGCTTCGACCCCCGACAGAGCCGCACTCGAGTCGCCTGCCTCGCGCCGAGGCCGCGCCGCGGCAGGCGCGACCGGGGGTCGAGCGGGTCTCGATGGGCGGGGCCGAGCATGACCGCCGGAGCCGAGGAGGAAGGACCCCGCCATGGGAACCGCCAAGGACACCGGCACGGGTATCAGCACGGGCACGGGCGCCGGGACGAGTATCGACGCCGGGACCAGTGCCGGCAATGGGGCCGACGCCGGGACGAGTACCGGGGCCGGGGCCTCCCGCGCGGATCGGGAACGGCCGCGCGGCCCCCGTCCGGTCGCGCTGCTGTTCCCCGGGCAGGGCGCGCAGCACACGCGGATGGGGACGGGCCTGTACGACCACGACCCGGTCTTCACCGCGACGATGGACGAGATCTTCACCGAGCTGGGACCAGAGGGTGCGCGCATCCGCGCCGACTGGCTGTCGGCCGACCCCGCCGTTCCCATCGACGACGTGCTGCGCGCCCAGCCGCTGCTGTTCGCCGTGGACTACGCCCTCGGGCGCACCGTTATGAGCTGGGGCGTGCGGCCCGCCGCGCTGCTCGGGCACAGCGTGGGCGAGATGGCCGCCGCCACGCTCGCCGGGGTCTTCACCCTGAGCGACGCCGTCCGGGTGATGTGGGAGCGGCTGGTCCGGCTCAGCCGCACGCCGCCCGGCGGCATGCTCGCCGTGGCGGCGACCCCGGCGGAACTGGTGCCGCATCTGGACGGCGAGGTGGTGATCGGGGCGGTGAACGGGCCCCGGCAGGTCATGCTCGCCGGGGCGGCGGCGCCTCTGGCCAGGGCCGCCGCCGAGCTGCGTGAGCGGGGCATCACCTGCAGGCCGGTGCGCGCCACCATCGGCTTCCACAGCCCGTCGGTGGCCGCGACGGCCCCGCAGGACGAGGCGGCCTTCGCCGCCCTGCCGCTGCGCGCCCCCGGCATCCCGGTCTACTCGTGCTACACCGGCGCTCCGCTCACCGAGCGGGAGGCCCGTGACCCGGGGTTCTGGGCGCGGCAGCCCTCCGCCTGCGTCGTGTTCGGCGCGGCCCTGGACGCGCTGCTGTCCGGCGGAGATCTGGTCCTGCTGGAGGCGGGCCCGTCCCAGAGCCTCACCACGCTGGCGCGGCGGCACCGCGCCGTGGGCGCCGGAAGCACGGCGCTGGCCCTGCTCCCGCCGCGGCGCGGCGAGGCCGCCGCCGACCGGGAGTCCTTGGCCAGGGCCGCTGAGGCCCTGCGCGCCGAGGGAGCGGTCCCCGACCTCACCACCGCCACCGCCGGGGCCTGAGTCAGGGGAGGCCGCGGGGGTGGAGGCCGGCGTGGTGGTAGAAGGCGTCGACCAGGCGCAGGGTGGCCGTGGCGTTGGCGGCGTCGGTGGCGACCGGCGCCCCGTCCAGGACGGCGGCGGCGAACGCCCGGAGCTGGCCGTGGTAGGTCGGCTCGCCCCGCAGCCGCTCGTGCCAGGTGCGCCCGCCCGCGCGCACCGTGATCCGGTGGAACAGGTGCGGCATGAGGTAGCCGGTCACCCGCATCTCGCCGCGTTCCCCGGTGACCCGGACCGACATCGACGGCCGGGCGGCGCTCCACAGTGAGCAGCGGAACCGGCCGGTCGCCCCGCCCGGGAAGACGCACTCCCCGGTCATGGCCCGGTCGGCGCCGGGGCCGCGCAACAGGGCGCGGGCGCCGGTCGCCGACGGCTCCCCGAGGCTCGCGGAGCCGACCAGGCGCAGGCAGTCGATCGCGTAACACCCGGCGATCATCGTCGCCCCGCCGCCGAGCGCGTAGTCGTAGATCAGGTTGTCGAAGCGCGGGACGGGCCAGCAGTTGGCGGTCTCCACGCGGGTGACCGTGCCGAGCGCCTCGCCCGCGAGGACGCGCATGCGCTCGGCGAGCGGGTGGTGGCGGTAGTGCATGCCCTCCATGACGACCAGGCCGGTCCGGCGGGCGGCGGCGGCGACCTCGGCGGCCTGCCGGGCGTTGGCGGCCAGCGGCTTCTCGCACAGCACGTGCTTGCCGGCCTCCAGCGCGCGCAGCGTCCACTCGGCGTGCGCGGCGTTCGGCAGCGCGATGTAGACGGCGTCCACGCCCGGGTCCTCCAGCAGGGCCTGGTAGCCCGGCAGGACCCGCGGCACGCCGTGCCGGGCCGCGTAGCGGCGGGCCCGCTCGGGGTCGCGGGCCGCGACCGCCGCCACCTCGGCCCCGGGGACCGCCCGCGCCGGGCCGAACAGCGCCTCCGGCGCCACGCGGGACGCGCCGAGCACCCCCATCCGCACCACTCGCATGCCCGCACGCTAGAAGCCCGCTTTCGAGCCGACCTCGAGCCGTCCTGCACGGCCGGTCACTAGCGTTCCATGCA
Source organism: Sphaerisporangium sp. NPDC004334 (assembly GCF_053602655.1). Lineage (NCBI taxonomy): Bacteria > Bacillati > Actinomycetota > Actinomycetes > Streptosporangiales > Streptosporangiaceae > Sphaerisporangium > Sphaerisporangium sp. NPDC004334. The sequence goes on from NZ_JBSGDZ010000042.1 coordinate 56,357, forward strand.
TGTCAATGGATGGGAAGGTCGCTCTGGTCACCGGAGCCAGCAGGGGAATCGGCGCGGCGATCGCGCGGGAGCTCGCGGCGCGCGGCGCCGCCGTGGCGGTCAACCACCGCGACTCCGCCGACGCCGCCGAGCAGGTCGTCAAGGAGATCACGGCGGCGGGCGGGCGCGCCCTGGCCGTGCGGGCCGACGTCACCGACGCCGGCGCGGTGCGCGAGATGGCCGCGCAGGTCGAGGCAGGGCTCGGCCCGGTGGACATCCTGGTGCTGAACGCGCACGGCTTCGACGAGAAGGTGCGCGCGCTGCCTCTGGAGGTGGACGTCGAGGCGCTCGCGGGAGTCGTCAGCGGGCAGATCCGGGCGACCATGCTCCCCGTGCAGGCGTTCGTGCCCAGCATGGTGGAGCGCGGCGGCGGGTCGGTGGTGTTCATCTCGGCGCTGATCGCCCGCGACCCGTGGCCGATGTCGATCACTCACGGCGCGGCGAAGGCGGCGATGGAGCTGGCCGCGAAGGTGCTGGCGCGCACCGAGGCCCGGCACGGCGTCCGGGTGAACACGGTGATCGCGGGCATCACCCGCACCCAGGCCTCCGACCAGATCCCGCAGGACAAGCTGCAGAAGCAGGCCGCGCTCATCCCGATGCAGCGCATCGGGGAACCCGAGGACGTGGCGCGCGCCGTCGCCGCGCTCGCCGGGGACGACACGGCGTACGTCACCGGGGCCTTCGTGCCCGCCTGCGGGGGCGCGCTCATCATCTGACCGCCGCGACCGCACCCACCCCAGCCCGGCGCCCGGCCCCGCCGCCGCGCCGGGCACCGCCGCGCCCGCCCCCGCGCTCTGACCGTCGCGGCTCCGTCGCGGAAGAGCGTTGTCCCGGTCGTCGCGGCTCCGGCCGGAGTCGAGTCGCGTGGGCGAGCATGGGGGCATGAGCACTCTTCTGGTCACGGGCGCGGCGGGCTTCATCGGCGCCAACTTCACCCGGTACTGGCGGCGCGAGCACCCGTCGGACGCGGTCGTCGCCCTCGACCTCCTCACCTACGCCGGTGACATGAGCAACCTCGCCGGCCTCGCGGAGGAGATCGTCTTCGTGCGCGGCGACATCGGCGACAGGGAGCTGGTCGCGCGGCTGCTGCGCGAGCACCGCGTCGAGGTGGTGGTGAACTTCGCCGCCGAGTCGCACAACAGCCTGGCCGTGCTGGACCCGGGGCGGTTCTTCCGCACCAACGTCCTTGGCACCCAGTCGCTGCTGGACGCCTGCCGCGACGCCGACCTGCGCCGGTTCCACCACGTGTCGACCTGCGAGGTCTACGGGGACCTGGCGCTGGACTCGCCGGAGGCGTTCACCGAGCGCTCGCCCTACCGGCCGCGCACCCCCTACAACGCCAGCAAGGCGGGGGCCGACCACGCCGTGCGGGCCTACCACGAGACCTACGGTCTTCCGGTCACGCTGTCGCACTGCGCGAACAACTACGGCCCGTACCAGTTCCCGGAGAAGGTGCTGCCGCTGTTCACCACCCAGGCGCTGCGCGGCGAGCCGCTGCCGATGTACGCCTCGACCGGCAACCGGCGCGAGTGGATCCACGTGGAGGACCACTGCCGGGCGATCGACGCCGTTCTCAGCGAGGGCCGGGACGGGCGGGCCTACCACGTGGGCACCGGCGACGAGGCCAGCGTCGAGCGCGTGGCCGACCTGGTGCTCGACGAACTGGGCCTGCCCGCGGAGCTGAAGACGATCGTCCCTGACCGTCCCGGGCATGACCGGCGCTACCTGCTGGACTCCGGCCGGATCCGGCGGGAGCTGGGCTGGCGGCCCCAGGTGCCGTTCGAGCCGGGGGTGCGGGAGACGGTCCGGTGGTACCGCGACAACCGGGCGTGGTGGGAGCCGCTGCTCGGCCGCCGCCCGGTCCACGAGCCGGGCACCTGACGGGTCGCGCTCTGGCGCCGCCGGACGGTGGCGAGGGTGGCGGCGGCGCGGACCCCAGGGGAAGGCACCACGCGAGAATGGGCCGCGCGGACACGGCCGGGCGCGCGGACCGCGCGGGGACGGGACGCAGGCACCTGAGCGGGGCCGGCGGGGGCCGGGCCTCGGCCGGGAGGGCGGCCGGGCCCGGCGGTCAGCGGTCCAGGTGCACGCGGCTGTGGTCGCCCAGGACCAGACGGTGCGCCTTGGGCGCGGACTCGGCGGGCGCGACGGTCACGTCCTTGCCCACCAGCGAGTCCTGGATGCGGCGCACGCCGCGGATGACCGACCGCTCCATGACGATCGAGTACTCGATCTCGGTGTCCGACAGCCGGCAGTCCGCGCCGATCGAGGTGAACGGGCCGACGTAGCTGTCGCGCACCCGGGCGCCGGCGCCGATGACGAGCGGGCCGACCAGGTGGGACCGGCTGACCTCCGCGCCCTCCTCGACCACCACCCGGCCGATCACCTTGGTGTCGCCGCACACGCGGCCGGCGAGGCGGTGCTCGGCGGTCTCCAGGACCATCCGGTTGCACTCGAGCATGTCCTCGACCCGCCCGGTGTCCTTCCAGTAGCCGGAGATGACGTGCGAGCGCACGTCGGCGCCCTGGTCGATCAGCAGGCGCAGCGCGTCGGTGATCTCCAGTTCGCCGCGTGCGCTGGGCGTGAGCGCGCGCACGGCCTCGTGCACGCGCGGCGTGAACAGGTACACCCCGACGATCGCCAGGTCGCTGACCGGGTGCTCGGGCTTCTCGGCGACGCCGACGACCCGGCCCGCCGGGTCCAGCTCGGCGACGCCGAAGCCGCTCGGGTCGGGGACCTTGGTGAGCAGGATGCCGGCGTCCGGGCGCGAGCGCCGGAAGTCGCCGACGAACTCGGCGATGCCGTCGACGATGAAGTTGTCCCCCAGGTACACCACGAAGTCGTCGTCGCCCAGGAAGTCGCGGGCGATCAGCACGCAGTGCGCGAGGCCGAGCGGCGCGTGCTGGGGGATGTAGGTGACGCGCAGCCCGAAGCGCGAGCCGTCGCCCACCGCCGCCCTGACCTCGGCGGCGGTGTCCCCGACGATGACGCCGGCCTCGCGGACGCCCGCGTCGCGCAGCGCCTCCAGGCCGTAGAACAGCACCGGCTTGTTGGCGATGGGCACGAGCTGCTTGGCCGAGGTGTTGGTGATCGGCCGCAGCCGGGTGCCATGACCGCCGGCGAGCACCAGAGCCTTCATCGGGGCCTTCATCGCGCTCCCGCGCCGGGATCCATCCCGGCGAGCTTCTCAAGGACCGGCACCAGCTCGGCGGGCGCCGGCTGCCGGCGGATGTCGTCCTGGACGGCGCGCGCCGCCTCGGCGTAGGCGGGGTCGCCGAGCAGGCCGGCGACGATCTCGCGCACCCGGTCGGCGGTGGCGTCGGCGGGGAACAGGTGGTGCCCGGCCCCGGTGGCCGCGAGCTGCTCGATGCTGATGCGCGGCTCGGGCACCTCGGTGATGCCGAGCTGGGGCACCGCGTTCGCCGCCGAGGTCAGCGTCGTGCCCGCGCCGCCCTGGTGGACGATGGCGGCGCAGGTCGGCAGCAGCATGTGCAGCGGCACCCACTCCACCATGCGCACGTTGTCCGGCAGGTCGCCGAGGTCGCGGCGCAGCTCGGCCGAGCCGGCGAAGACGACCTCGACGTCGAAGGAGGCGACGACGCCGACCACGCGGCGGACCAGGTCGCTCACGCTCTCGCCCATGATGCGCTCCTGCGTCGTGCCCCAGGTGACGCAGACGCGGGGCCGCCCGGTGCTCTGGAAGAGCCAGTCCGGGGAGGAGCCGGGACCGTTGTAGGGGACGAAGCGCTCCTGGTAGCGGTTCAGCGAGGTGGGGGCCGGGCGGATGGCGAGGTCCTCCGACAGCCGCAGGGACGGCGGGCAGGGGTCGATCCACTCGGTGGGGTTCACGCGCGGTTCCACGCCGAAGCGCTCGAACAGCCTCAGGAAGCCGGGAAGCGGCTCGCTGCCGAGGTCCTTCATCTCGATGCGCAGCAATCCGGGCGAGCCGAACATGTGGGCGACGGTGGGCACGTCCAGGACCTGCCCGGTCACCGGCCCGGCGAAGGTCACCGGGTCGTGCACGATGACGTCGGGGCGCCAGGACCGGGCGTAGGCGACCATGTCGTCCACCATGGCCTCGCACATGGCGAACTGCATGTTGGCGAGGTTCTCCAGCATGCCCGACCACGCCGCCCGCTGCTGCTCCTCGGGGGTGCCCGCCTGGACGTCGCGCTTGGGCGCGAAGTCGCCGCGGGCGAGCATGGCCGCCAGGTCGAGATCGTGGCCGACCTCGACGGCCGGCAGCCCGGCCCGCGTGGTGGTCTCGGCGAGCGAGGGGGTGCTGACCATCCTGACCTCGTGGCCGGCGGCCATGCAGGCCCAGGCGAGAGGCACCATCGGGTAGAAGTGCGGGCGCTCGGGGAAGGTGGTGAAAAGCAGGCGCATGCTCGTCGCCCTTCTCGGATCCGTGGACAGGCCGAGCGAAATGCTCCCGGCGCCGCATCGAGCGCCGGTCGAACAGCGGTCGAGCAGCCTGTTTCCGACCGTTCTCGTCCACCCCTCGAGAAGGCGAAGCCTTAATCGGTGCTCTGACGTCCCCCCACGTTCGGAGCCAGACATGGACGGAAACGCCCTCACGGCCGCCGTTCCCCCCGCGCCCCTCACCCTCGCGGAGCCGCCCGGCGCGGAGCCGCCGGCGCCGCTCGTCCCGTACGCGCCGGGGTTCCAGGCCGACCCTTACCCGGTGCTGGCGCGTCTGCGCGAGTCCGACGCGGTGGCGTCGATCCCGCATCCCTTCCTGCCGGACGTGCCGGCGTGGCTGGTGCTGCGGCACGCCGCGGTCCGCGCGCTGGTCACCGAGGGGAAGGTGGTCAAGCCGGTGGAGGAGGGCGAGCCTCCTTCGCTCAACAGCGCGCCGCCGGACCACACCCGTCTGCGCGCCCTGGTCCAGCAGGGGTTCTCCACCGGCAGAATCGAGGGGATGCGCGCGCGGGTGCAGCGCGTCGCCGACGACCTGGTGGACGGCTTCGCCGCGCGGGGCGAGGCCGACCTGATCGCCGAGCTGACCGGCCCGCTGCCGGTCGCGGTGACCGCCGAGATGCTGGGGGTGCCCGGGGACGAGCACGGCGAGGTGCGGCGGCGCACCGCCGGGTTCCTCTACGGGGAGTCGCCGGAGGGCCGCGACCGGTCCTTCGCGGAGTCCTGGGAGTACCTCACCGAGCTGGTCGCCGCCAAGCGCGCCCGGCCGGGCGCCGACATGACCAGCGCGCTCATCGCCGCCCGCGACGGCCAGGACCGGCTCAGCGAGGACGAGCTGCTGCGCATGCTGCTCACCCTGCTGGTCAACGGCTTCGCCACCACGATCTGGTTCCTCGCGAGCGCCGTGCACGCGCTGCTGGCCGCCCCCTCCCAGCTCGACCTGCTGCGCGAGCGGCCGGACCTGCTGCCGGGGGCGGTGGAGGAGGCGCTGCGGTACGAGCCGGTCGTCAGCGGCGTCACGTGGGTGGCCGAGCGGGACCTGATGGTGGACGGGGTCCCCATCGGACAGGGGGACCTGCTGATCACCTCCTTCCAGTCGGCCAACAGGGACCCGCGGGTGTTCGCCGACCCCGACCGGTTCGACATCACCCGCTCCCCCAACCCGCACCTGGGCTTCTCGCACGGCATCCACCGCTGCCTGGGCGCTCCGCTGGCGCGGCTGGAGACGCGGATCGTGCTCGCCACCGTGCTGCGCCGGCTTCCCGGGCTGCGCCTGGCCGGCGAGCCGCGCTGGCAGCCGAACAAGGTGGTGCGCGGCCTGGAAGCCCTGCCCGTGACGTTCATCCCCCAGCCCTGACACCGCGACATCGATCGAAAGAGGCACCGATGACGACGACTCCCCCGGCCCCGCCCAGCAGCGACGTCGCGGCGGCCACCGCGATCGTCCGGCTCAACACCGCCTACACCGCGGCCAGGACCCTCCACAGCGCCGTGGAGCTCGGGCTGTTCGAGGTGCTCGCGGAGGCCCCCGCGACGCTGCCGCGGATCCGCGAGCGGCTCGGGCTGCATCCCCGCATGGCCGCCGACTTCCTCGACGCTCTCGTCGGGCTCGGCCTGCTGCTGCGCGACGGCGAGGGCGCGTACTCCAACGCGCCGGCGACGGCCAGGCTCCTGGTGCCGGGCACGCCGGAGTACATCGGCGGCACGGTCGCCAAGAGCGCGCGCCACCACTACACGATGTGGGGGTCGCTCACCGAGGCGCTGCGCGACGGCCGCCCGAAGTCGGCCGGTCTGGCCGACAAGGGCGCGATGGCGCGGCTGTACAACGACGCGGCGGCCACGCGGGAGTTCATGGGCCACATGGACGCGCACAACGGCTTCTGCGGGCGCGAGGTCGCGCGGTGCGTGGACTGGGGGCGCCACCGGGCCTTCATCGACGTCGGCGGCGCGCGCGGCAACGTCGCCGCGCAGATCGTCGGCCGCCACCCGCACCTGCGGGGCGGGGTGTTCGACCTGCCGGCGCTGCGCCCGCATTTCGAGGAGCACGTGGCGGGGCTCGGCGTGGCCGACCGGGTGGACTTCCACCCCGGCGACTTCTTCACCGACGACCTGCCGGAGACCGACGTCGTCGTGATCGGGCACGTCCTGCACGACTGGCCGGTGGAGGTGCGGCAGATGGTCATCGACAAGGCCTTCCGCGCCACCCGCCCCGGCGGCTGCCTGGTGGTCTACGACCAGATGATCGACGAGGAGCGCACCGACCCGCACCCGCTGCTCACCAGCCTCAACGTGCGGCTGGTCCGCGAGGGCGGCTCGGAGTACACGGTGGCGGAGATCCGCGACTGGGCGGAGAAGGCGGGGTACCGGGTGGCCTACTCGGTGCGCGTCAACACCATCGGCGACGACACGGTATTCGTGGCCGCCCGCGACTGACCGCCCACGACCGGCCGCCCGCGACCGGCCGCCGGCGCCCGGCGGCTCGCTTCGGCGGCTCGCGCCC
>NZ_JBSGDZ010000043.1:0-60020 GCF_053602655.1 Sphaerisporangium sp. NPDC004334
AGTTCCGCAAGGGAAGCTTCGACGACTTCCGCATCCGCGTCGGCGAGGGCTACCGCGGCCACTACGACTGGGGCCAGTACCGCAACTTCTTCTAAGCCACTTCCTCCCGACCACCCACCGCGGCTCTTCCGAGACCGGCGGCCGCCGTCCCGCGGCAGGCCAGAGCCGGTGAGCGCGGCCGGACACTCCGGATCGGGTGATCCCACCGTGGACCCCCGGCGCCCCACGCGCCGGGGGTCCACCCGCATGCCGGAGCGCCGCCGTCCTGAACGCCACGCCGCTGCCACATGCGCGGCGTCCAGGACGGGCCGGTCTCGCGGGCGCCCGCCGCCTGGCGATCGGCCCGCCGCCGGTGGACGGTCAGCGTTCGGCCTGTGCCGATTCCCGGACGAAGCCGGCGACCGCGCGGATGAACGCCTCGGGTTCTTCCAGGTGTCCCATATGGCCGCTGTCGGGCAGGACGGTGAGGCGCGAGCCGGGGATGCCGTCGTGCAGCATCCTGGCCCAGCGGGTGCCGCAGATGAAGTCGTGGGCTCCGGCGACGACCAGCGTGGGGATCGCGATCGAGCCGAGCGCGTCCCGCACGTCGAACGGCGCCGGCTCCTCCCCGCGCATCGGGTCGATCCATGCGCGCAGACCGTCCCGCATCGGCGCGAGCGCCTCCGCGTGGGCCCAGTAGTCGGCGAAGTAGAGCGGCAGGATCCGGCGGAGCGAGGTCGTGTAGTCCTCGTCGGTGGCGGCGGCCAGCGCCTCCTGGAAGGCGCCGGGAACGCCGGACGCCTCCGGCCGGCCGGGGTGGAGTTCGGGGAACCGGCCGACCTCCGCCATCGCGGCGCCCCAGAACTCCTCCCCGGTGACCGGCGACGTGCCGAACAGGATCAGGCCGGCGACCCGGTCGGGGTGGTCCAGCGCGTACCGCTGCGCGACGAACCCACCGTGCGAGTGCCCGAGCACGAAGACCCGCGGCGCGCCGAGGTACTCGATCACCCCGTGCAGGAACCGCGCGTAGACCTCCAGCCGATAGTCGCGCGGATCGGCGAGGCGGCCGGAGTCCCCGGTTCCGACCGGTTCCAGGTAGACCATGGTCAGATGCCGTTCCAGGGCCGGCACGCGCAGGTACTCCCAGGCGATGCCCGGCCCGCCCGAGTGCGCCACGCACACGGGCCCGGAGCCGGCGACGTGGAACACCTGCCGCACCCCGTCGACGACGATCTCATGCGTTCCCCGCGCGAGCGCGCCGGTGGCGGTGGAAACCATCCTTCTTCTCCCCACGATCATGGCCCGGCGGAACCGGGCCTCAGCGAGATCACGGACCCGGCCTCCCGGCCGGCCCGTGCCAACACCGACCGGATGCGCCGGCCGGGGGAGAAGTTCGGTCTCCCGCCGGCTTTTTTCACAGAGCCTGGTTCAGGCGGCCGAAGGGCCGGAGCCAGGGGTGGGGTCGGCGGGGCGGGGGTGGAACAGGCGCAGGCGCCGGACCCGGCCGCCGCGCAGGACGTGCAGCCACACCACGCCGGGCGGGCAGTGGGCGGGGTCGTCCGGCGGGCTGATCAGGTCGGCCTCCCAGATCGTCAGGTCCCGGCCGGCCACCACGTTGGCGATGCGCTGGCGAACGCCGTGCGCGAGGTCGGTCTCCATGCCGCGCAGCGCGAACGCGCGATCGTCCCTCGCGCGTTCGCCGTTGGGGCCGATGAACTCGACGTCGGGCCGCCAGTGCTCCCTGATGACCCCGGCGAAGCCGCCCCGCTGCGCCGCCGCCAGCATCTCCTCGGCCTCCCGCCGGCGCGCCCTGGTGAAAGCGGCGGAGTCGTCGTGCGCCAGGTCGGCCGTGCGCCGCAGCGCCTCGGCCAGTTTGGCCCTGGCCTGGCTGAGCCGGCTGCGGACGGTGCCGACGGGCACGCCGCACAGCGCGGCGATCTGCTCGTAGGACGACACGTCGCTGAAGTGGCGCAACAGTGCCACCAGGCGCACCGGTTCGGACAGCTCGTCCAGCGCGTGCCAGATCCAGTCGCGCAGCGCGCGGTCCTGCAGAAGATCCTCCGGCGTCGGCTCGGCCGACGGCAGGCCCAGGGTCTCCATGTCGTCCACCGGCACGGCGCGGGTCTCCCGCAGGCGCATGCGACAGCCGTTGCGGACGATCGCCCGCAGCCACGGGCCGACGGCCGCCGGGTCGCGCAACTCGCCGATGCGGCGCATCGCCACCAGCGCGGCGTCCTGGACGACGTCCTCGGCGTCCGGACCGTAGCCGAGCACGCTCAGCGCGACCGCCTTCATGCCGGCCTGGTGCCGGGAGACCAGCAGGCCGAGCGCCGCCGCGTCCCCCGACCGTGCGGCGAGCACGAGTTCGACATCTGACTCCGCCTCGGGCAGCACACCGCTCTCCTTTCCGTGGCCCCGGACGCCCCGCCCACCGGATGCGGCGCCCCACCGGAAAGTTCGATGTCCGCCGGATTCTCCCCCGATCTCGACCCCGCCATCGAACCGGCGTGCGGTGTCCCCCGGCCCACGCGGCGACCAGAAAGACACCCTACCTGCGCAAAGCGCTGAGGGGTCTGACGGCCGCCAGGGGTCAGCGGTAGCCGGTGGGGTCGGCTGCTCGGCCCTGGTCCTGGACCTCCACGAGGTAGCGCCAGGCGTCGGGACGGCTGCCGTCCAGGTCGGTGAAGCCGTAGACCTGGGCCAGCCCGCCGCTGGACAGCGAGGCGCCGTTCCAGCGCGCGACGCCGGGGTCGGCGGCCAGCGCCACGACCGCCCGGCCGGTGTAGGCGGGCGTCTCGGAGATGGCGAAGTGCGGCTCGACCGACAGCGCGTCCCGCCAGTTCGCCTCGGTGACGCCGAAGTTGTCCAGCATGATCTCGGAACGCATCCACCCCGGGCTGAGCGCCACGGCGGTCGAGCCGTAGGGGGCCAGCTCTTTGGCCTGCGCGAACGCCATGCGGATCACCGAGGTCTTGGCGAGGTCGTAGAAGAAGGAGACGCGGTAGTTCTCGGCGTTGTACTCGGCGGTGCCGTCGGTGATCTCGACGACCAGGCCGCCGGGGTTCCTGATCATCAGGGGCAGGGCGTGGTGGCTGGTGACGATGTGGGTGTCGATCGCCAGCCGCAGGATGTGCAGGCCGGTGTCCAGCGAGTGCTCCCACAGCCTCTGATCCCAGCTGAACAGCTTTTCGCCGCCCCAGATGTTGTTGACCAGCACATCGAGCCGGCCCCGCTCGCGGTCGATGCGCTCGACCAAAGCCTTCACCTGGTCGGACTCCAGGTGGTCGACCTGAACCGGGATCGCCTCGCCGCCGGCGGCCGCGACCAGCTCGGCGGTCTCTTCGATGGTCTCGGACCGGTCGATCTCGGACCGCCGGCCGCGCGTGCTGCGGCCGGTCGCGTACACCGTGGCGCCGGCGGCGCCGAGTTCGACCGCGATGGCCCGCCCCGCTCCGCGCGTCGCCCCCGCGACCAGGGCCACCTTCCCGCTCAAGCTCTTACTCATGCCCTCGATCGTGGCAGTCCCCACCGACATTTCCCGGCGGCCCCCCGGCGCGTCCTGGGCGGCGCCGCCGGCCGCCCGGTCATTCCCCGGACGGAATTGCCGGGCCCCGGCCCGCTCTCCGACGATTCCCGGGTACCGCGAACGCCCTGGGCCTCCCGGGTACCGCCGAACGGCCCGCGGGCTTCCCGGGTGCCGCGAGTTCCCGGGCTTCCCGGGTGCCGTGAACAGCATTGGACAAGGAGCAGAAGTGATCGACATCGATGTGCGCGACCTGGCCGGACGATACGTCGCCATGTGGAACGAGCCGGATCCGGAGGCGCGCCGCAAGGCCGTGCGAGAGCTGTGGGCCGAAGGCGGCGCCCACCTCCTCCAGCCGCCCCAGGAGATGCGCGAGGCCGCCGCCGGCCTGGGCTTCGCCTCCAGCGCCCTGGAGGCCCACGGGCACGACGCGATCGAATGGCGGGTGGCGCGGGCCTACGAGGAGTTCGTCGCGCCGGGGGAGTACACCTTCCGCGCGAGGGACGCGGCCGTCCGCCTGCGGGACGTCGTCACCTTCTCCTGGGAGATGGTGACGGTCGGCGGTGGCGAGGCGGTGGGCGGTGGCCTTGAGTTCCTCCGGCTCGACGAGGAGGGCCGCATCGCCGCCGACTACCAGTTCCCGGGCGCATGACCGGGCTCGCCGGCACGCGCATCGGCGTACTGCTGCCCACCAATGCGAGCCAGTGGGCCGACGCCCGGCGGCTGGTGGAGGTCGGCGTCCACGCCGAACGGCTCGGCTTCGACTCGGTGTGGGTCAACGACACCCTCCTCGGCGCGCGGATCGAGCCGCTGGCCATGCTGGCCGCCCTTGCCCCGATGACGGAGCGGGTGACGCTCGGCACGGCGGCGCTGCTGCCCGCCTTCCGCCGTCCGGTCACCGCCGCGCAGGAGCTGGCCTCGGTCGACCACCTGTCGGCCGGCCGGCTGGTCGTGGCCGTCGGCGCGGGCTTCCCCGGCCGCTCCGAGCCGGAGTACGCCGTGTCGGAGGTGCCCTGGCAGCGCCGCTTCGCCCGCCTGGACGACACGGTGGCCCTCTGGCGGGCCCTGTGGTCGGGCGGGCGGAGCTTCCACGGCCGGGTGCTGCGCCTGGCGGAGCTGCCGGAGTCCACGCCGCCGTACCGGCCGGGCGGGCCGCCGATCTGGCTGGCCGGCGCGAGCCCGTCGGCGCTGGAGCGCACCGGCGGGCTCTACGACGGCTGGCTGCCCTACCCGCCCGACGTCGGCGGCTACCGGACGGGCCTGGCGGCGGTCCGGCGGGCCGCCGAGGCGGCGGGCCGCGACCCCGGCGCCCTCACCCCGGCGCTGTTCGTCACCGTGCTGGTCACCGACGATCCCGAGCGGGGTGAGCGGGAGCTCTCCGCCTACTGCCAGGCGACCTACGGCCGGCCGTACGAGCTGGTGCGGACCATCCAGCTCATGGTCGCCGGACCGGTCGAGCGGGTGGCCGCGACGCTGGCGCGTTACGCGGAGGCGGGCGCGCGGCACGTGGTGTGCCGCGTCGCCGCCTCCTCGGTGGACGAGCAGCTCCGCCAGATGGAGTCGCTCGCCGCGCTCACTTCGACAGGTACAGCGTCTTCCACGTCCCCGCGTACAGGCAGTTGAGCGAGGGCTTGGCGGCCTTGGGCTCCGAGCAGACCTTCAGCTCGACCTGGTAGACGTTCCGGTAGCGCAGGGAGAAGGGCTTGGGGGAGCCGTAGGAGCAGTCGCGGACGCTCTGCTCCTTGAAGGGCAGGTTCCCCGTGCTGTTGCGGTAGGTGATACGGAAGACCGCCCAGCCGCACGCCGCCTTGCGGGTGAGGTCGGAGACCTTGCCGGAGATCTTCACGGTCGCGGCGACCGGGATGTCCGCGTGGTCCTCACCCGTGGCGGTGAGGGAGCCGAGGGCCTTGGCGGCGTGCGACGGAGCGTAGTAGGAGCCCCAGGTCCTGGTGTGGGCGGCGACCGCGTCCGACGAGCCGGCCTCGGCGTCGGCGGCGAGGGGAGCGAGCGCGACGAAAGCGGAGGCGATGGCCAGGCCGGTCAGGGTGCGGGTGATCCTCATCGGAGGCGGTCCTTTCTGTTCGTGATGACCGCAGTGTGCTCGGGTTCGCTTGCACCTCCCTTGATCCCGCGCTGCAATCGGATAGCACCCCTGGACGTGCCGGTGTTCTCAGCGGCGCGGACGCTCGCCGAGGCGGTCCACCCAGGCCATGTCCTCGTAGGCGACGCGCAGGAGCGGCGTGCCGCTCCCCTTCTCGGTGACCTCGTACTGCAGAACCCGCGACGTCGTGGCGTCGAGGACCAGCCGGTAGCCGATCGCGTCCTTCTCGCCGTCGTCCCCCGGCCCGCTCGCCGAGAGCGCGACACCGGCGCGCCCCAGGGCGTCGGTGACCTGGCCCTCGGACACCAGGCCCTGCTCCCCGGCGAGCACGCGGAACAGGGCCGACCGCGTCCCCGGGGTGATCGGCGCCGTCAGCAGGTCCAGGCCGGTCTGCCACAGGTAGAGGGAGTACGTGGTGTCCTCGGGCCGGTCGGCGGCGTTCCGCCGGTACAGCTCGCGCAGCCGGCCGGCGAGCGCGTCGGCGTCGGCCGGCAGCCGTGACACGTTGCGGATGGTCAGCTGCGGGTTGCCGATGGACAGCACCAGATCCAGGTCGTCGTCCTGGCTCCGCGGCCTGTCCTGCGTGAGCCTGGGCGATCCCATCCGCTTCCACTTCTCCTCGTCGGCCGGGGAGGCGAAGACGACCCTGCCCTGCTTGTCACGCATGGTGCGGTTGTGGTCGCCTTTCTCGCGGGCCCGCCAGGACTCCTGCGTCTCCTCGGTGAGGGCGGCGAACGGCACGGCCGCGGACGACGCGGCGGTCCGCTTCAGTTCGGTGACCCTGCGTTCGAAGTCCTCGGTGTAGGCCTTCAGCCGTCCGGGGTCCCCGGCCAGTTCGCGCCGCTTGGCCTGCAGCTCGGCCGCCAGCGCCTTCATCGCGGTCTCGTACCGGCCGGGGATCTCCCGGACCTTCTGGGCGACGCGCTCGCGGGTGTACCAGTAGCGGCCCGACGCGGCCGGCGCGCGCTCCGCGGTCGCGGCGGCGGCCAGCAGGACCGAGCGGGCGCCCAGGAGGGGCGAGGCGGTGGCGCCGGCCGTCGCGGACGCGGACGGCGGGCCCGGGCGGGCGGGCGGCGCGGCCAAGCGCGGGACGACGATCGTCGCGGCGGCGAGCCCGGCGGCGGTGGCGCCGGCGACCAGCAGGAGCGGGCGGCCGGGCGCCGGGACGCGGCGGAACGGCCGCCGGGCGGGCGGGGCGCCGGCCGTGCGGGGGGCGCCGAGCGCGCGGGCCAGGTCGGCGGCGCGGCGGCGGTGGTAGGTCTCCTCGGTCAGTTCGTCGATCACGGCGGGCTTGAGCCGGGCGAACATGCGGTCGGTCACGTCGTGCTCCTTGTGCGGGCGTGCTGAGGGGTGCGGCATCAGGCCTCTTCCAGGAACCGACCATGGGCGGCGCGCGGGTGCGGACGCGCGGGCGGCTCGGCGCGCAGTGCCTTGCGCAGGCGCTTGCGCGCGCGGTGGAGCCGGACGTTGTAGGTGCGGGTCGAGCAGCCCATGACGGCCGCGGCCTGGTCGGGCGGCAGCCCGTGCCAGGTGGCGAGCGCCAGCGCCTCCACGTCCTGCTCGGGCAGCGAGGCCAGCACGGCGAGCGCGGCCTCCCTGTCCACGACGTGCTCGGCGACGTCCCAGCTCTGGTGCTCCTGCGCGGTCGTGAGGGCCGCGACGCGCTCGACCAGCGCCCGGCGCCGGTGGCCGGAGTCGCGCTGCTTGGCGAGCAGGTTGCGTGCGACGCCGAGCAGCCAGGGCAGCGGCGGCTCGGGCAGCTCCTCCAACCGTCTCCACGCGATCAGGAAAGTCTCGCTGGAGACGTCCTCCGCGACGGCGTGCTCGGCGCGCAGCAGGGCGTAGCCCAGGACGCTCCGGTAGTGCCGGTCGTAGAGGTCGGTGAATCGTTCTTCGGGATCGTCCACGACCAGTAGTCCCTCCAGACGGCCCCCGATTACCGTCCCTGCGCGAGAACCTGTGCGACGCGGCCGCGTGGAGGGACCTCAGTCGACGGCGGACGCGCCGCGGGCGGCGACGGAGGCCCGGATGCTGCAGGTGAGGAAGCGGTGGATCACCTGGCGCTCCGCGTCGCTGAACTCCTCCAGCGAGGCCGACAGGTGCCGGGCGAGTGGAGTGAAGAAGTCCTTGGCCAGGGCGACGGCCTGGGCCTGCAGGGTCAGCTCGACCTTGCGGCGGTCGGTCTCGCTGCGTGTGCGCTGGACGTGGCCGGCCTGCTCCAGCCGGTTCAGCAGCGCGGTGGTCGCGGGGGCGCTGAGGTTGAGCGCGGCGCCGAGGGCGCCGGGGGTGAGGGGCCGTCCGTCGCGGGCCGCGTCCATGATGACCACGACGGCGTTCAGGTCGGTGCGGTGCAGGCCGTGGTCCACGGCGAACCGTTCGACGAACCGGTCCAGCTCCACGTTGAGCCGCCGCATCATGGTGATCAGCTCAAGAGGGCTCGCGGCGTCGCCGCCGGGCTGGTCTGCCCTCACGATGGCCTCCTTGTCGTCGCGTGCGCGGGCGGTTGCCGGGGAGCTCCTCGCGACCTAATCTTTCCATCGTAGAAATATTCCACCACATAAACGACTGCGATGGGACGACCGCGATGAGACGACCAGAGCATATGGGCTGGACGGCGCTGTGGGGTGCCCGTGGCAAGTGGGCGACGCTGGCGGTGACCCTGCTGCTGTCGGGGCTGGCGCTCGCGTTCGGCGGCGCGGCCGAGGTCGACACCGACCCGGCCGCCGCCCTGCCCAAGGGGGCCGAGTCGGCGACCGTGGTCCGCCTGCGGCAGGAGCTGCCCAGCGGCCAGGTGCTGCCCGCCCTCGTCGTCTACAGCCGCGATGGCGCGCTGACCGGCCAGGACCGGGCCGCCGTCGGCTCCGACGCCCGCGAGCTGGCGGCGTTGGCCGTCGGCGGGCGGACGCCGCCGCCCGTCTACTCCGGCAAGGGCGACGTCGCTCTGCTCACCGTGCCGCTGGCCGGGGACCTGTCGAACGCCCGGCTGGCCGAGGTGGTCGGCAAGATCCGGGCCGTGGGCCGGGACGGGCTGCCCCCGGGGGCGCGCGTCGAGGTGACCGGAGGGGCGGGCTTCCAGGTCGACCTGGCCGCGGTCTTCCAGGGCGCCGACATCACCCTGCTCGCCGTCACGGCGGCGGTGGTCGCGCTGCTGCTCCTGCTGACCTACCGCAGCCCCTGGCTGTGGCTGGTGCCGCTGAGCGTGATCGGCGTGGCCGACCAGGTCGCGGCCAAGGTCGTCGCCGTCCTGACCCGCACCACCGGGCTGACCGTGGACGACTCCACCCTCGGCATCACCTCGGTGCTGGTGTTCGGCGCGGGCACCAACTACGCCCTGCTGCTCATCGCCCGCTACCGCGAGCAGCTCCGCCTGCACGGTGACCGGCACGCGGCCATGACCGGCGCCGTCCGCTCGGCCGCGCCCGCCATCCTGGCCAGCTCCGCCACCGTGACCCTCGCCCTCGGCACGCTCGCCTTCGCGCTCTCGCCGTTCAACAGGGGCATCGGCGCGGCGGGGGCGATCGGCATCGTCACCGCCGTGGCCTACGCCCTGCTGGTGCTGCCCGCCGCCATGGTGTGCTTCGGCCGCGGGCTGTTCTGGCCGTTCGCGCCGAAGGCCGGGCAGGACGACCCGGCGCGTACCGGGCCGTGGGCGCGCGTCGGCGGCGCGGTCGCACGGCGCCCGGCCCTGATGGCCGCCGTCAGCCTGGGCCTGCTCGCCGTGCTCGCCGCCGGGACGTTCGGCGTGCGCAGCGGCCTGGCGCAGACCGAGCGCTTCCGCGACCGGGTGGAGGCCATCGCCGGCCAGGAGACCCTGGCCCGCGGCTTCCCCGCGGGCAGCGCGCAGCCCGTGGTGATCATCTCCCGGACGGCCGCCGCCGAGCAGGTGCGGGCCGCGGCCGCCGGCATCCCGGGGAGCCCCCGGGTCACGATCGTGGAGAGAACGCCTCAGTACACGCGGGCTGAGGCGGTGCTCGCGGCCGAGCCGGGCACCGAGCGGAGCTTCGCGGCGATCAGGGCCATGCGCGCGGCCGTCCACGCCGTGCCCGGAGCGCAGGCGGTGGTCGGCGGCCCCGAGGCCTCCGATCTCGACGACCGCGACGCCGCCGCCCGTGACCAGCGGCTGGTCATCCCGCTGGTGCTGGCCGTGGTGCTGCTGGTGCTGCTGGCCCTGCTGCGGTCGGTGGTGGCGGCGGTGACCTTGGTGCTGACGGTCGTCGCCAGCTTCGCCGCGGCCTTCGGCGCGGGATGGTTCGCCTTCACCCACTTCTTCGGCTTCCCCGCCCTCGACCTCAGCGTGCCGCTGCTGAGCTTCCTGTTCCTCGTGGCGCTCGGCGTCGACTACAACATCTTCCTGACCACGCGGGCCAGGGAGGAGACGCCGGAGCTCGGCACCAGGGGCGGCATCGTCGCGGCGCTCGCGGTCACCGGCGGCGTGATCACCAGCGCCGGGATCCTGCTCGCCTCGGTGTTCGCCGTGCTGGGCGTGCTCCCGTTGATCACCCTCACCCAGATCGGGGTCATCGTCGGCTTCGGTGTCCTGCTGGACACGCTGCTGGTGCGCAGCGTGCTCGTCCCGGCCCTGGTGACCCTGCTGGGCGAGCGGTTCTGGTGGCCCGGCACGCCGGGGCGGACGGCGCCCGAGGCCGGCCGCGAGGGCCACGTCCACGAGGCGTCCGTCCGGTGACGGTCCACCGGCCGCCCCGGTGAGATCCGCGGCCCCTGACGGTTCATGGGCCGGCCGGCGAGCCCGGCCGCCCCAATACAGGGCACCACCTCCCCCCCGACGTGGACGAGGTGGTGCCCTGTCTTGCGTAGGCTGAACAGGAGCCCCGCGTCGCGGTACGCGGGCGGCGCGAGCCGCACGAGCCGCGACGGGCGCATCGGCCACGATGATTCTTTCCACCAGGTGTGCGAACCACTTGGCTCTAGTCATCGCGCCGCACTACGCTTTGCCGCAGATCATTCCGCCCTGTGTCCGCGGAGCTTCCTCATATGGAGGTGGCACCGCCATTGGCACCGGCGTTGACCATGTCAAGCGCGCTGAGGCTCCGCATGCCGTCGGCCGCGCTCGTCGATCATTCCCGTCCGTCAGACGGTGTGTTCGGCGTACCTGATTCCCGCTCCGGACCGCCACGCCGTCCGGGAATTTCGGGTTGTCGCTCTTCGGCGTCCGCGAAAGCTGGACTGTTGTGCCCGATTTCGGGCAGAAGCAATGCGAAAACGCATGCCTCTCCATGACCGCGCCGGCGCAGGGGCGAAGGTAACAAGAGGATGGGAAATGACACGTATAGATCCGGAGGCTCTGGTCGCAAGCCTCAGAGGGGTGCAGAAGGCCTCGGAGGCGACCGGGGTCGTGCACCACTTGGAACGCATCGTGCGCGTGGTGGACCGGCTGTTCGGCTACGCCGGCGCGGGTCTGATGTTCGCCGACGAGGGCAAGGCGTTGCGTTACCTGGTGACCACGGACGAGGCCGGCAAAAGCCTGGAGCATGCCCAGGCCGCCGTGGGCCACGGGCCGTGTGTGTCGGCGTTCTTCACCAACGCCGCGGTGACCACCTATGACGTCCAGAAGGACGAGCGATGGCCCGACCTCGCCGAGTTGTTGCATCCCAGCGTGCGCGCGGTCGCGGGCGTGCCCGTGCGGCTCGGGGACGGCCCGGTGGGCACGCTCAACGTGTACCAGGCCGAACCGCACGACTGGGAGGAGTCCGACACCCAGGCCTTGCTCGCCTACGCCCACGTCATAGAAGAGGTGCTGGCCGCCGCGGTCAAGGCCGAGGAGAAGAGCGCGCTGGCCGATCAGCTCCAATACGCGCTGGACTACCGCATCGTCATCGAACGGGCGATCGGCTACCTCATGGGCAAGCACGACCTGACGGCGGCCCAGGCGTTCACCGGCCTGCGCAAGCGTGCCCGTGACAGCCGCCGCCGCGTCGCCGACCTGGCCGCCGAGATCCTGGGCGAGCAGACGCCTCCGGGAGGCTGAGCGTCCGGCCGGCCCCGGCCGGACGCCGGCCGGGCCGAACCCGGATACCCTGGGCGGTGATGTATCGACTGCTCTTCGCGCTGGTGCTCCGCAGGCTCGACGCCGAGAAGGCGCACCACCTGACCATCCGCGCGCTCCGGGTCCTCTCGCTCGCCCCCGTCGTGAAGCGCCGGCTCCACCGAAGGCTGGCGCCGCGCGACGAGGCGCTGCGCGTTCAGGCGTTCGGCGTGCACTTCCCCAGCCCCTTCGGGCTCGCGGCCGGGTTCGACAAGGACGCCGCGTGCGTCGAGGGGCTGGCCGCCTTCGGCTTCGGCCACGTCGAGGTCGGCACGATCACCGCCCACGCCCAGCCGGGCAACCCGCGCCCGCGGCTGTTCCGGCTGGTCTCCGACCGGGCCGTCGTCAACCGCATGGGGTTCAACAACCGCGGCGCCGAGCACGCCGCGCGCCGGCTGGGCCGCCCGCGGAGCCTGCCGGTCGTGGTGGGGGTCAACATCGGCAAGACCAAGGTCATCCCCCCCGAGCTCGCCGTGCGCGACTACGTCGCGAGCGCCCGCAGGCTCGCCCCCCTCGCCGACTACCTGGTGGTGAACGTCAGCTCGCCCAACACCCCCGGCCTTCGCGACCTGCAGGCCGTCGAGGTGCTGCGCCCGCTGCTGACGCAGGTGCGGCGGGCCGCGGGGCGCACGCCGCTCCTGGTCAAGATCGCGCCCGACCTGGCCGACGACGACATCGACGCCGTCGCCGACCTCGCCGTCGAGCTGGGGCTCGCGGGCATCATCGCCACCAACACCACCATCGGCCGCGAAGGGCTGTCCGACGCCGAGGCGGCCGGCGCGGCGCAGGCGGGCGGCCTGTCCGGGCGTCCGCTCAAGGCGCGCTCGCTGGAGGTGCTGCGCAGGCTGTACGCCCGCGTCGGCGACCGGCTGGCGCTGGTGTCGGTGGGCGGCGTGGAGAGCGTCGACGACGTGTGGGAGCGGCTGCTGGCCGGCGCCACCCTCGTCCAGGGCTACACCGCGATGATCTACGAGGGGCCGTTGTGGGCCTGGCGGATCAACCGGGGGCTCGCCCGCCGGATGCGCCGCCACGGCTATTCCACCGTCGGTGAGCTGGTCGGCCGCGTCGGCCGCGAGCGGGCCGCCTGACACCCTGACGGTGAGGGGCGGCGGTCAGCCCAGGCTGGGGCGGGTGGAGTCGGCCTCGTGGGTCATCTCCGCAAGGCGCCGCATGACCTCCGCCACCGGCACCGCCCCGGGACGGTGCCGCCGGTCGCCCGTGCCGCCGCGCTGCCACGGCCTCGGACCATCCACGGGCCGGTACTCCACGCCGTAGGCGTCCAGCCGGGAAAGATGCGCGGGCAGCGCCGCCGCGAAGCCGGCGGCCTGGCCCGACCAGGTGATCTGGGCCAGCGCGCAGCCGCGCGGCCAGGCCCGGTAGTCCAGCGTGCGGCCGTCGGGGATGCGCTCGGTCCACAGCTGGAACTGCGCGCCCAGCACCCGGCCGGCCTCCTGCGGCGTCCACGACGGCGGCACCGGCTCGAACGCCGCGACGTCGGCCACGGTGACCGTGTCGCCGATGGCCACGGGCTCCTCCGGCGAGGCCGCCTCGGCGTAGTCGAAGTACAGCGGGAACACCGGGGTCGCCACGATGTCGTGACCGGCCGCCGCGGCGCGCCGCCCGACGCCCATGCCGCGCCAGGGCATGACGATCGTGTCCGCCCGCAGCTCGCCGCTGACGAACGCCTCGTCCCACACCACCGCGCGGCAGCCGAGGCCGGCCAGCACGTCGGCCAGCTCGCGCAGGAAACGGGCGTGCAGCTCGGCGGGGGTGTCCAGCCCCAGGGACTCGCGGTACGCCGTGATCTCGGCGGAGGACGCCCAGTCGTCCAGAACGCACTCGTCGCCGCCGATGTGGAAGTACGGCACCTCGCCGAGGGCTTGGACGATCTCGGCGAAGACCGCCGCCAGGAACTCCACGGTGCCGGGCAGCGGCGACAGGATCGCCGGGGAGATGCCCCAGCGGTCGAGCACCTCGTGGGAGGCGGCGGGGTCGGCGCCGAGGTGCGGGTAGGCCGCGAGAATGGCCGAGGCGTGGCCGGGCACGTCGATCTCGGGGACGACGGTGACGCCCCTGGCCCGCGCGTAGGCGCCGATCTCGGCCAGGTCGGCCAGGGTGTGGTACCCGCCGTGCGGGGTGCCGTCGAACCGCTGCTCGCCGTGGAAGTGCGCCGTGGTCGTGCGCGCGCGGTGCGAGCCGATCTCGTGCAGCAGCGGGTAGGCCCGGCTCTCGACGCGCCAGCCCTGGTCGTCCGCCAGGTGCAGGTGCAGGCGGTTCAGTTTGTGGACGGCCAGCAGGTCGATCATGCGGAGCACTTCGCGCTTGGGCAGGAAGTGCCGGGACACGTCCAGATGCGCGCCCCGCCAGGAGAACCGCGGCGCGTCCTCGATGTGCACGCAGGGCGCCGTCCACGCCGTGCCCGGCACGGCCGCCGACCGGAACGCCGCCGCGGGGAGCAGTTGGCGCAGCGTCTGCCCGGCGTACAGCGCGCCCGTGGCGTCCCCGGCGATGATGCGGACGGCCTCAGGCGTCACTGTGACGGCGTACGCCTCGGCGGTGAGGTGTTCGTCCCGCTCTACGGTGATAGCGGCCCCAGACGCCGTCTCAGCGCCTCCGGCCGCCCCGGCGAGGTCGAGCACGGCCAGCGCCCGCCGTACGGCGCCGGTGAGCTCCGCGGGGCCTGTCACCAGGTCGCCGGGCGTGAACGCGAACGAGCCGGGAGCGGGGCGCACCAGACGAGGGCCAGGAATCAGATCGACCACTCTCAGATCATGCCATTCCGCTCATGATCGCGCCGAGCTGGGCGGGCGCCGGTCGCCGCGGCGCCGGAAGGACCTCAGCCGAGGTAGCGCTCGAGGCCGTCGACCAGGGAGGCGGCGACGCGCTGACGGAAGCGCGGGTCCCTGAACTTGGCGGCGTCGCCCGCGTTGCGCATGTTGCCGGTCTCGATGAAGACCTTCGGCACGGTGGACAGGTTGAGCCCGCCGAGGTCGCTGCGGAAGTCGAGCGCGCTCTTGCCGATGTAGGTGGAGTACGGCATGCCGGTGCCCTCGTGGTAGGCCGCCCGGAGCGCGAGACCGAGCTTCCTGGACCGGGCCACGACCGGGTCGACCGGCCCGTTGATCTTCTTCGGCATGATGACGTGGAAGCCGTGGCCGGACGCGGGGGCGCCGTCGGCGTGCACCGAGATGGCGGCGCTCGCGTGGGCCTTGTTGCCGATGGCCGCGCGCTGGGTGATGCACGGCCCGACGCCGGAGTTGCCGTCGCGGGTCAGCCGGACGGTGGCGCCCTTGGCCTTCAGTAGTTTGACCATGCGGCTCGCGACGTCCCAGGTGAAGGCGGCCTCGGAGTAGCCGTCGTTGGTGGCGGTGCCCGTGGTGTCGCAGGGCTTCCACTGGGTGAGGACGTTGACCTTCTTGTTGATGACCTCGGGGTGGCGGTAGTTGCCGCCGTTGTGCCCGGGGTCGATGACGATGACCTTGCCCGCGAGGGGACGGGCGGGCGTCGCGGTGTCGGTCGCGGCCCGCGCCGAGGACGCGCCCGGCTCGGCCGACACGCTCTTCAACCGCGCGGTCGCGGGCGCCCCGGAGCTCTGCGCGCCGGAGCTTCGCGCGTCGGCCCCGGTGGCCGCGGCGCCGGTGGCGCCGCACGCCGTGACGCCCAGCCCGCACAGGGCCAGGAGCGATATGGCCATTGCTCGACCGGTCACGTTGATCCCCTTCGCCGACGACCGTCCGCCTCCAACTTACGCGCAACGCCGCGATGGACCGGCCTGTATGCGGCAACCGGCGCGATCGCCCGGGGATCGCCGGAGGATCACCAGGCAGGCTCGCCCAGATTCTGCCTCTGCAGCAGCGCGGCCAGCTCTCTCGCGTCCTCGGCGTCCAGGCCGAGGACGACGCGAGGCCGGCCCCACGGGTGGTCGATGGAATGGGCGACGTAACTGGCGACCGACTCGGTGGCGCCCTCCTGGTCCTTGCCGCGGGCGGCCCGCCAGTGGGCCCACGCACGTTCGAGTTCGGCCGCCGCCCGCTGGGCGCAGGAGACCAGTTCAGGATCACGCATGTCTACCCCCGCTCGGACGCCGGCCGCCCGCTGCCCCCGTGACAGCCGCGGGCCGATGGACCGGTCCGGCGCGCCGGGGCCGGCGCCATGCTACGAGTCAACACGGGGACGGTGCCGATCCCTCGGATGTTGACCTAGCCTTGGGGATCACTTGGAGCCGGGCCGGTGCTGTGCCGCACCACCAGGCGCGGCGTCACCTGGCGCAGCCGCGCGGTCTTGCCCGGGTCGGTGATGCGGTCGCTCAGCAGCGCGGCGGCCGACCTGCCCATCGCCCGTCTCGGCTGGTCGAGCGAGGTGAGCGAGATGTGGTGCACCGCGGCCAGGTGGGTGTTGTCGTACCCGACCACCGACAGGTCCTCCGGGACGCGCAGGCCGAGTTCGCTCGCCGCGACCAGCACCCCGAGGGCGACGATGTCGTTGGCCGCGAAGATCGCCGTGGGCCGGGGGGTACGTTCCAGAAGAGCGCGAGCCGCGCGACGGCCGCCCTCCTCGGTGAAGTCGCCGTGCTCCACCATGATGTGCGGCGCGAGCCCGTGCCTGCGCATCGCGACCAGGTAGCCCTCGCAGCGGAAGCGGGCCGAGGAGGAAGGGGTGCCCTCGATGTGCGCGATGCGCCGGTGGCCCAGCTCGACCAGGTGGTCGACGGCGAGCCGCGCGCCGAGCTGGTCGTCGTCCACGACGATGTCCACGCCGTCGAGGTCCACGTCGCGCTCGCCGACGACGACCGTCGGGGTGTAGGCGGCCGCCTCGGCCAGGGTCTCGCTGGACGGCGCGACGCCGAGCAGCACCAGGCCGTCCACGCGCAGCTCGAGGAACGCCTCGACGGCCTCCTCCTCGAAGGCCGGGTCCCAGCGGCCGCTGCCGATCAGCAGCCGGAGCCCGTCGCCGTGCAGGCTCTCCTGCAACCCGTCGAGGAACTCCGCGTAGAACGGGTTGTGCAGATCGGCGACGAGCGCGCCGACCAGGTGGGTGCGTCCTTCGACGAGGCTGCGCGCGACCGCGTTGGGCCGGTAGCCGAGCTCCCGCGCCGCTTGCAGCACCGCCTCGCGCCGGTGCTCGCTGACATGAGGCGAGCCCCGCAGCACCAGGGAGACCAGCGACTTCGAGACGCCCGCGCGTTCTGCAACGTTCCGGATCGTCGGCCGGGGACGGGGCCCTTGGGCGTCGCCCAGCCCTCCTTCGGCCGTGCCGAGATCGGGACGGTACCGATCGGTCGCCTGCATGGACGGTCCTGACATGGTTCTCCCCACGCTGAGTGGATGTGCACCTGTCAGACCAAACGATCGAGTCGCGTTGAGGGTACGGGTGTGTTGCGCGGCTCGGCAGATGGTCATTTGGGCCGCGTTATCCGGCACCGCCTTCGATAGTGTGCGCATTGTGGGTGCGACATCAAGGGCCCCAGGTGAGCGAGACAGCGCCGATCCTGGTGACGGACGCCCGGTCCGGCGACGACTGAGCGTGGACCGCCGCCGCGAGGAGCTCATGGCCGCCGCGCTGGAGCTGTTCAGCAAGCGTGATGCCGAAGATGTCTCGATCGACGACGTGGCCAGCGCCGCCGGAGCCTCCCGGGCGCTGGTCTACCACTACTTCGGAGGCAAGCAGGAGCTGTACGTCGCCGCGTTGCGCAGTGCGGCGCTGGAGCTGGAGGAGCGGCTGCGGCCCGTGCACGGCGGCACCGCCTTCGAGGAGCTGGCCGCGGGGCTCACCCGCTACTTCGATTTCGTGGAGGACCACGCGGCCGGGTTCGCGGCGTTGCTGCGCGGCGGGCCGGCCAACCGGGCGGGCGAGGTGGGCGAGATCGTCGAGGGGGTCCGCCAGCGCCTGTTCAAGATGATCACCAACCAGTTACGGGTGAGCGAGCCGAGCCCGGCGTTGCGCGCGACGCTGCGGGCGTGGATCGCCTCGGTCGAGACGGCGGGGCTCGACTGGCTGGAGAACCGCGACATCGAACGGCCCGAACTGGAGCGCCTGCTCGTCGAGCAGATGGTGGCGCTGCTGGAGGTCGCCGCCCGTCACGACGGCCGGACCGGCGTGTCGCTCGCGGACTTCCCGGGTGAGGACGGGGGCCGGGAGGCGGAAGAGTAGAGAAATGGGCCGGCGGTTGGCCGGCGGGCCCGGCGTCCGCGCAGGCCTGGGCGGGAAGCCCTGGCGGCATTGTCCGGGCGCGGGGTGCGGGGCCGTTCGAGGGCGGAGCGCGTGCGGGGAACGGTGATAGGGCTTCCGTGCGGTGGAGGCCCTAAATCCGTTTCCCACCGGGACGCACCCGCATGACCGGGTGAGGTGGCGCCGGGCGGGCGGCGCCGCTCACACCGGATCCATGGCCGCGATCGTGGTCGCCCGGACGCGCAGTCGGGGGCATCTCCTCCCCCGGTGGCCCGGGCCGCCTGACGCGATCATGGGTTCTGTGGACGCGCTCACTCACATGTATGACGCGAGCGCGCCGGTTCTCCCCCCTAGGACCTTGGCGGCTTCCGCCTCACTCCGACCGCTGCTGCGGGATGCCCGCGAGCAGCGCACGGACCTCGGTCTCCCGGTAGCGCCGGTGACCGCCAAGGGTGCGGATGGACGTCAACTTGCCCGCCTTCGCCCACCGAGTAACGGTCTTGGGGTCGACGCGGAACATGGTGGCGACCTCCGCCGGGGTGAGCAGTGGCTCGGCCTCGGGTGTACGAGCTGACATTTGTGCGGCCTCTCCTCCGTGGACCGGCGACAGCGATCCTGCGACTTGTGTTGGCGCTTGTCACGGATGTCCCTCAATGATCCATTAGTACGGATTTTTCTGGACCATATGTGGTATCACCCGATGTGACCATACAGCCACGTAGAGCGATTGGCGAGCCCTGTAAGCACAACGCCTTGTCCACGGGTTGATGTCACGCTCGGTGATTCTAGCGACACGTTTCGTGGTATCGCAGTGAAAACGGCAAACTACTCAGTTCGCAGAAGCGAGCTGGTGACTCCCGTTACCTACTTTTGCAGGTCACGTGCATGATTTGCGGTTCAGTTCGCCGATTCGAGGGCTTGTATTGACTTCCAGCGCACGATCACGCGCTGATACATGGCGAAGGCCAGTTCTTCTTGACCCGTGTCCAATCCGGTGAGCGCGGCCGCCAGCTCGGCGGCGGACTGGTCGGACTGCAGCGTGGCGTCGTCCATGAGGTGTACCAGGCCGCCGTAGTCGAGCTCCACCAGCGAGTGCGGGTGGAACTCCTCCAGCCAGCGCCCGACCTCCTCCACCTCGGTGAGCGTGCTCACCTCGCCCACGTGCCGCCGGATGACCACCAGCGCCCGCGCGACCCTGCGCCGGGCCTGGGCCATGGAGGTGACGTAGAGCAGGTTGCGCGCCGGGGCGGTCGTGGTCGGCGCCGCCGGCTCGGTGGCCGGCTCCTCCTGGCGGCCGAGGACGAGCCAGCGCTCGGCCGAGTCGAACGGCACGAACCACGGGGCGGGGATGTGCCAGGTGCTGGTGCGGATGTGCGTCCTCAGTGAGGAGGAGCCGCCCTGCTGCTTGTAGCGGTCGAAGTCGTCGGCCGTCTGCTCGGCGATGGCGCGGGGGACGAAGCGGTCGGCCAGCTTGACCGGGGTGGCGCCGCGGAAGCGGGCGAAGGCCAGCCAGGAGCGCAGCCTGCTCTGCCACGGGCAGACGTACAGCGTCTCCTCGATGCGGCGCAGGTAGGCGTTCAGGCTCTCGCCGCCGGGCGCCGGCAGCGCCGAGACGCCCAGCAGCCGCCGGACGGCCTCCGCGTGCTCGGCCTCCAGGGCGAACGCGCGGCGCGGCCGATCCTTGGAGTCGGCGTAGGCCGCCCAGAAGGCGCGCTCGCGTTCGGCGAACGCGGACAACGGCTCGTAGACGCGGAGATAGGCGGCGTAGGGCAGCACATCTCGAATGGTGCCACGTAGCGGCGAGCGGACGCGAGTGAGAACCCCGCCACGGCGGGAGTGGCGTGCGCTCCGCGGCTCTGACGTGTCGCGATGTGGACGATCATGGTGAGCCTCGAGGCGGGCTGGATAGGGTGGTTTCCTCAGATCCGCCGCGATGAGGCGGCGGACGGAAATGACCGGGAGTCACCAAAGTGACCGACGTCTTCGGGCTGTCCCACAAGGACCCGAGCCCAGCCAGCGGACAGGCGCCGCGACACGAGCAGGTCGTCTTCTGCTCCGACGACCGCAGCGGCCTGCACGCCATCATCGCCATCTACAGCACCGCGCTGGGCCCCGGGCTCGGGGGCACGCGGTTCTACCCCTACGAGAGCGAGCAGGCGGCCCTCGCCGACGTGCTCAACCTCTCGCGGGCGATGGCGTACAAGAACGCCCTGGCGGGGCTCGACCTCGGCGGGGCCAAGGCCGTGATCATCGGCGATCCGGCCCGGGACAAGAGCGAGCAGTTGCTGCGGGCCTACGGGCGCTTCATCCAGTCGCTCGGCGGGCGCTACTACACCGCCTGCGACGTGGGCACTTACAGCGAGGACATGGACATCGTCGCCAGGGAGTCCGGCTTCGTCACCGGGCGCACCGTCGCCCACGGCGGCGCGGGCGACTCCTCGATCCTGACGGCGTACGGCGTCTTCCAGGGCATGCGCGCCGCCGCCCAGTACGTCTACGGAGCCTCCACCCTGCGCGGCAGGCGTGTGGGCGTCGAGGGGGTCGGCAAGGTGGGCCACCGGCTGGTGGAGCACCTGCTGGAGGACGGCGCCGAGGTCGTGGTCTGCGACGTCAGCGAGCACGCCGTCGAGCGGGTCCTCGCCCGTCACCCCCAGGTCGAGGTGGTGGCCGACGCCGCCGCGATGAGGCTCGCCGACATCGACGTGTACTCCCCGTGCGCGCTCGGCGGGGCCCTGGACGACGACACCGTCGCCGGGCTGCGCGCCAAGATCGTGTGCGGCGGGGCCAACAACCAGCTCGCGCATCCCGGCGTGGAGAAGCAGCTCGCGGAGCGGGGAGTCCTTTACGCTCCGGACTACGTCGTGAACTCCGGCGGCGTGATCCAGGTGGCCGACGAGATCGAGGGGTTCAACATGGACCGCGCCCGGGTAAAGGCGACGCAGATCTTCGATACGACGTTGAAGATCTTTTCGATCGCTGAGGAGGAAGGGGTACCCCCGGCGGCCGCGGCCGATAGGCTGGCCGAGCGCAGAATGTCGGAAGTCGGTCGGCTTAGGGGTATTTGGCTGGGCCGCTGACCGCGGACGCCCATACGGCGTACCGAGCAGCGCGCAAAACAGGTACGGTTGTAGTCGAACGAGAGCTGGGGCCGGAAGTCAGGCGGCGTCAGCGCGTGGAGCGTTAGCGACGAGGGGTCGGGCACGACCCCGCATGAGGGGGTCGAGCCGATGGGGCGCGGCCGAGCCAAGGCCAAGCAGGTGAAGGTTGCACGCCAGCTCAAGTACAACAGCGGCGGCACCGATCTTGACCGTCTTCGCGAGGAGCTCGGAGTCAATCACGACTCCAACCGACACGATGATGACGTCGTCGATGATGAGCTGGCCGATCGGTACGCCGATTACGCCGGTGACGTCGACGACGATGACGAGGACGACAGGTCCCGTCGCCGTTAGGCGATTTTCGGGTTGACGCCGGCAGGGCACCCGGCGAGCAGTGGCTCGCCGAGTGCCTCATTCGCGCACCGAAATGAGCTCCTTGCCGCCGCAAGCGGCAAGGAGCTCTTCGTCGTGTTCGAGCCTTTCGCTTCTATGTGACCCCAGGCCCATGATCGCCTTGGCGACCTCACGTCACGCGATGCCGCCCGGCGGCCGCCGGCGGTGGCCCGGCGGCCGCGGAGCCCCGCGCCTCAGGCGGTGAAGCGGGCAGAGCCGGTGCCCTGGACGATCTCGCCGAGCACCCAGGCGTCCTGGCCGGCGTCGCGCAGTGTGGTCAGTGCGAGGTCGGCCGCGTCGGCGGGCATGATCGCGCACATGCCGACGCCCAGGTTGAAGGTGCGGTCCATCTCCTCGCGGGGCACCCCGCCGTACCCGGCGATCACCTCGAAGATCGGCTGTGGCGTCCACGACGAGCGGTCGAGCACGGCGTCGACCCCGGCGGGCAGCGAGCGGGCCAGGTTCGCCGCCAGCCCGCCCCCGGTGATGTGGGCGAAGGCGTGGACCTCAACGGCCCGGGTGAGCGCGAGGCAGTTCAGCGAGTAGATGCGGGTGGGCTCCAGCAGCTCCTCGCCCAGCGTGCGGCCGAGTTCCGGCGGCGAGGAGGCGAGATCAAGGCCGGAGGTGCGCAGGACGTGCCGCACCAACGAGTAGCCGTTGGAGTGGACACCCGAGGAGGCCAGGCCCAGCACCACGTCGCCGGCCCGCACGCGGTCGGGGCCGAGGAGCCTGTCGGCGTCCACGACGCCGGTGCCCGCCCCGGCCAGGTCGTACTCGTCCGGGCCCATCGCGCCGGGGTGCTCGGCGGTCTCGCCGCCCACCAGCGCGCACCCCGCCAGCCGGCAGCCCTCGGCCACCCCGCCGACGATGTCGGCGATGCGCTCGGGGACCACCTTGCCGCAGGCGATGTAGTCGGTCATGAACAGCGGCTCGGCGCCGCAGACCACCAGGTCGTCCACGACCATGCCGACCAGGTCGATGCCGATCGTGTCGTGCTTGCCGAGCGCCTGGGCGATCATCACCTTGGTGCCCACGCCGTCGGTCGAGGTCGCCAGCAGCGGACGCTTGAACCGCAGCAGCGCCGAGACGTCGAACAGCCCGGCGAAGCCGCTGGCGTCGTCCACGACCTCCGGCCGCCGCGACCGGGCGACCCGGGACTTCATCAGCTCGACGGCGCGGTCGCCCGCCTCGATGTCGACGCCCGCCGCGGCGTAGCTGGTCACCGGACCTCCTCACCGGTCGGCAGGACCGGGGACACGCGGAACACTGGGAACACTCGGGGCATGGTGGCGCGTCGCGCGCTCACGCCTTGGCCTCGAGAACGAACTTGCCGACGTTGTCGCGGTCGATCGGGATCGGGTAGTTGCCGTCGAAGCACGCCCGGCACAGCCGCTCGGTCGGCAGCGTCGTGGCCTCGGTGAGGCCCTCCAGGGAGATGTACCCCAGCGAGTCGGCGCCCAGGGACGCGCGGATCTCCTCCACGGACTTGGATCCGGCGATCAGCTCGGCCTTGGTGGCGAAGTCGATGCCGTAGAAGCACGGCCAGGACACCGGCGGCGAGGAGATGCGCACGTGGACCTCGGTGGCGCCGGCCTCGCGCAGCATCTTGACGATCGCCCGCTGGGTGTTGCCGCGCACGATCGAGTCGTCCACGACCACCAGGCGCTTGCCGGCGATGACCTCGCGCAGCGGGTTCAGCTTGAGCCGGATGCCGAGCTGGCGGATGGTCTGCGACGGCTGGATGAAGGTGCGGCCGACGTAGGAGTTCTTGACCAGGCCCTGGCCGTAGGGGATGCCGCTCTGTTCGGCGTACCCGATGGCGGCCGGGGTGCCCGACTCGGGGGTCGGAATGACCAGGTCGGCCTCGACCGGGTGCTCCCTGGCGAGCCGGCGGCCCACCTCGACCCGGGTGGCCTGCACGCCGCGCCCGGCGATGGTCGTGTCGGGACGGGCCAGGTAGACGTACTCGAACAGGCAGCCCTTGGGCTCGGCCAGCGCGAACCGGCGCGAGCGCACGCCCTGCTCGTCGATGGTGAGCAGCTCGCCCGGCTCGATCTCGCGGACCAGGCTCGCGCCCACGATGTCGAGCGCGGCGGTCTCGGAGGCCACCACCCAGCCGCGCTCGAGGCGGCCGAGCACCATCGGGCGGATCCCCTGCGGGTCGCGGGCGGCGTACAGGGTCTTCTCGTCCATGAAGACCAGGGAGTAGGCGCCCTTGACCTGCGGGAGCAGCTCGGCCGCGGCGTCCTCGATGGACTTTGAGCGGTCGTGCGCGAGCAGCGTGGTCAGCACCTCGGTGTCGGTGGTGGCCCTGATCGCCCCGGTCGGCAGCCGCAGGGCCAGATCGGGAGTGTTGATCAGGTTGCCGTTGTGGGCGAGCGCGAGACCGCCGCCTTCGGTGGAGCTGAGCGTCGGCTGGGCGTTCTCCCACACGCTGGAACCGGTCGTGGAGTAGCGGCAGTGCCCGATCGCCAGGTGTCCGCGCAGGGTGCCGAGGACCGACTCGTCGAAGACCTGGGCCACTAGGCCCATGTCCTTGTAGACGAGGATCCTGCTGCCCTCGCTCACCGCGATGCCCGCGGACTCCTGCCCGCGGTGCTGCAACGCGTACAAGCCGTAGTAGGTGAGTTTGGAGACGTCCTCCCCGGGAGCCCATACGCCGAAGACACCACAGGCGTCTTGCGGCGCGCGGTCACGGGGGTCAAGGTCATGGCCGAGCCGGCCGTCGCCTTTTAGCACGTGCTTCAGTCTAAGTTGGGCCTGTCCGCTGCCGGTAATCCGGGTCCGGGGAAGGCGCGGCGTCCCTGCGGAGTGGGCCTTCGCGTGGCGCTTTGGGGAAAGATCTCCGGCATTTTGCCGTGTCGGCCGGGCCGGGCCCACCGCGCCGGGGGAGAGTGGTGGCACCCGGCATGCCCATACAGGTCGAAAGAGCGCACTGTGACGACACCTGGCGACCCGAACACCTCCCAGCCCTGGGGCGATCCGCGGGGCGGCACACCATCCGGGGGCGCACAGCCCCCGTACGGCGGTGAGCCCGGCGGGGCGTACCCGGGTGGACCCCCCACCGGCGGTGGGCCTCCTTACGGCGGTCAGCCTCCTTACGGCGGGCCGCCTCCGGGGACGCCGCCCGGAGGGACGCCGCCGTACGGGACGCCGCCCTACCAGGGCCCCTACGGAGAGCGCCCGCCCGGAGGCGGCGGGCTCGGCACGGCGGCGCTCGTTCTCGGCATCATCAGCCTGTTCCTGCTGCTCATCTGCGGCCTGGGCGTGCTCACGGCGATCGCCGGCCTGATCGTCGGGATCGTCGCGGTGGCGAAGAACCGCAACCGGGGCCGCGCGATCGCCGGGATCGTGCTGAGCGCGCTCGCGATCGTGCTGGCGATCATCGGCTTTCTGTGGTTCCTCGGCAACTTCAGCGAGTGCTTCAACCTGCCGACGCAGACGGAGGTGCAGCAGTGCGTGGAGCGCAAGCTGGGCGTGAACGTGGAACCCGTCCGAGTGATCCCCCGGTGACCCGTTGAGCCCTGGTGACCCGCGTGAGCCCTGGGGGCCTCGGCGGGAGCCCCGCGGGGCTCAGGGCAGGGGCAGGTGCTCTGACAGGTCGGCCCGGGCGCCGCTGGCGCTGATCCTGCCCGCGTCCATGGCCTCGTGCCAGGCGACCCGGCCGGTGGCCAGTTCGAGCCAGGTGAGCGGGTCGGTCTCGACGACGTTGGGCGGGGTGCCCCGGGTGTGCCGGGGGCCCGCCACGCACTGCACCGCCGCGTACGGCGGCACGCGCACCTCGACGGTCCGGCCCGGGGCCCGCTCGGCCAGGCGCTCCAGCAGGTGCCGGACGGCCAGGCGCGCGACGTCGCGCTCGGGCCGCAGGCCCTGGTCGTAGACCCGCAGCACGACCTGCACGGCGGCGTCCGGCGCGCCCTGCGCCGGCCCGTCGTAGGGATGCTCCCCGAGCTCGGCGAGCTGCGCGTCGAGCGCGGCCCGCACCTTCTCCACGTCTACCTTGCGAGCGGCCACGCCTTCCATCATGGCGGCTCCGGGCGCCGGATCGTCCCGCACGGACGGCCTGCCCGTGCGGGACGCGCGTGCGTCCTCAAGGCGGCCGTCACAGGGCGACGGCGGCCGCCGCCTCGCCGGGCGCGTCGAGGCGGAAGGCCGCCGTCCGGCCGGCCGCGGTCACCTCGTACTCGCCGAGGAAGCCGTTGAACCGCACCCGGCCCTGGTCGTCGGTGGCCATCGTGGTGGGCGGGAGCCACCACTCGCCCTTGACCAGCGAGTGCAGCGCGTCGTAGGAGGGCTTGCGGGTGCCGTCGAGTCGGACGAAGCCGCCCGGCGCGCCCAGCCAGCCGCCGTCCGACATGCCCCAGTACGTCATCGCCTCGACCGACGGGTGGGACAGGAGGGTCTTGTAGTGGCGCACGATCTCGTCGGCCTGGCGGGCCTCGCCCTCGGGCGTGGAGGGCCACTCGGGGATCTGGTAGTCGTTCAGGTCCTCGATGTCGGCGGGCATGATGTGGCCCGACACCAGCGTCGTCTCGGTGAAGTGGATCGGCAGGCCGTACCGGGCGAAGCGGTCGATGGTGGCGAGGGTCCTCTCCTCGCCCCAGTAGCCCTGGTGCATGTGGCTCTGCAGGCCCAGCGCGTCGATCTTGATGCCGGCCTCCAGCACGCCCTCGATCAGGCACTCGTAGGCGGCGGACATGTCGAAGTCGTTGAGCAGCAGCGTGGCGTTCGGGTTGGCCTCGCGCGCCGCGTCGAAGACCATGCGCACCATGGGGATGCGGCCGATCTCGCGGCAGACGCGGGTGATGCCGTTGTCGTACTTGTCGAAGATCGGCATGATGACGACCTCGTTGATGACGTCCCACATGTCCACCAGGCCGGCGAACCCGCCCACCTCCCGCCGGATGCGCGCCGCCTGTTCGCGGGCGATCTCGGCGTTCGGCAGGTCCATCAGCCAGTCGGCCGTCACGGTGTGCCAGGCCAGCGGGTGGCCCTTGACCGGGACGCCGCGGTCGGCGAACCACTGCGCCGT
This sequence comes from Sphaerisporangium sp. NPDC004334, assembly GCF_053602655.1. NCBI lineage: Bacteria > Bacillati > Actinomycetota > Actinomycetes > Streptosporangiales > Streptosporangiaceae > Sphaerisporangium > Sphaerisporangium sp. NPDC004334. The sequence continues at coordinate 26,338 of NZ_JBSGDZ010000043.1, forward strand.
CTTGCGCAGCCGCTCGGTGTCGGGACGGCCCCGGACGGTCTCGAAGCGCCCCCAGTAGAACGGGAGCGTGGCGAAGTTGAACACGTCGAACCACAGCTCGGCCAGGTGTTCGGCCTGGGCGGCGGAGGCCTCGCCCAGCGACCCGGTGACGCCGCCGGGGCCGGCCTGCTCCTCGGCGGACAGCTCGCCGTTGGCGAGCGGGATGAAGTCGAACCCGATGCATCCGAACAGGAACTTGTGGCCGCGCTGTGCCACGACCACCTCCTGGCCGGCCAGCGGTGACCCGTCCACGGTGACCGTGAGGGTGGCGTCGGCGGTGCGGTGCTCGGTGATCGAGGGGTCGGCGGGGTGGGCCGGTCCGGCGTGCGAGGGCATGGGGACGTCCTCCAGGGGGTCGGGAGGGATGGTGACCGGGGGGGCGGCAGTGTCCCGCGGCCGTCGCCGCGGGCGCGGTCCCGGCCCGCCCGGGTCCCACTCTAGAAGCACCTCGTCGGCGGCCGCCGCCGCCATGGTCACCCGGATCAGCTCATCTCGTCCTGCGGGGCCGAGGGGGTGGGGGTGGGGGTGGGCACGCCGTTCGGCAGGGCGCTGCCCTTCTTCCACTGGGTCCAGGTGAGCTGCCAGTAGCTCCAGCCGTTGCGCCAGTCGAGCTTGCGCTTGGTGCCGGTGACGGTGACGACGTCGCCGCGCTGGGCGATGCCGTAGAACCACCTGGCGCCCGCGGGGGTGGCCCGCACGCAGCCGTGGCTCTGGTTGGACCTGCCGAGGAACTGGTAGTCGCCCGCGCTCTGGTGGACGTACTCGCCACTGCTGGAGATGCGCACCGCCCAGGGGATCTCCAGCTTGTAGTACAGCGGGTCCTTGGGGTCGGTGACGCCCATCCAGGCCGACGTCATCGTCTCCACGGGCTTCTTGCCCATGGTCAGGTGCACGCCGCTGGTGGTGAGGTAGACGTCCACGCCGTTCCTGACCAGCCCGCCGCGCCCGGCGCTGATCGGGATGGTCTTGGCGAGTTTGCCGTCGCGGCGCACCTTCATCACGTGCTTCTTGGTGTCGACCACCGAGACGTTGGCGGTGCCGACGGCGAAGCGGCGGCTGACGTCCTTGACGCCCTCGTTTCCGGCGATCTGCGAGAGGCGGGCGCTGAAGAGCACCTTCTGGTGCGGCTTCCAGTAGGTCCGGGTGCGGTACACGGCCTGGCGGTCCGAGACCCAGCGCCAGGCGCCCTCGACGGGCTTTTCCGCCTGAACCTGCAGCACCGTCTCGACGGCGGCCTTGTTCTTTATGTTCCTGTCGAAGGTCACGATGATCGGGGAGCCGACGCCGATCTTCTCGGTCTTCTCGCCCATCGGGGTGATGTCGGTGATGCGCAGGGGCGCCCCCAGCCGTCGCAGGGAGGCGCCGGCGGCCCTGGCCTGCCCCGCGCCGCCCGTGGCGGCGGGGGACGGTTCGCTCGTCGCCCGGGGGTGGACGCTGGTCTCGGTCGTGCCCCTGCCCGGCGCGGGTTGTGCGGTGCGCACGTCCGCCGAGCAGGCCGCCGCGGTGACCAGGGCGGCGATGGCCAGCAACGCGGGGGCCGTCCGCTTCAGGGGGTTCACTCTCTACTCCTCATATACGCGCTTCGCTCCGGATGTCATCCAGTGCGTCTCTTATGTGAGACACCCGGAAAGCGCGTTATGTGCGCCAACGACCAATCACGATCACGTAACGATGGGCGGCGGCGGAGTTTGGCCGCCGGTTCCGGCGCCCCGTCCGGCCGCGCGAAACGCCGGGCGGGGCAGGCCGGATCGTCCTCACGACCGGGGCGCCCGGTACCGTCAGGCCACCGGCTCAGGGACGGGCTCGGGGGCCGGTCCGGCGGGCTCGCGGGCGGCGCCGGCGGAGGCCGGAACGGCGTCCGCCCGCCGCGTGCGCAGCGACACCAGGCTGACCGGCACCCCGACCGCCACGATCGCCGCCGCGACGATGAGCGAGAGCCGGTACCCGTCCAGGAACGCCGTCAGCGGTGCGGCGCCACCGGCGGCGCTCGCGCTGGCCCGCGCGCTCAGGACCGCCCCGAGGACCGTGACCCCGAGCAGGCCGAACACCTCCCGGGAGACGTTCAGCACGCCGGATGCCAGGCCGGCGCGCTCGGCGGGCAGCGCGCCGAGGATGGCGTTGGTGAGCGGGACGAGCATCCCCGCCCCGAGCCCGTACAGCATCAGCCAGGGGAACAGGCTCATGTAGGTCCCGTGCCGGCCGATGGTCGACATCGCGGCGATCGCCACGGCCATCGCGCCGAGCCCGGCGGCGACGGTGACGGCCGTCCCGAAGCGCGCGGCGATGCGCGGGGCGACGGTGGCGAGGGCCGCCATGAGCAGGGCCATGGGGACGAAGGCCGCTCCCGCCTCGGTGGGGGAGAAGCCCAGGACGTTCTGCAGCCACAGTGCGGTGAAGAAGTAGATGCCGAAGACGCCGAACGCCCACAGGCCCATGGCCAGCGTGCCGCCGCTGAAGACCCGGTCGCGGAACAGCGACAGGTCCATCATGGGCTCGCGCGAGCGGGACTCCAGCAGCACGAACGTCGCGGCGGCCACCGCGGCGAGCGCGAAGGCGCCCAGGATGGGGGCGGAGGTCCATCCCTCGCCGTCCCCCTCGATCAGCGCGTACGTCAGCGCGAACAGCGCGGCCGACGAGGTCGCGAGGCCCGGCAGGTCCAGCCGGCGCCGCGCCGGCGTGCCGGCCCGGCCGATGGACCAGGCCGCGAGGGCCATGGTGATGACCCCGATGGGCACGTTGATCAGGAAGATCCAGCCCCAGTGCCAGTTCTCGCTGACGAACCCGCCGGTCACCGGGCCGAGCGCGAGGGCCAGGCCGCCGATCGCGCTCCACACGCCCACCGCGATCCCGCGTTCGCGGGCGTCGGGGAAGGTGAGCGAGAGCAGCGCCAGCGCCGACGGGGCCAGCAGCGCCGCTCCGACGCCCTGGGCGGCCCTGCTCAGGATGAGCGCGGTCCCGTCCCCGGACAGGCCGGCCGCCGCCGAGGCCAGCGTGAACAGCGCCACGCCGGCGAGGAACACCCGCCGCCGGCCGAAGACGTCCGCGAGCCGGCCCCCGGCCATGAGCAGCCCGGCGAAGACCAGGATGTATCCGCTGACGATCCACTCCAGCCCGGAGATGGTCAGCCCCAGCTCCCTCTGGATGGTGGGGAGCGCCACGTTCACCACGTTGTTGTCCAGATAAGTCATGAAGGTGGCCAGCGAGACCGCCACCAGCGCCCACCAACGACGTTGCACAGCTTCTCCTCTACGACGTACTTGTACGGCGTACATGTACGTCGTACAGCAGACCTTGTACGTCGTATAGTTGTCAAGTGGCCCAGGAGAAACTGACCCGCGAGACGGTCGTCGAGCAGGCATTGGCGCTCGCCGACCAGGAGGGCGTGGACGCGGTGACGATCCGCCGGCTCGCGAGCCTGCTGGCGGTCACCCCGATGGCCCTCTACTGGCACTTCAAGAACAAGGAAGAGCTGATGGCGGCGCTCGCCGAGCACGTCCTGTCCGGCGTGACCGCCGACGTCTCCCCCGGCGACCCGTGGCAGAGACGCCTGCGCGTGATCGTCGAGGCCGTCGTGCGGGCGATGCGCGACAACCCGTGCGTGCCCGACCTGCTCGGTGCGGTGAAGGACAAGCACGAGCTCGAGAGCTTCAACCGCGCGACCGAGGCGACGCTGGACGTGCTCGCGGAGGCGGGGTTCACCTCGCGCGAGGCGTTCGCCGTCTCCTCCTACCTGCTCAACGGCGTGACGGCCCTGGTGAAGGGGTGCCCGCTGTGGACCGGGGAGCCCAGAGAGGCCGAGGAGCGCCGGCTGCGCCGGCTCAAGCTGGAGTCGATGCCCGGCGACCGCTACCCGCGCATGATCCAGTACGGCGGCACGCTGAGCGAGCCGCCGGACATCGACGGCTACTACGGCTTCGGCGTCGACCTGCTCCTGCGCGGCGTCGAGGCCATGGCCGCGCGGCGCCCCGGCCCGGCCTAGCGAGTCTGGTCCAGCGAACCGCGTCCGGTGGGTCCGGTCCGGCAGGCCGGGCCCCGGCTAGGGCAGTGCCGGGCGCCGGGGGCGGGCGCAGGCGGCGGTGACGACGCCGGCGAGCGCGACGCACGCGAGCACCAGATAGGTCCGCTGGAAGCCGGACATCAGCTGCGCCACCGCCACCGGCGACAGGCGCGAGAGGGTGCCGGCGTAGACCAGGCCGCGCAGCTCGGGCGACAGCGCGCTGCTCAGCACGGTCAGCGTCGTCGCCACGCTGAGCACGATGCCGACGTTCATGATCATCAGGCGGAAGCCGTTCACCACGCCGAGGCTCCCCGGCGGCAGGGCCCTCATGACCTGGGTCGTGTTGCCGGTGAGGAAGGTCCCGTTGCCGCCCCCGGCGAGGAACAGGCCGATGGCGATGATCCAGTACGGGCTCGCGCCGCCGGTCGAGAACATAAGGCACACCAGCCCCGCGAAGTTGAGCACGCAGCCGCCGACCGACAGCAGGTAAGGCGAGATCCGGCGGCCGAGGGCGCCTGCGATGGGCGAGGCGACCGCCATGCCGACCGGCACGGGCAGCACCGCGAGCGCCGCGGTGAAGGCGTCAAGGCCGCGGGCGGCCTGGAAGTACAGCGCGACCAGCAGCACCAGGGCCGAGCGCGACAGGGCGGTGCAGAAGGAGGCCAGGTTGGCGAAGGTCAGCATGCGCTCGCCGAACAGCCGAAGGTCCAGCACCGGGTGCGACGCGCGCCGCTCGACCAGGACCAGCAGCGGCGCCAGCACCAGGAAGACCAGCCCCCCGACCAGCACGACGGGGCTGGACAGTCCGCGCGACCCGGCCTCCGACAGGGCGATCAGGGCGGCCGACAGGGCCGCGAAGACGATGAGGTTGCCGGCCGCGTCCACCGGCGTGCGGGCGCCGGTGGGCACCCTGCGCAGCGTCGTCCACCCCCAGACCAGCGCGATCACCCCGGGCGGGACGTTCGCCCAGAAGACCCACTGCCAGCCGGCGGTGTCGGCGATCAGCCCGCCCAGGGTGGGCCCGGCGAGCTGGGCGACCGACAGGGTCCCGATGTAGACGCCCATGCCCTGGCTGAGCCGGTCGGGCGGGAAGGCGTCGGTGATGATCACCGTGCCGTTGGCGAGGATCATCGCCGCGCCGAGCGCCTGGAGCCCCCGCATGGCGATCAGGAAGCCGACGTTCGGCGACAGCCCGGCCAGCAACGAGCACAGGGTGAACAGCGCGAACCCGACCAGGTAGACCTCGCGCCGCCCGAGCAGGTCGGCCACCCGGCCGAAGAAGACCAGCGTGGCGGTGCTGACCAGCAGGTACGACAGCAGGATCCAGGAGGAGGCGAACGCCCCGGCCTCGAAGTGCCGCACCACCGCGGGCAGGGCCACGTTCAGGGTGCTGGCGTTGACGCCGATGAGGGCCAGCCCGAGGCTGGTCACCGAGCAGACCCGCCACGCGTAACGGAGCCTGCGCGCGTACTCGGGGGTGCCGGGAAGCAGGTCCGCGGTCCGATCAAGCGGGTGGGCGACCATGCCCCCCAGTCTGACGTACGCCGTACGTCCCGATTAACCCTGTTTACTTTGCCTCGCTCCGCTCGGCGGCTCGGGGCGCCCTTGAGGCGGCGCTGTTCGTCGTCGCTCACGAGCGCTCGTTCCTCGCACTCGCTCCCTCCTCCTCACAGCACCGCCGCGCCCCGAGCGGGTCCTTGGGCCGATCCGGGGAAATCACTCGAAGGGCTCGGGCGCTCTTGGGCGGTGCCATCGGGTTCTTGGGCTGATCCGCTGCGAGGCAAAGCAAACACAGGTCAACGGGCGCGCTTGCGGAGGCCTTCGAGGTCGTAGATGACCACGCGGCGCCGGCCCGTCTCGATCAGGCCGCGGTCGCGCAGCGAGCGCAGCGCCTTACTGACGGCCTCGCGGGAGGCGCCGGTCCAGCCGGCCAGCTCGTCCTGCGACAGCGGCAGGGCGACCCGCACGCCGCCGTTGGCGGGCTCGCCGAACCGCTCGGCCAGCTCCACGAGCCGGGTGGCCACCCGGCCGGTGGTGTCGAACGCGCCGTACTCGACCCGCTTGCGGTCGGAGTCGCGAAGCCGGCCCACGACCATCTGCAGCAGCAGCACCGCCACCCGGCCGTGGTCGTTCAGGAAGCCGGAGAAGTCGCGGACGACGACGCCTTCGACGGCCTCCAGCGCGGTCACCGTGCCCGAGCGCGGCTCACCGCTGATGACCGACATGTCGCCCAGCAGCGCTCCAGGGCCGCGGATGGCCAGCACGACCTCGGTGCCCCCCGCGGTGTAGGAGGACACCTTGACCCGCCCGGAGGTCAGCACGAGCGCCCAGTCGGAGGTGTCACCCTCGCTCATGACGGTCGTGCCGCGGTCCCACCGCCTCTTGCGGCCGGCGGCGCACAGGTCGTCTGCCTCCTCCTTGGTGAGCAGGGACAGGAACTCTCCAGGCTCGGTCGGCGTGGACGTCATCGTTCCTCCAGGGTGAGGGGCAACGCTCGAATCATGCCGCGCCCCTCCGGTGCGGTCACGGTCGTTTTCCCGGTGCGGGGCCCGCGGTCGGCGTACTTCTACCGTCTCGCGGCACACGGTGGTCAGTCGAGCGAGGACAGGACGAACGCCTCGACGCTCTGCTCCTTGCCCTTGAGGCTCAGCTCGCCCAACGACCGTACCTCGGCGCCCGCGCCGATCTGCTCACGGGTCGTGGCCCCGATGACCACCGTCCCCGGCTCGGCCATCCCCTCCAGTCGCGCAGCCACGTTCACCGCGTCGCCCATCGCGTTGAACCCGCGCAACTCGGGGCTGCCGATGTTGCCCACCAGCGCCAGGCCGGTGTTGATGCCGATGCGGAACCGCGGATAGCCGGGGTTGCCCGCGGCGATCTCCTCGGCGGCGGCCTGCATCTCAAGAGCCGCGCGGGCGGCGTGCGCTGCGTGGTCGGCCTGCGCCGCCGGGGCGTTGAACAGCGCGAGCAGCGCGTCGCCGACGAACTGCACGATCGTTCCGCCGTGCCGCAGGACGCAGGGCACCGCGGCGGCGTGGTAGCGGTTCAGCATCTCCACGATCTCGCCGGGCGCCACCCGCTCGGAGAAGGAGGTGAAGCCCTTCAGGTCGGCGAACAGCGCGGTCAGCTCCACCAGCGAGCCGCCGAGCGCCGCCTGGTCGGGGTCGGCGAGCAGGGACGCCGCCACGTCCGGCGACATGTACTGCCGGAACAGCGTCTCCAGTTCGCGGTACAGGCGGGCGTTCTCCAGCGCGATCGAGAGCTGGCTGGCCAGGGTGGCGGCGAGCGCCTCGTCCTGGCGCGTGGTGCCCACGGGGACCTCCAGCGCGCCGGCCACCACGCCCTTGACGGTGAGTGGGTGGATGACCCGGCCGTTGCCGCTGATCGTCTCGGTGGCCTTGAACTCGTCCACGCCGTACGCGCGCTCGCCCAGCGTGATCGCGCCGTGCGACACCAGGCCGATGCGCACGTCCCCGTAGGCCTGGCGGACGCGGTCCAGCGCCTCGGCGAGCAAGGTGTCCTCGCCCAGGCCGACGCGCGCCTGCCGTCCCACGTCGACCAGCGCGCCGAGGCGCAGCGACAGCTCGCGCTCGGCCGCCAGCGCCTGTCCGGCGCGGTCGAGCACGGCCGCCTGGCCCTCGTTGAGCCGGAACTTGCCCGCCAGGCGCAGCGCGACGGGCGTCCGGGACGCCGTGCCGCTTTCGCCCATGCGTCGCAGGTGGCCGACGAGCTCCTCCAGCGCCTGGTCGTACTGCCCCTGGATGCGGCGGATCGTCGCCGCGAGCGTCACCGAGTCGAACAGGCCCTGGCTGGAGCCCTCACGGCGGAACTGGATGTAGGAGCTGTAGGCGACGAACGCGAAGGCGCCCACCAGCAGCAGGTGCCACTCCCACCACGACAGCAGCCAGTTGGGCCGGAAGAACCCGGCGACCATCGCCTCACTGAGCAGCGCGTACGCGGTCATCAGGCTCACGAGCATCGCCGAGGGCCTGCGGCGGTGGATGCGGAACATCTGCACCGCCGACAGGGCGAACAGCGCGGCGCCGATCCAGGAGAACGCCCCGATGGTGGCCCCGCCGGGCGGCGGCGGCGCGCTGAGCGGGGTCAGGCCCTCGATGAGCGAGGCCGCGCCCCACACCACCAGGACCACCACCAGGGCGGCCCGCAGCAGGTCGCCGCTCTTCAGCACGGCGGCGGCGGCGCGTTCGCCGAGCGGCAGGGAGGAGGCGAACGCCAGCATCGACGCCACCATCAGCCCGACCGGCTGCCCGATGTCGAAGCCGTAGCTGCCGGTCTCCAAGATGATCCGCGGCGTCGACAGGCCGTGGAGCAGGAAGAAGCCGGCGCTGCTCAGAAAGACCAGCGACACCAGCAGCAGCCGGGCGTCCTTGTGCCGGGTGGCGGCCTGGCTGATCATCGCGCCGAGCACGACGTTGACGCCGGCCACCAGCACGATCAGCCAGAAGTGGCTCGGCGGATGCTCCCAGCGCGCGTTGAGCCGGGCGGGAAAGGCGAGCAGCAGCCACAGGCCGAGCAGCGGCACGGCCAGGTGCATGGCCCACACGATGCCGCGCACCGGGTGCGTGGCGGGCGGCAGATAGGGCGAGAAGGCGAGCCCGTCCTCCCCGCCGGCGGCCTGGCTCCCGGCGATGGCCGTGCGGTCCTCCACACCGGCAGGGCCGTCGTCCGCGCGGGCGCCCTCGTGTTCGGCACCGGCTACCCGGACGTCCCCCCGGGCGCCTTCGGCCCCTGCATCAGCGGTCCCGGCCATCACGCCGGAGATCGCGCTCTCCGGGACGGAGGTCGCGCTCCCCGTGACGGAGGTCGCGCTCTCCGGGACGGAGGTCGCGCTCCCCGTGACGGGGGTCGCGCTTTCCGGGACGGAGGTTGCGCTCCCCGTGACGGGGGTCGCGCTTTCCGGGACGGAGGTCGCGCTCCCCGTGACAGGGGCCGCGTCCTTCTCGGGCGTGCTCGTGCCGGAGGCGCCGGCGGGCGTCCGGGACGGCCGGCTCACCGTGGAGGGGCGAGGCATCGGGGTCTTCGCCGGGACGACCCTCTCGAACTGCACCGTCTTCGCCGCGTCACCCGTGCCCGGGTCGTCCGTCCCCGTCCCGGCCGCCGGAGCCGCAGCGCCGCCGGCCTCGCCGGCACCCTCGCCGGAGGATTTCCCCGCGGTCTTTCCCGCGGCGAGCCGCCCGCCGGGCCGCGCCTCGGCCCGCCCGTCGGCCTGCACCTCGGCCTGCCCCTCCGGCTGCACCTCCGCCTGCCCTTCGGCCTGCTCCGAGGCCGCACCCCCGGTCGGCGTCACGTCGTGGCGGGGCACGGTGTCCGCCTCCGCCTCGGAGTCGGTGGTCGCGCGTGTGTGATCATTCGACGGCACGGTTGCCTCCGCATCAGCCAGTCGAGTCCCCCCGAACGTGCCGATTATCCCGTCAGTCCACGTTGTGGGCGAACGAAGAGTTCAGTCGGAGGTATATCGAGACGGAACTGAGCTGCGGCTTTGGGGGGTATGACCGAAACATCGGTTACTTTGGCGATGCCTGGTGCCATTAGTCCCGTTAATGGGTGACCGGTTCAGCTCACCAAGGCGGTGGATCTTCTGTGGGGGATCCACCGCCTTGCCGTGACCGGCTCGTCAGGAGGAGAACACGGCCGGGAGCGTCGCCTCGTGGACCGCGCGCAGCTCCGCCACCGGGATCGACAGGACGCCCTCGACGGTGAGCGCCGAGCCGCCGGTCGTGCCCAGGCAGTACGCGGGCACCTCGCGCCGGGCGCACAGGTCGGCGAGCTCGTCGTAGGACTCGGGTCGCACGGCGAGCAGGACCCGTGCCGTGGACTCGCTGAACAGGTCGGTGAACGCGTCGCCGCCGGGGAGCTGCACGGCGGCTCCCACACCGCGGGCCATGCACGCCTCGGCCAGCGCGATGGCCAGGCCGCCGTCCGACACGTCGTGCGAGCCGTCGACCAGCCCGCGTTCCGCGGCCTCGACCAGGACGCCGGCCAGGGCGCGCTCGGCCTCCAGGTGGACCGCCGGGGGCAGTCCGCCCAGGTGACCGTGCGCGACGTGCGCCCACTCGGAGCCGCCGAACTCGTCCCGGGTGTCGCCGAGCAGCACGATCTTCAGGTCGGGGGCGGTGAACCCGTGACGGACGCGGGCGCGGACGTCGTCCAGCACGCCGAGCACCCCCACGACCGGGGTCGGGTGGATCGGCGTGGAACCGGTCTGGTTGTAGAAGGAGACGTTGCCGCCGGTCACCGGCACACCCAGGGTCTTGCAGGCGTCGGCGAGGCCGCGCACGGCCTCGGCGAACTGCCACATCACCTCGGGGTCCTCCGGCGAGCCGAAGTTCAGGCAGTTGGTGACCGCGAGCGGGCGCGCCCCGGTGACCGCCACGTTGCGGTACGCCTCGGCCAGCGCGAGCTGGGCGCCGGCGTAGGGGTCGAGCTTGGCGTAGCGGCCGTTGCCGTCGGTGGCCAGGGCGATGCCGCGGTCGGTCTCCTCGGCGCCGGGCATGACCTCGCCGATGCGCAGCACGCCCGCGTCGGCCGGCATGGCCAGCACGGTGTTGCCCCGCACGTAGCGGTCGTACTGGGAGGTCACCCACTCTTTGGAGGCGAGGTTGGAGGAGCCGAGCAGCGTCAGCAGGGTCGCCCGCAGGTCGCCGGGACGCTCCAGCCGCGCCGGGTCGTCGGCGTTGAGCGCCGCCTGGCCCGCCGGCTCGTGGAACGGGCGCTCGTACACCGGGCCGTCGTCGGCGGCGGTGCCCGGCGGGATGTCGACGATGACCTCGTCCTTCCAGGTCATCACCAGCCGGCCGGTGTCGGTCACCTCGCCGATCACCGTGGCCGGGACGTCCCACCTGGCGCAGATCGCCATGAACGCGTCGATGTCCTCGGGGGTCACCACGGCCATCATGCGCTCCTGCGACTCGCTCATCAGGATCTCCTCGGGGAGGAGCGAGGGGTCGCGCAGCGGCACCAGGCCGAGGTCCACCGACATGCCGCCGGTGCCCTTGGCGGCCAGCTCGGTCGTGGCGCACGACACCCCGGCGGCGCCGAGGTCCTGGATGCCGACGACGACGTCGGCCTCGAACAGCTCCAGGCAGCACTCGATGAGGAGCTTCTCCATGAACGGGTCGCCGACCTGGACGGCGGGCCGCTTGGCGTGCGACTCGTCCTCGAAGGTGGCCGAGGCGAGCACCGACGCGCCGCCGATGCCGTCGGGGCCGGTGCGCGCGCCGAACAGCACGACCTGGTTGCCCGGACCGGGCGCCGTGGCGAGCTTGATCTGGTCCTTGCGCAGCAGGCCGACGCACAGGGCGTTGACCAGCGGGTTGCCGATGTAGCACGGGTCGAAGGCCAGCTCGCCGCCGATGTTGGGCAGGCCGAGGCAGTTGCCGTAGGAGCCGACGCCCTCGACGACGCCCGGCAGCACCCGCCGGGTGTCGGGGGCGTCCAGGGCGCCGAAGCGCAGAGCGTCCATGACCGCGACCGGCCGCGCGCCCATCGACATGATGTCGCGGACGATGCCGCCGACGCCGGTGGCCGCGCCCTGGTGCGGCTCGACGTACGACGGGTGGTTGTGCGACTCGATCTTGAAGGTGGCCGCCCAGCCGTCGCCGATGTCCACCACGCCGGCGTTCTCGCCCATGCCGACCAGCAGGGCCTCGGACTCGGGGGCCTTGGTGCCGAACTGGCGCAGGTGCACCTTGGAGGACTTGTAGGAGCAGTGCTCGCTCCACATGACCGAGTAGATGGCCAGCTCGGAGGAGGTCGGCCGGCGCCCGAGGATGGCGCGCACGCGCTCGTACTCCTCGGCCTTCATGCCGAGCTCGGCGTAGGGCTGCGGCTCGTCGGGGGTCTCGGTGGCCCGCTTGACAGAGTCGATCATGTGTTCTCCTCGCGCGTCACCCGCGCACGCCGTGGTCGTCGCCTCACAGGTTCACGAACTTCTTCAGGATCGAGGTGAAGAAGCCGCGTCCGTCGACGCTGGGAGCGCCGGTCAAGTCCTCGACGGCGTGCTCCGGGTGGGGCATGAGGCCGACGATGTTGCCCGCCTCGTTGCTGATGCCGGCGATGTCGTTCATCGAGCCGTTCGGATTGCCGCCGAGATAGCGGAACACGACCTGGCCGCCGGACTCCAGGGCGCCGATCGTCGCGGCGTCGGCGACGTAGCGGCCCTCGCCGTGCTTGACCGGCAGCAGGATCTCCTGGCCGGAGGCGTAGTCGCCGGTCCAGGCCGTGGCGGCGTTCTCCACGCGGACGCGCTGGTCGCGGCAGATGTAGTGCAGGCCCTCGTTGCGGGTGAGCGCGCCGGGCAGCAGGTGCGCCTCGCACAGGATCTGGAAGCCGTTGCAGGTGCCGAGGACCGGCAGTCCCGCCCGCGCCGCGGGGATCAGCTCCTCCATCAGCGGCGCGAAGCGGGAGATGGCCCCGCAGCGTAGGTAGTCACCGTAGGAGAACCCGCCGGGCAGGAAGACGGCGTCCACGCCCTTGAGGTCCCGGTCGGCGTGCCACAGCGGCACCGCCTCCCCGCCCGCGTGCCTGACGGCGCGCGCAGCGTCCTGGTCGTCCAGAGTTCCGGGAAAAGTGACCACGCCCACACGGGCAGCACCCATGGTCTCGTACCCCTCCACATGAGAGCGCCGCGCCGGCGTCTCACTCAGCGACGGCGGCCTGCGGCGGTACACCACAGGCTACCTGTTGCCCCCGAGCGACCGACGCAGGGCACCATCAGGTCGTCGGCGAGGCCGGGCGGAGCGCCGGCTCGCCATCAGCGATGGGCTGCGATCGGCTCCAACGGGCCGTTGAGCGCCCATCCTCGCTCGGCGTGACGCATCGCGGCGAGAAGGTCCTGAGCGGTGCGGGCCTCCACCACCAGCGGCTCCGGGGTCGGGTACAGCGCCAGCGCGTAGAAGCGGCGGCTCCACGGCCCGTACATGACCGTCCAGTACCGCTCCATCCGGTTCAGCAGGACGGCGGCGGCACGGTCGGCGAGGTCGGGATCACCATGATCGGCGCGCTCGATCTCGACGTACGGCCGCCCGAGGGCGTGCCGGCCGGTTCGCTCGCCACGGCCGCGCCCGAACAGGCGCCGCAGACCTCTACGCTTCACCACAGACCAGGACCTTCTTCTTGATCGGACGATCGCCGTTCACGCGTGTCCGCTCTAGGTAATCACATGGTGACTTTCCGCCATGCCGGTTTCTCCGCATGATTCACCGCCGGCGCTCGATGCCGCCGGTGAAGCCGAGGTCGACAGGAGGAACGAAGGAGGTCAGACGGAGGCGAGGGCCCGGTCGTGGGTGGCCAGCCACTCCTCGTCCCAGTCGAGTTCCTTGCGCAGGCACACGGTGGTGCCGTTGCCGGGGGTGATGTCGAAGGAGATCTCGTCGACGACCGACTGCATGATGAGGATGCCGCGCCCGTGCTCGGCGTCTCCGGCCGGATACTGGCGGGGGATGGCGCCGAGTCCGAGCCCGTTGTCGACGACGCGCAGCTCGCAGCGGCCCTGGCCGATGGCGGCCATCACCGCGTAGCGCTTGGAGGGCCCGCCGTGGCGTACGGCGTTGGCGCAGGCCTCGGAGGTGGCCAGCAGCACGTCCGACACGCAGTCTTCGGTGACGCCGATGCAGCGAAGGGTGTCGCCCAGTACTCGCCGGACCATCGGGATGCCCACGGCGTCCCTCGGCAAGGCCAACGAGAACTCAATATCCACCGGACTCCTCCACGACGCCGAAAGTCACGTTGGGGAGGTTCCCCGGAGAATCAGGGCTAACCGCAGAATCACGCTGTTGTTATTTAGTGTTGGTCAGACGCTTGCTTTCTGATCTGACCAAATTTCCGTTTCGCGTGCTTTGCGGCCCCTTGGCGCGGCGGAGAGGCTCCTATTCGGCCTCGACCCGCACAGAGTAGTCCTCGATGACGGTGTTCGCGAGGAGGGTTTCGGCCATCTTGCGGACCTCGGCCAGCGCCGCCTCGTCCGCCGGGCCGTCGATCTCGACCTCGAACCTCTTGCCCTGCCGCACTTCGCTGACCCCGGAGAAGCCGAGCCGCGGGAGCGCCCGGGCGATCGCCTGCCCCTGCGGATCGAGGATCTCCGGCTTGAGCATGACGTCGACGATGACGCGTGCCACGTGTCCCTCCAGTTCGTGCCGCCGGCCCCCTGGTCGGGTCCGGCCTGGTCCGGCGCACCAGCCTAACGGTGGCGGCCCCGTCTCACAGCCCCCGCCCCGGCGGCGCGCCAGGGGTGCCCCTCCCTGCACACTGGGGTCCGGACGAGTGTGCGCCAGGGTTCACCGGGAACGGGAGAAGTGTGGAAGACGGGGTGGCTGGTCTTGCGCAAGGGCCTGTGGTGTCTGCCACCATGTCCCCAAACGCGGACGTACCGCCACCAGTAGGTATGGACGCGTGTCAACTGGTCGAACGGCGATGGTGATCCCATCAGCACGGCCCTGAGCGCACAGGAGCGGCACGTGACTTTCGACGCCTCTGGTGGTGCTGACGCACCCCCTGAGCTCGTCCAGCTTCTCACCCCGGAAGGTGAGCGCGTCGAGCATCCCCTCTATGACATCGACCTGACGCCCGAGGAGGTGCGCGGCCTCTACCGCGACCTGGTGCTGGTGCGACGCGTCGACATGGAGGCCGTCGCCCTCCAGCGGCAGGGCGAGCTGGGCATCTGGGCCTCACTGCTCGGCCAGGAAGCCGCACAGATCGGATCAGGGCGCGCGCTGACCGACACCGACATGGCCTTCCCGACCTACCGCGAGCACGGTGTGGCCTGGTGCCGCGGGGTCGACCCGGTGAACCTGCTCGGGCTCTTCCGCGGCGTCAACCACGGAGGCTGGGACCCCGCCGAGCACAACTTCCACCTCTACACGATCGTCATCGGCAGCCAGACCCTGCACGCCGTCGGCTACGCCATGGGCGTCCAGCGCGACGGCGCCGACGCCGCCACGATCGTCTACTTCGGCGACGGCGCCACCTCTCAGGGCGACGTCAACGAGTCGTTCATCTGGGCTTCGGTCTTCAACGCCCCCGTCGTGTTCTTCTGCCAGAACAACCAGTGGGCCATCTCCGAGCCGCTGGAGAAGCAGTCGCGCATCCCCTTGTACCGCCGCGCCAGCGGGTTCGGCTTCCCCGGCATCCGCGTGGACGGCAACGACGTCTTCGCCTGCCTGGCCGTCACCCGGCAGGCCCTGAAGAACGCCCGCGAGGGCCAGGGCCCGATGTTGATCGAGGCGTTCACCTACCGCATGGGCGCCCACACCACCTCCGACGACCCGACGCGCTACCGCGTGGCGGGGGAGCTCGAGGCGTGGAAGCTCAAGGACCCGATCGAGCGCGTCAAGGCGTACCTGTTCAAGAACCAGCTCGCCGACCAGGACTTCTTCGACTCCATCGACGCGGAGGCCGCCGACCTCGGCCGGGACGTGCGCAAGCGCTGCCTGGAGATGCCCGACCCCCACCCGCTGGAGATCTTCGAGCACGTGTACAGAGAGCCGCACGCACTGCTGGCCGAGGAGCGCGAGCAGTACGCCGCGTACCTGGCGAGCTTCGAGGGAGGCGAGCGATGACCACGCTGACGCTCGCCAAGGCGATCAACGAGGGCCTGCGCACCGCCATGGAGGACGACCCCAAGGTCCTCATCATGGGCGAGGACGTCGGCAAGCTCGGCGGGGTGTTCCGGGTCACCGACGGGCTGCAGAAGGACTTCGGCGAGAGCCGGGTCATCGACACCCCGCTCGCCGAGTCCGGCATCATCGGCACCGCCATCGGCCTCGCGCTGCGCGGCTACCGTCCGGTGTGCGAGATCCAGTTCGACGGGTTCGTGTTCCCGGCCGCCGACCAGATCATCACCCAGCTGGCCAAGATGCCGCTGCGCTCGCTCGGCAAGATCAAGCTGCCGGTCGTCGTGCGCATCCCCTGCGGCGGCGGCATCGGCGCCGTGGAGCACCACAGCGAGTCGCCCGAGGCGTACTTCACCCACACCGGCGGCCTGCGCGTGGTGGCGTGCTCCAACCCCGTGGACGGCTACCACATGATCCAGCAGGCGATCCGGTGCGACGACCCGGTCATCTTCTTCGAGCCCAAGCGGCGCTACTGGGACAAGGCCGAGGTCGACCGGGGCGCCGACCCCATGCCCTTCGACCGCGCCCAGATCGTGCGTCCGGGCACCGACGTGACCGTGCTGGCCTACGGCCCGATGCTCAAGACCTGCCTGGAGGCCGCCGCGGCCGTCGAGGAGGAGGGCCGTTCGCTGGAGGTCATCGACCTGCGCTCCCTCAACCCCCTGGACACCGGCATGATCTTCGAGTCGGTACGGCGCACCGGCCGGTGCGTGGTCGCCCACGAGGCGCCCGTCTTCTCCGGCCTCGGCGCCGAACTGGCCGCACGGGTGACCGAGGCGTGCTTCTACAACCTGGAGGCGCCCGTGCTGCGCGTCGGCGGCTTCTCCACGCCCTACCCGCCTTCCCGGCTCGAGGACGACTACCTGCCCGACCTGGACCGGGTGCTGGACGCCGTCGACCGTACCTTCGCCTTCTAGGAGGGGCTGTGCTTCGCGAGTTCAAGCTCCCCGACGTCGGTGAAGGGCTGACCGAGGCCGAGATCGTCAAGTGGCACGTCGCCGCCGGCGACAAGGTCGAGATCAACCAGACGATCGTGGAGATCGAGACGGCCAAGGCCGTCGTCGAACTGCCCTGTCCCTTCGAGGGCGTGGTCAGCGCGCTCATGGCCGCCGAGGGCGAGACCGTCGACGTCGGCGTCCCGATCATCGCCGTGGACGACGGTGAGGGCGGCCCCACGCCGTCGGGCGGCGCCTCCACCGGCGCCGCGGCGGTCGCGGGCGCCGGCACGCCGCAGGCCCCGGCCGGAGGCGGCCCGGTGCCGCGTGCGGCCGCGCTCGCCGACGACATGGTCCCCTCGCCGCCCGCCGGCGGGACCGAGGGCACGCCGGCGCGGACGCCGGTGCTCGTCGGGTACGGCGTCAAGCCCGGCGCCACGACCCGCCGTCCCCGCAAGTCCCCGGCCCACCCGTCCCCCGCCACGGGCGCGGCGGCCCCGCCCGTCCGGCCGCCCGCTCCCGCCCAGGCCGCCGCGCCGGTCCGTCCGGCCTCGCAGGCGCGGGCGGTCACGCCGGTGCCGGTCACGCCGGTCACGCCGGTCACGCCGGAACCGGGCGCGGTGGCGGTGCTGGCCAAGCCTCCCGTGCGCAAGCTGGCCCGGGACCTCGGCGTGGACCTCGCCGCCCTCATCGGCACCGGTCCGAACGGGTCGATCACCCGTGACGACGTGCACGCCGCCGCCGAGGGCGCCACCGCCGCCTCCGCCGTCCCCGCCGTCGCGCCCTCCGGGCGCGCCGTCCTGCCCGAGGGCGAACGGGAGGAGCGCATCCTGGTCAAGGGCGTGCGCAAGGCCACGGCCGCCGCCATGGTCGCCTCGGCCTTCACCGCCCCGCACGTCACCGAGTGGCTGCAGGTGGACGTGACCGCGACGATGGACGCCGTCCGGCGGCTGCGCGCGATGCCGGACTTCGCCGAGGTCAAGGTCTCGCCGCTGCTGCTGGTCGCCAAGGCGCTGCTCACGGCCGTCCGCCGGTACCCGATGATCAACTCGTCCTGGACGGGCGAGGAGATCGTGGTCAAGCGTTACGTGAACCTCGGCATCGCCGCGGCCACGCAGCGCGGGCTCATCGTGCCGAACCTCAAGGAGGCGCAGGCGCTGTCGCTGCCCGAGCTGGCCGGGGCGCTGGGCGAGCTGACCGACAAGGCCAGGGCGGGGCGGTGCACCCCGGCCGACCTGTCCGGCGGCACCATCACGATCACCAACGTC
The DNA here is from genome assembly GCF_053602655.1 of Sphaerisporangium sp. NPDC004334. Lineage (NCBI taxonomy): Bacteria > Bacillati > Actinomycetota > Actinomycetes > Streptosporangiales > Streptosporangiaceae > Sphaerisporangium > Sphaerisporangium sp. NPDC004334. The sequence continues at coordinate 44,207 of NZ_JBSGDZ010000043.1, forward strand.
GGCGTGTTCGGCGTGGACGCCGGCACCCCCATCCTCAACCCCGGGGAGGCGGCGATCCTCGCCGTCGGCCAGATCCGCGACCTGCCCTGGGTGGTGGACGGCCAGATCGTCCCCCGCAAGGTCACCACGCTGTCACTGTCGTTCGACCACCGCCTCGTGGACGGCGAACTCGGCTCCTACGTCCTGCGCGACGTCGGCGCGATGCTCCACGACCCCCTCCACATGCTCGCCTGGAGCTGACCCCGCACCCCGCGAGCGCCCGCCCCCGGAAGTTCCCCACCTCCGGGGGTGGCCGCGGGGATCGGCCGGGATGGCCGCGGGGATCGGCCGGGATGGCCGCGGGCCGACGGCGTGCCGCGCCGCGCCGGGCCGTACGCTGGCGGTCTGCCATCGCTGAAGGAGAGATCATGTTCCGCCACGTCGTGATGTTCACCTGGGTCGCGGGCGCCACCGAGGAGCAGAAGGCCGAGGTGGAGACCGGGCTGAAGAAGCTGCCCGACGCGATCCCGGAGATCCGTCGCTACGAGATCGGCCAGGACGCGGGCATCAACCCGGGCAACTACGAGTTCGCCGTCGTCGCGGACTTCGACTCCGAGGAGGACTACCTGGTGTACCGCGACCACCCGGTGCACCGGGCGTTCATCGCCGACGTGATCAGGCCGATCCTCGCCGGCCGGGCCGCGGTGCAGTACAGCCTCTGACGGACGGCCGGACGGCTCCTGGGCCGACGGACGGCTCCTGGGCCGACGGACGGCCGGACGGCTTCCGGCGGCGTCCCGCGGCCAGGGATCAGACGGTGGGCGGGTGGTTCTCGCGATGCGGGAGCTCGGTCTCGACGACCGCGCCCCGGCGGGAGATGAGGAAGAAGCTGAGCAGCAGCCCCACAGCGCCGACGATCATGAAGATCACGCCGATGACGTCGATGTGGACCGAACTGCCCAGCACGTCGGGCTCGATCGCGAACTTCAGAATCGCCCCGATGGTCAGAAAGAAGATACTGACCCCGATGCCCATCCAGACCTCCGGGACTCGTGTTCGGTAAAGAACGCTAAGCGGCAGGGTAATACCCAGCCGCGCGCGGTAACACTACCGATCTCAGCACCCTTCCGGCACGGAAGCCTCGCGCCCGCCGGGCGATCGCCGCCCCGCGGGCGCGGGCATGCCGTCGGCGCGGTGCCGATTCCCTGGGTCAGAAGGCCTCTTCCGGCAGCTCCATGAGGCTCTGGTCGGTCGCGGCGAGCGTGCGGCGCTCGGCGGCCAGGCGCGGAAGGACGGTCTGGGCGAAGAACGACGCGGCGGCCACCTTGCCGGTGTAGAAGGCCTTGTCGTGGTCCGCGGAGTCGAGGGCCCTGAGCGCCACCTCGGCCTGCCGGAGCAGGAGCCAGCCGATCACCAGGTCGCCGAGGCCCAGCAGGAAGCGGGTGGTGTTGAGGCCGACCTTGTAGACCTCCGCCGGGTTCTCCAGCGAGCCGATCGCCCATCCGGCCATGGTGTCGGCCATCGCCCTCACCTCGCCGGCCGCCTCGTCGAGCAGCTTGCGCTCCTGCTTGAGCCTGCCGTTGCCGGCCTCGGAGGCGGCGAAGCCGGTGATCTCGGCCAGCAGCGAGCCGAGCGCGGCGCCCTGGTTGCGCAGGACCTTGCGGAAGAACAGGTCCTGGCCCTGGATGGCCGTGGTGCCCTCGTACAGCGAGTCGATCTTGGCGTCCCTGATGTACTGCTCGATCGGGTAGTCCTGCAGGTACCCCGAGCCGCCGAGGGTCTGCAGCGAGCGGGCCAGCATCTCGTAGGAGCGCTCGGAGCCGACGCCCTTGACCAGGGGGAGCAGCAGGTCGTTCATCGCCTCGGCGTCGGCGTTCCTGGTGCCCTCGAACTCGGCGATCTGGACGGCGTCCTGGAAGGTCGCGGTGTAGAGCACCAGCGCGCGCAGGCCCTCGGCGTAGGACTTCTGCAGCATGAGCTCGCGGCGGACGTCCGGGTGGTGGGTGATGGTGACCCGCGGGGCGGTCTTGTCGGTCATCTTGGTCATGTCGGCGCCCTGCACCCGCTGCTTGGCGTACTCCAGCGCGTTCAGGTAACCGGTGGAAAGGGTGGCGATGGCCTTGGTGCCGACCATCATGCGCGCGTGCTCGATGATCATGAACATCTGGCGGATGCCCTCGTGCACGTCGCCGATCAGCGTGCCGACGGCGGGGTGCTTCTCGCCGAAGGTCAGCTCGCAGGTCGTCGAGGCCTTCAGGCCCATCTTGTGCTCGACGTTGGTGACGTACACGCCGTTGCGCTCGCCGAGCTCGCCGGTCTCCACGTCCACGTGGAACTTGGGCACCAGGAACATGGACAGGCCCTTGGTGCCGGGACCGGCGCCCTCAGGGCGGGCGAGCACCAGGTGGAAGATGTTGTCGGCCATGTCGTGCTCGGCGCTGGTGATGAAGCGCTTGACGCCCTCGATGTGCCAGGTGCCGTCGGGCTGCCGGACGGCCCTGGTGCGGCCCGCGCCGACGTCGGAACCGGCGTCCGGCTCGGTCAGCACCATCGTGGCGCCCCACTGCCGCTCGATGGCCAGCATGGCGAACCTCTTCTGCTCCTCGGTGCCGATGGTGTGCAGCACGTGGGCGAAGGCAGGTCCGCTGGAGTACATCCAGATGGCGGGGTTGGAGCCGAGGATCATGTCGGCCACCGCCCAGCTCACGCTGCGCGGCAGGCCGGGCCCGCCGAGCGCCTCCGGCAGGTCCAGATTGGTCCACCCGGCGTCCCGGAAGGTCTCGAAGGACTTCCTGAAACGCGGAGGCATCGTCACCGTGCCGGTCGCGGGGTCGAACGCCGGCGGCGTCCGGTCGCCCTCCTCGAAGGAGTCGGCGAGCACGCCGGCGGCCAGGCGCCGGACCTCTTCGATCACGCTGCGCACGGTGTCCTCGTCCACCTCGGCGAAGCGCCCGGTGCCGAGGATCTCGCGACGGCCGAGCACCTCGAACAGGTTGAACTCAAGGTCACGGACGTTGCTCTTGTAATGACCCATGGCTGCGCGTCCCCTCGTCCAGGCATGCGGGCGGTGTCCTACTGGTGAGTAACCTTACCGCATATGCTACCCGCGAGTAACCCCTAGAAAACCGGACGAACGTGACGGCCACCCGCCGCTCCACCTGCTACTCAGGTCGCCCACGCCGAGAGCGGCCGCCAGGCAGGCGACCGGGATCACCGGCAGCACGTAGCGGTGATCGAAGTCCAGCACCGCCACCGGCCCGGCCAGCAGGAACACCGCGGTGGCCCACGGGAGCGCCGCCCGCCGCCGCCCGACGGCCGCGCCCAGCCCGCCCGCCAGCAGGAGCAGCGCGATCATCGGCCCGCGCGTGTACGCGGGGTACTGGTAGGCGATCAGGAAGCCCGCCCACGGCTCGGCCGAGCGCAGCCCGCGGATGGCCGGGTCGTACTCCTGGCGCACCTTGGCCACCAGCGGGTAGGCGGGCAGGGACCACTCGCCGCGCGCGAACCCGAAGGCCGGGGTGACCCGCTCCGGGTGCCGTACCGGGGTCCAGGCGAAGGCGAGCGCGGTGTCGCGGGCCACGTCGGCGAGGTAGTCCAGCGGCTGCGCCATGATGGCGCGCAGGGCGAACGATCGGGCGAGGTCGTTGTTGCCGTCCCGCCCGCCGGGCAGCCGGTTCAGCGAGGCGGCGGGGTCCCACACGTACTCCGAGGCCGCGTCCTGGTGGGCGCCGTTGGGGCACAGCCCGCGCTCGGCCGCCGGCGGCCTGATCACCGCGCAGTCCGCGAAGGTCATGGTCCGTGCCCACAGCACCACCCCCTCCCCACCGGTCAGGGTGAACCTCCCGTTGACTTGCGCGTTCCAGCCCGCGTACGCGACCAGCGGCAGCGCTCCCGCCAGCATCCCGGCCACCAGGCCGCGCGCCCCCACCCGCCGCACGGCCGACCAGAGCAGGACGAGCACGAGCAGGGGCAACGCGATCGTCCGCGTCAGCGTGGCCAGGGCGAGCAGCGTCCCCGCGGCGGCGCAGGCGCGCGCCGTCGGCCTCGGCGACCATGTGAGGACCGTCAGCGCGGCGACGATCAGCAGGATGAACATCGTGTCCGACAGCACGCCGTGCTCCAGGCGCAGGAACGAGGCGTCGAAGAGCCCCGGCAGGGCCGCGAGCGACGCGCCCCAGGCCGGCAGCCCGCGCCGGCGCAGCACCGCGTAGATCATGACCCCGATGCCGAGCCCCATCGCGTGCTGCACGCCGACCACCACCGTCACGCTGTGGAACGGCCGCAGCAGCCACAACAGCAGCGGATACCCGCTCGGGTGGAACCCCAGCGACGGCCGCGGATGCGACGCCACATCCAGATAACTGAACGAGTCGTACCAATAGAGCTGCCCCGGCCGATACCCCAGCATCGTGACCGATCGCACGGCCGTCGCGAGGCAGAGGACCACGGCGAAGAGCCGATGCCCGAGCACCGCTCGCTTCACCCGGCCGGCCCGGGCTGTGGACTGGTGGAGGGTTTCGGTGAGCATGGCGGCTCCGGAGTTCTCAGTAGATGGCTTCGCGTCATGAACCGTGCGCGTCCGGTGACAGCCGATGGGCGCGTGAAATCGCTGCCATCCAGGGGTGAAGTGAGCGAGGTGCGGGGCGGCCCGGACGTGCCGTCACCGCCTGACGCGCACGCTCACGCCGAGCCCCGTCGACATCGGCGTCCGGAGCTCGGCGACGTGCGGATCTACCGGCGGCAGGCTTCCTTGACGTTCATGGGCCTGGGATGGGGAGCGGGGTCGGCAAGGATCAGGGCGTGCCCCTCGGCGCTCATCACGCCGTCGTGGACGTACCACGAGTCGGGCACGAAGGACCGCGGGCCGTGATACGTGGTGACGTCGACCTTGTCGACGCCGTGCTCCTTCAGCAGTCGCAGCACCTGCGGGACTCTGTCGTTGATGAAGTCGACGCAGTGCAACGGCTGGCCACGTGATACGAGCGACGGCGGTGCCTGGTAAAGCTCCCCGGGCCGGGCCCTGCGGCCGAGCAAGATGGTTCCCGGCCCCTTGTAGCCGACCCGGATCTTCACGCCGATCGTGCATTCGAACCGACGGTCGCAGGAAGTGTCGTCATCCAGCGCGAATATGTCGTCGCTCTCTTCGATGACGTGCGTGCCCTGGTCCTTTGGCGCATTGTCGTCCGTGGCGGTGACGAAGAGCAGACTGCCGGCCCTCAGATCGTCGGTCGCTATCAGCTTGATGGTGACCTTCAGGCCGCGAGACGCCAGTTCGTGCTGGTAGCGCTTCGGGTCGGCGTACAGGTCCTTGACGGTGACGACGTAGAAGTCTCCCGTCTGCCTGATGTCGAGTGTGGCCGAAGCCGGTCGCGCGCCGATGCCGAGCGTGTCCGGCACGATCCAGCTCAGCATGACGGCCAGAGCCGCCAGGGGCATGGCCAGGGACCAGCGTGAACGCGGCCTGCGCCCCCGTGCGCCGTGCCGGTGCCACCAGAGCGGTACCGCCCTGTCCCGGCGGCGCCGTGGTGCTTCCGCACCGTCCGCTGTAGCGGTCCTGATCTCCTCGAGCAGCTCACGGGCGCCGGGGGTCACGCCAGGCCCCGGATCGGGAGCGATGGACGCGAGCAGGCGGTCGAGGTCCGCGTTCATGATTGTCCTTTCAGGAGCGCGACCGCGCGGGGGCCGTAGGCGACCAGGTCCAGGTCGGCGGCGTCCAGCTCGCGTGCGAGCCGTTTGCGGGCGCGGTGCAGGCGCAGGCGCACGGCGCCAACAACAGCTCACGGTCGTCCGGGCTGAGCCGCCGGAACGCCTCGCGGATCGCCTGGGAGTCCTGGTGAGGCCGCTGCCCCTGGTCCCAGGTGGCCAGTTCCTCGCGCAGGCGGGCGGCGAGGGCGCCGCGCCGGGCCTGACCCCGGCGCTGGTTGGCCAGGACGAGCCGGGCAACGCCGTACAGCCACAGCCGCGCCTGCTCCCCCTCAGGGATGTCGCGCACGCGCCGCCAGGCGGTGGTGAAGGTCTCCGAGAGGGCGTCGGCGGCGTCGTCGGCGGACTCGGTGCGCCGGCGGACGTACCCGAGCAGATCCGCGTAGTGCGCCATGTAGATCTGCTCGAAGCGCTGCCTGGGGTCGGGTGGTCCCACGCGGCCGTCCTTCCGATGGGGGACTTCTCAGCCTGGCCAGAAAAGCCGTTCGTCACCACACATGTCCGGCTGTGGAGGAACGTTTCCCCCAATGTGGGTGAAGGCCGAGATTTCGGAGGAGAAGGCGGCGAGGAGGGGACGCCCGCGCGAGCCGCACCTGCTGTTCGAACGCAGAACGGGCCGCCACTGGGTGACGGCCCGGGGGTGCGAGGCCGGGCCGTCACGGCCCGGGCTCGCAGGAAAGGGTCAGCGGGCCGACTGGGCCCGTCCCTTGAGCGACAGGGTGCCGATCGCCGCGATCAGGTAGACCAGCGCGCCGCCCCACGCCGCGTCCAAGGCGGCGCCGAACACGCCCGCGTGGTCGAAGACGAGCTGCACCGGGTACATCAGCACGGCCGCCGCGATGCCGGGGTAGAGCGCGAACCGCCATGGGTGCCCCAGCGACCACAGCCGGGCCTGGCGCGTCACGCGGTCGCCCACGTTCGGCTTGCTCACCGCGCCGATGGCCGCCACGACGCTGAACAGGCTGACGCCCAGGCACAGGGCCCAGGTCAGATCGGCGGGACCTGGGAGGATGACCCCCATGAGATAGCTGATCGCCGCGCCCGCACCACCGGTGATCGCCGCGGCCTTCCACGGCGCGCCCCGCAGGGCCGCGCCGGCGAGCGACATCTCGTCGCGTCGAGTCAGTTCGTTCATGTCTCACAGATTGCCCGGTGTGACGGCCTAGGCACATCGGGGAGCAACCCTGATCCGCCCCTGACCCCGTGGCCGGACGGAGGACGCCCCGCGCGGGCTCGGTACCCTGTGCGAATGTCTGTGACCTTTCGTGCCGCACGCCAGGAAGATGTCCCGTCGATCGTGGCCATGCTCGCCGACGACCCGATCGCGGCGGCGCGGGAGGGCGATCCGTCCGACCAGGTCTACCTGGACGCCTTCGCGGCCATCGACGCCGATCCGCGGCAGGAGCTGATCGTCGCCGAGTCCGGCGGCCAGGTCGCCGGCACGATGCAGATCACCTACATCCCGGGGCTGTCCCGTAGGGGCGGGGAGCGGGCCCTGATCGAGGCCGTCAGGGTGAGCGCCGCCATGCGGGGCCAGGGCCTCGGCGGTACGATGATCCGGTGGGCGGTCGACCGGGCCCGCGCCCGCGGCTGCCGGATGGTCCAGCTCACCAGCGACAAGGCCCGCGCCGACGCCCACCGCTTCTACACCTCGCTCGGCTTCGTCGACTCCCACGTGGGCTTCAAGCTCGCCCTCTGACACGCGGGGCCGCCACCAGGGCCTCAGGGGAGCGGCGCGATCTCCACGAGGTTGTCGTGGTAGACGGCGCCCCTGCCCATGTCCGCGTCCCGCTCGTCGACCAGGACGTTGACGTTGACTCCGCCGGGGCTGAGCTTGGGCCAGTTGCCCTTCGTGGTCGCCACCACCCCTTGGGCCACGCGGTCGCTGATGCGCAGCTCGAGGGTCATCTCGCCGTTGCCGTTGAACACCCGGACGCGTTGTCCGTCGCCCAGCCCGCGCTCGGCGGCGTCCTTCTCGCTGACCAGGATCTGCGGGGTGCCGGCGCGGCGGGCCAGCTCGGGGTTGTTGCCGAACACCGTGTTGAGGAAGGTGTGCGCCGCCGGGGTGACCAACGCCAGCGGGTACGGCCCGCCGGGCGTCGCGGAGAAGGGCGGCACGTACCCCTCGCCCTCGGCCGGGAACGCAAGCCTCCCCGAGGCGGTCGGGAAGCCGTCGGCGAAGGGCAGGAACGGGTCGGGGTAGTTCATGCGGGCCCAGCCTTCCTCGCGGAGCCGCTCGACGGTGATCCCCTCCAGCGCCGGGTGGCCGCCGGACAGCAGCTGCTCGGCGATCTCCAGGTCGGAATCGTAGAGCGAGGGGTCGGTCAGCCCGAGGCGGCGGGCCACCCGGCGGAAGGTCTCGGTGGTGGACAGGCACTCGCCCGGCGGCGCCACCGCGGGCTCGTTCCACATCAGGTACATGTGCCCGTACCCGGCGTGCAGGTCGGCGTGCTCGGTCTGCATGGTGGCGGGCAGGACGATGTCGGCGTAGTCGACGGTGTCGGTCGGGAACTGCTCCATCACCACGGTGAACAGGTCCTCGCGCATCAGACCCGCGCGAACGCGGTTCTGGTCGGACGTGCTGCCCATCGGGTTGGCGGCGTAGACCCACAGGCACTTCACCGGATGGGCCGTGTCCGCCAGCCCCTCGGCGAGCCGGGTCATCGTCAGCGTCCTGACCGGATGGGGGAGCAGGTCGGGGCGGACGTCGGCCTGGATGGGCACGTGCCCGCTGGTGGAGTAGGCGACACCGCCGCCCTGGTGCCGCCAGTCGCCGGTCACGGCGGGGATGCAGGCGATCGTCCGCATGGCCGTGCCGCCGCCCTGGTGGCGCTGGATGCCCATCGTGGCCCGGATGCCGGTCGGGCGGGTGTGCGCCAGCCGGACGCCGAGGGCGCGGATGTCCTTCTCCGGGATCCCGGTGATCTCGGCCGCCACGCTTGGCGGATATTTCCGGATTTCTCGTTCGAAATCCGGCCAGCCGTCCGTGTGGCTCTCCAGGAACTCCCGGTCCTCGGCGCCCTCGTCGAGCACCACGTGCATCAGCGACAGCGCCAGCGCGGCGTCCGTGCCCGGCCGGATCGCCAGATGCTCGTCGGCCTGGTCCGCGGTGCGCGTCCTGATCGGGTCGATGGTCACCACGTGCGCGCCGGCCGCCCGCGCCTGCTGGATGAACTTCCACAGATGGTGCCCGCTGGTCAGCGTGTTCGTCCCCCACAGCAGGACCAGCCGGGAATGGGCGAACGCCTCGGGGTCCATGCCGCCCGGGGTGCCGTTCGTCAGCGTGAGCCCGCGGTTGCCGGCCCGCGCGCAGATGTTCAGGTCGTGGTAGGACGCCCCCAGCGCGTTCCACAGCCGCCGGCCGGCCTGGCCGCTCTCGCCCTGGATGTAGCCGAGCGTCCCGGTGCCCTGGTACGGCCAGATCGCCTCGCCGCCGTGCTCGCCGATGATGGCGGTCAGCCGCCGGGCGATCTCGTCCAGCGCCTCGTCCCAGGTGATGCGCTCGAACCGCCCCGACCCCTTCGGCCCGACCCGGCGCATCGGGTACAGGATCCGGTCGGGCGCCTTGGTGTGCTCCAGATAGCGGTTGACCTTCACGCACAACGCGCCCCGCGTGTAGGGCTGGTCGTGGTTGCCCCGCAGGCGCACCGCCTCGCCGTCCTTCACGGTCACGACCCACGAGCAGGTGTCCGGGCAGTCGAGGGGGCAGGCGCCAAGAACATTCAGCTCACGACTCATGAACAGAACGGTACATAAGCGTCATAGGGCGGCCTAGGGCGCCCGTGGTGTCACCCACCGAGCAATCCCGGCATCCACCCCAGGTAGTGCGATCAGCCCATACTTACGGGCGATGCGCCAAGGGTCGGTACAGCGTCACCATTAAGGACGACCCGTCTGACTGATCCCTCACGGTCGAGCGCGCCGTAGAGTGTCAGCGAATGGCCGGGGTGCACCAGTTCGCCGACGACCGCCGAGGCGTGAGCCGACGGGGCCGTCCGAACGCCGGTGGGCTCCCGCCACACCGGTGAACAGACCCTAGGGAAAGATCATATGCCCCGAGACGTGCGCAGACGCCAGCGGTGACCGACATCAGGGAGCGCGACGAGGCAGAGGAGGCGGCGGAGGACGGCATCTCCGTGGCCGGCTCCTCCACGGCCACGCACGCCCCGGGCGCCTCTGATCTCCCCTCAGACGTCTCCACCGCTCCGGCCGGCCCGTCGCCGGCCTCCGCTTCCGATACCCGGGTGGACGAAGGGCGCTCAGCCGCCGGCCGGGGGAAGGCCCCCCGTTCCGTCCCCGGCGAACCGGTCGTGCCCGTCGTCGAGCCGCTGCTGCCCCAGCGCATCCGCAGGCCGTCCGACGCCCTGCGCTTCTTCGTCACCCTCCTCGCGCTCACCGCGGCCGTCCTGCTGGCCCTGGTCGCCAAGCAGACGCTCAACGGCCTGGAGGCCGACGTCACCGACGGCACCAGCCGGGCCCCCGAGCTGCTCATCGGCATCGCCAGCTTCCTGGCCGGCACCGCGGTCCTCGCCGTGCCCGCCGCCTTCGCCGTCGAGCGGGTCTTCCACCGCGACGGGCTGCGCGTGGCCGAGGGCCTGATCGCGGCGATCATCGGCATGCTCGTCTCCTTCGTCCTCGGCGAGTGGCTGGCGGTGGCCGGCCCCGGCGACCTGCGCATCCTGCTCACCGCGCGCCGCGACGTGGAACCGCTGAACACCCTGCTCACCTCCGTCGTCGCCTACGTCACCGCCGTGCGCATCTCCCGACGCCCCACCTGGCGGGCGCTGATGTGGATGGCGATCGCCCTCGACGTGTTCGCCCTGTTCACCAGCGCCGAAGCCACCGCGCTCGGCGTCTTCGTCACCTACCTGGTCGGCCTGGCCGTCGGGTACGCCACCCTCTACGTCGTCGGCAGTCCCAACACCCGGCCGCCCGGCAGCGCCGTCATGGCCGCCCTGCGCCGGCTCGGCTTCGCCCCCGCCAAGGCCAGGCGCATGGCCGACGACTCCCAGGGCAGCCGCCGCTACGCCGTGACCATGGCCGACGGACGCCGCTTCGACGTCACGGTCCTGGACCGCGACCGGCAGGTCGCCGGCGTCCTGTACCGCCTGTGGCGCGGCATCCGGCTCAGTTCCGAGACCCGCCGCAGGGCCATCCGCTCGCTCCGCGCCGAGCTGGAGCGCGAGGCGCTGATGGCCTACGCCGCCCAGGCCGCCGGCGTGAACACCCCCTGCCTGGTCGGCACCAGCGAGATCGGCACCGACGCCGCGCTGCTCGCCTACGAGCACCTGGAGACCCGCCCGCTGGACGACGTCCCCGACGAGGAGCTCGACGACGAGCTGCTCGTCAAGATCTGGAAACAGGTCGAGCTGCTCCAGGCGCAGCGCCTGGCCCACCGGCACCTCACCGGCGAGAGCATCCACGTCGACGTTGACGGCGAGGTGGTGCTCACCGACGCCCGCAGCGGAGAGATCGCGGCCGGCGACCTGCTCCTGCGCCTCGACGTCACCCAGCTGCTCACCTACCTCGCGCTGCGCGTCGGTCCCGAACGCTCGGTCATGTGCGCGGCCGAGGTCATCCCCAAGCGCGCGCTCGCCGGCGCCCTGCCCCTGCTGCAGCGCATCGCGCTGACGCGCGGCACCCGCGCCCAGGTCGGCAGGGACAAGGGGCTGCTGCCGGCGCTGCGCGAGCACATCCTGGCCCTCACCCCCCAGGTGGAGGTCGAGGAGGTGCGTCTGGAGCGCTTCCAGCCCCGCACCCTGGTGACGATCATCGCGAGCGCGCTGGCCGCCTACTTCCTGCTGTCGCAGCTCAGCCGGGTCAACCTGACCGAAGTGGTCACCAAGGCCGAATGGGGGTGGGGCGGGGTCGCGCTCGCCGCGGCCGGCATGAGCTACGTCGCCGCCGCGCTCATGGTGCGCGGCTTCGTGCCCGAGAAGCTGCCCCTCGGACAGACCGTGCTGGCGCAGTTCGCGGCCTCCTTCGTCAAGCTCGTCGCGCCCGCCGCCGTCGGCGCGGTGGCCATCAACTCGCGATTCCTGCAGAAGCGCGGCATCTCACCCGGCCTGGCCGTGGCCAGCGTGGGCGCCTCGCAACTCGTGGGGCTCGGCTCCCACATCACGCTGCTCCTGCTGTTCGGCTACCTCACCGGCATCAAGGCCGCCCCGTCGGTCAGCCCGTCGCGCGGCCTGGTCATCGCCCTGCTGTCCGGCGCCGTGCTGGTGCTGATCGTCCTGGCCGTGCCGCCACTGCGGCGCCTGATCACCGGGCGCATCCGGTCGCTGTTCTCCGGGGTGATGCCGCGCCTGCTGGACGTCCTGCAGTCGCCGCGCAAGATCGTGGAAGGGCTCAGCGGCACACTGCTGCTCACGCTGACCTTCATCGTGTGCCTCGCCGCCTGCGTCAAGGCCTTCGGCGGCTCGCTGAGCTTCGCGGCGGTGGCCATCGTCGTGCTGGCCGGCACGGCCATCGGCTCGGCCGCGCCCACCCCGGGCGGGCTGGGGGCGGTCGAGGGCGCCCTGTACGTCGGCCTGACCCTGTCCGGCCTGCCGCCGACCATCGCGACGTCCGCGGTGCTGCTGTACCGGCTGCTGACCTTCTGGCTGCCGGTGCTCCCCGGATGGGCGTCCTTCGCCTGGCTCCAGCGCCACGACGCGCTGTGACGCACGAAGGCCCGGCCCCGGGTGTCCCCGGGCCGGGCCTCGCCGATGTCCTGCCGGTCAGACGATGCGCTCTCCCGGCTGCGGGATCTCCTTCTCGATCGCCGCGAGCTCGTCGGCGGAGAAGTCGAGGCGGTCGACGGCGGCGATGTTGTCCTCAAGCTGGCGGACGCTGCTCGCGCCGATCAGCACCGAGGTGATCCGCCGGTCGCGCAGCGCCCACGCCAGCGCCATCTGGGCGAGCGACTGGCCCCGGGCCGCGGCGACGTCGTTCAGCGCCCGTACCCGCTGGAGCAGCTCGTCGGTGAGCTGGCTCGGCCGCAGGAACCGCTCCTGCGAGGCGCGCGACCCCGCAGGGACGCCGCCCAGGTAGCGGTCGGTCAGCACGCCCTGCGCCAGCGGCGAGAACGGGATGCACCCGACGCCCTCGGCCTCCAGCGTGTCGAGCAGGCCGTCCTCGACCCAGCGGTCGAGCATCGAGTAGCGCGGCTGGTGGATCAGCAGCGGGGTGCCCATCTCGCGCAGGATGCGGGCCGCCTCCCTGGTCTGCTCGGGCGTGTAGTTGGAGATGCCCGCGTACAGGGCCCGGCCGGAGCGCACGGCTGTGTCCAGCGCACCCATCGTCTCCTCGAGCGGGGTGTCGGGGTCGGGCCGGTGGCTGTAGAAGATGTCGACGTAGTCCAGCCCCATGCGCGAGAGCGACTGGTCGAGGCTGGCCAGCAGGTACTTGCGCGAGCCCCACTCGCCGTAGGGGCCGGGCCACATGTCGTACCCGGCCTTGGTCGAGATGATCAGCTCGTCGCGATACGGCCGGAAGTCCTGGGCGAAGATGAGCCCGAAGTTGGCCTCGGCCGAGCCGTACGGCGGGCCGTAGTTGTTGGCCAGGTCGAAATGGGTCACCCCAAGGTCGAAGGCCCTGCGCAGCGTCGCCCTCTGGGTGTCGAACGGCTTGTCGTCGCCGAAGTTGTGCCACAGGCCGAGCGAGACCGCCGGCAGTCTCAGGCCGCTCCTGCCGGACCGGTTGTAGGGCTGACGCCCGTAACGATCGCTTGCCGCCGTGTAGCTCACTGCGTCTCCCCTGTCTCTTCGTTCTTCCGCGTGGCGGCCCGGTCGATGATCCACGAAAGGGTGAGGGCCTCCTCGCGCCATGCGTCGTACCGGCCGCTGCGGCCGCCGTGGCCGGCGCCCATCTCCGTCTTGAGCAGGAACGGCCCGCCCTTGGCGGTGGCGCGGAGCCGGGCGATCCACTTCGCCGGCTCGTGGTAGAGCACACGGGTGTCGTTGAGGCTGGTCAGCGCAAGAATGGGAGGGTACACCCGGTCGTCGATGTTCTCGTAGGGGGTGTACGACTTCATGTACTCGTAGACGTCGGCGTTGTGCAGGGGGTCGCCCCACTCGTCCCACTCGATGACCGTGAGCGGCAGCGACGGGTCGAGGATGGTGTTCAGGGCGTCGACGAACGGCACCTCCGCCACGACTCCGGAGAACGCCTCGGGAGCGAGGTTGACCGCCGCGCCCATCAGCAGGCCGCCGGCCGAGCCGCCCCTGGCGATGATCTCGCTGGACCAGCCGGACCTCTTCATGTGCCGGGCCGCGGCGACGAAGTCGCTGAAGGTGTTCTTCTTGTGGCCGAGCTTGCCCTGCTCGTACCACTGGCGGCCCATCTCGCCGCCGCCCCTGACGTGCGCGATCGCGAAGACGAAGCCGCGGTCGAGCAGGCTGAGCCGCGCCACCGAGAACGACGGGTCGATCGAGGTCTCGTAGCTGCCGTACCCGTACAGCACCGTCGGGGCGGGCCGCTCGGTGCCCTTCTTCATGACGATCGAGATGGGGATCCGCGTGCCGTCGTCGGCGGTCGCCCACCCCCGGAACTGCTCGTAGTCGGCGGGGTCGTACCCGCCCAGCACCGGCCGGCGCTTCAGCAGGATCAGCTCATGCCGGGTGAGGTCGTAGTCGTACACCGAGGGGGGCGTGACCATCGATGCGTACGCCAGGCGAAGCCGCGTCGTGTGGAACTCGGGGTTGCCGGCCGGCTCGGCCGAGTGGATCGGCTCGGGGAAGGAGATCTCGTACGGCTCGCCGTCCGCGGGCAGGACGCGGATGCCGGTGAGCCCGTCCCGGCGGAAGTGCACGACCGTGTGGTCGCTGAAGGCGTCGACGTCGAGCAGCCGCGTGTCGTCGCGGTGCGGAACCAGCGGCGTCCAGGCGGCGGGGTCGTCGACCGGCGCGGAGGCGATCTCGAAGTTCTGCGCCCCCTCGTTGTGCAGAATGAGGAAGCGGTCGCCCGAATGGTCCAGGGCGTACTCCACACCGGTCCGGCGGGGGCGGACGACCCGGAACTCCCCGGTCGGGTAGTCGGCGTCCAGGACCCGCACCTCGCTGGTGATCTTGCTGCCCGCGCTCAGGACGAGGTAGCGCTCGCTGCGCGTGAGGCCGATGCCCACCCAGAACCGCTCGTCGGTCTCTTCGTAGACCAGCACGTCATCGTCGGCCGGAGTTCCGATGATGTGCCGGTACACGCGGTACGGACGCCACGCCTCGTCGATGGTCGTGTAGAAGAACGCCGAGCCGTCCGCCGCCCAGGCGCCTCCGTAGAAGATGCCCGGGATCTCGTCGGCCAGCATCTCGCCGGAGTCGAGCCGCTTGAAGCGCAGGGTGAAGCGCTCGTTGCCGCTGAAGTCGGTGGAGTAGGCGAGGACGGCGCCGTCCGGGCTGACCGCGGAGGTGCCGACCGCGAAGAACGGGCTGTCGCCGGCCAGCTCGTTGCCGTCGAGGATGACCCGCTCGCCCTCCAGCGCCTCACCCGGCTTGAGCTCGGGCGGGGTGTCGCCGGTGACCGCCAGCCGGCACTGGATGCCGTACTGCTTGCCTTCCGCGGTGCGGGAGTAGTACCACCAGCCACCCTTGCGCGTGGGGACGGAGAGGTCGGTCTCCAGGGTGCGGCCCTTGATCTCCTGGAAGATCTGCTCCCGCAGGTCGCTCAGGTGGTCGGTGCGGACCTCGGTGTAGGCGTTCTCCGCTTCGAGGTAGGCGACGGTGTCGGGATCTTCCTTGTTGGTCATCCATGCGTACTCGTCGATCACGGTGTCGCCGTGATGAGTTCGTTCGGCCGGGACCTTCTTCGCCACGGGAGGCGTGTCGCTACTCACGTCGCCGAGTCTATGGCGCGGCCTTGTCCCGCCCACTGGCGTGACGCGGGCCTGTGACGGCGTTTGTGCGCCGACACTCCCGAAGGCTGCTAATCTTGTGGACGTCGGCATCGCCCGGCACAACCCCACTCCACCGCAAAGCGGTTCGGCGTGGGCACGTGCGAGCGGTGGTCGGTACCCCACGATCTTCCCCGGTCTGACCGGGCGGTTTGCACCGCTCGATCCGATCGGGTAAGTTAGAGGGGTTGCCCTGGAGACGGGGCGGCCTGAATGCTCGTTGGTTCGGGTGGCGGGAGTCAAGTGCCGGTAACGGCGCGATTTGGT
>NZ_JBSGDZ010000044.1:0-54800 GCF_053602655.1 Sphaerisporangium sp. NPDC004334
CGCCGCCGCGGCGCCCAGCGTGCTGGCCGCCGCGCCCGCCGGGGTGCTCGCCGCCAACGCCGAGACCACCCCGAGCACACCGACCACACCGGCCACCGCCAAGCGGCGGGTACCGCCGAGACGTCGCCGCGCTCCCGCGGCGGATGACAACTTCTCGCCCATGCCTGAGCCTCCAGTACTGAAAATGGGTGAAATCAACACGGGAACGTCCCGAAACGAACGCCCGAGCCTGATCGGTCTTCGCGCGAGAACAGTGGCGCCGGCGCCCGGCGATCGATCGCGTCAGCGAGTCACGCCACCATCGGACCGCACCATGAACCGCGACCTCTGCCGCTCACCACCGAACCGGCAGGAGGCCATATCGGGACTCAGTTTGGAAATCTCCACGAAACGTGTCAAGGCCATGCGCCGATCGTTTCGGCCGTTCCGGCGGGCCCGCACCCGGCTTCGCCTGGGAGAACCGCCGATGCCGGACGTCGAAGTTTCCGCCGTCCCGCGTCGAGGCGCCTTCGCCGTCGAAACCTCCTTGTCAGAGGGCAGATCACCGTCGGCGGAGACCTGAAAGTTTCATCTCGCCCACCTCGGCGGGAATCGGCTCCGCGCCTGGTAGACGCGGTCGGGGAACGCCGGGCGATGGGAGGCCGGCGCGCGGTGGAGTCCTCACCTTGACGGGACTCCGCCGCGTCGTATTTGCTCCGCCGCACCACCACCAATCGGAAACAAGGCCGGCGAGCCCTGCATGTTGCCGACAACCAGTACGCGCCTACCGGCGGCCGGTCGACCTGCCGCCATCCCACCTGGCGAAAGGGCCGACGCGACGCGATGTTAGCGCTAACAAGACCACCGGACGGGGAGTGCTGCCGAGAATCGCTCGTTCCCGGCGCCCAGTCGTCGTAACGACGCGACTCGGCTCGGCGCGACGAAAGGACATGTCGTGAAACGACGGCTCAGAGCCGTGCCGGCGGCCGCCACCCTGCCATTGGTGGTCGCGGGCATGCTGCCGGCGGTCCGGCCCGCGGCGGCGGCCTCGTTGACCCGGGTGACCGGCTTCGGCACCAATCCGACGTAAGCCCACCGGGTTCACGCTCAGCGGCGCGACCTGCGGTGCTGGCTAGCGCGCCCCCTGGCCGCCCTGCGATCGAACAAAGCACGGCTCAAGGAGAACGGCGGAAGGAGTTACACGATGTCAAGACATAGATCGTTCTTAGGGGCCGTCGCGGTCGCGGCGCTCCTCGTCCTGGCCACAGGTCGCGCGGCGCTCAGCGACAACCTCGGCTCCAGCACGCCCAGCACGTCGAACGCGGGTGCGAGCGCCCTGGCGGCGACCGCGGGATGCGGCAAGGCCCCGACGCTGACCAGCGGGACAAGGTCGATCACGACCAGCGGCAAGAATCGCAGCTACATCCTGCGGATTCCCGACAACTACGACAGGAACCACCCCTACCGGCTGATCTTCGGCCTGCACTGGCTGGGCGGCACCGCCACCGACGTCGCCACGGGCCAGACCGTGCAGAGGGACGTCTGGTCCTACTACGGCCTGCAGCGCCTGTCGAACAACAGCACCATCTTCGTCGCGCCCCAGGGCTTCAACAACGGCTGGGCCAACTCCGGCGGCGAGGACGTCACCTTCATCGACGACATCGTCCGGCAGATCGAGGGAGACCTCTGCGTCGACACCACACAGCTCTTCGCCACGGGGTGGAGCTATGGCGGCGCCATGTCGTTCTCGCTCGCGTGCAGCCGTCCGACGGTCTTCCGTGCGGTGGCGGTCCTGTCCGGCGCCCAGCTCAGCGGATGCAGCGGAGGCACGCAGCCCGTCGCCTACTACGGCATCCACGGCATCAGGGACAGCGTCCTCAACATCTCCAACGGACGGACGCTGCGCGACAAGTTCGTCAAGAACAACGGCTGCACCGCGCAGAACCCGCCCGAGCCGACGCAGGGCAGCCTGACCCACCGGATCACCGCCTACTCCGGATGCCGGGCCGGATATCCGGTCGTGTGGGCGGCCTTCGACGACGACCACAACCCTGCCCCGCATGACGGTGGCACCGGCACCAGCGGATCCAGTTGGGTGCCGGGAGAGGTGTGGAAGTTCTTCACCCAGTTCGCGGGCACCGACCCGAACCCCACCCCGACCCCCACTCCGACGCCGACGCCGACCGTGACGCCGACCGTGACGCCGACGCCGACCCCCACCCCGACCCCCACGCCGGGCACCGGAGCCTGCCGGGTCACCGACACCCTCAACGCGTGGAACTCCGGTCTGACCTCGGACATCTCCATCACCAACACCGGCACCGCCGCGATCAACGGCTGGTCGCTGGTCTTCACCCTGCCCGG
The DNA here is from genome assembly GCF_053602655.1 of Sphaerisporangium sp. NPDC004334. Classification (NCBI taxonomy): domain Bacteria; kingdom Bacillati; phylum Actinomycetota; class Actinomycetes; order Streptosporangiales; family Streptosporangiaceae; genus Sphaerisporangium; species Sphaerisporangium sp. NPDC004334. The sequence continues at coordinate 2,344 of NZ_JBSGDZ010000044.1, forward strand.
TGGCCAGACCATCACCTCCGGCTGGAACGCCACCTACAGCCCCACCAGCGGCCAGGTGACGGCGAAGAACGTCTCCTACAACGGCGCCATCGCCCCCAACGCCTCGGTCAGCATCGGCTTCCAGGCCACCCACACCGGCAACACCGGTAAACCCACGTCGTTCACCCTCAACGGCGCGGCATGCACCATCGCCTGACCGAGGACGAACCGTCAGGGGTGGAGCCCGGCCGGGCTCCACCCCTGAGTTCTGACGTGGCCCCTCACGGGAGCGGTCGAGTCGATGCCGCCCGCGCCGTTCGCCCCGCGCCGGTGCGCGAGGGTCCCCTTTTCCGTAAGTGCTCTTCGTAGGTCCGCAGGAGGAACAGTGCGCAAAGTGAGAACTAGGCTCGGCTCGGCGGCGCTCGCCACCGGGGTGCTCCTGGGCGGCCTGGTCGCCGTCCAAGGGGAGGCCGGCGCCCTGGAGAACGGCGTGGCGCGCACGCCGCCCATGGGATGGAACAGCTGGAATACCTTCGGGTGCAACATCAGCGAGTCACTGATCAAGCAGATGGCCGACGCGATCGTCAACTCCGGCCTGCGCGACCTCGGTTACCAGTACGTGGTCGTCGACGACTGCTGGTTCAACTCCAACCGCGACTCCTCGGGCAACCTCCAGGGCAATCCGTCGCGGTTCCCCAGCGGGATGAAGGCCCTCGGGGACTACCTGCACGGCAAGGGGCTGAAGTTCGGCATCTACCAGGTCCCGGTGGACAAGACCTGCGCGCAGTACTTCGGCAGCTACCCCGGCGCGACCGGAAGCCAGGGACACGAGGCCCAGGACGCCCGGCAGTTCGCCGCCTGGGGCGTGGACTACCTGAAGTACGACTGGTGCTCGCCCAACGGCACCATCAACGACCAGATCACGACGTTCGCGAAGATGCGTGACGCGCTCGCCGCGACGGGGCGGCCGATCCTCTACAGCATCAACTCCAACAGCATCCACGACAAGACCGGGCCGCGCCGCAACTGGGGCGACATCGCCAACATCTGGCGGACCACCGAGGACATCACCAACAAGTGGGACACCGGTCAGACCAACGGGTACCCCATGGGCATCCAGAACATCGTCAACGTCACCATCCCGCTCGCCTCGTACGCCAAGCCCGGGCAGTTCAACGACCCCGACATGATGGAGGTCGGCCGGGGCGGCATGACCGACACCGAGATGCGCAGCCACTTCGCCCTCTGGGCGATGATGGCCTCGCCGCTCATCGCCGGGAACGACCTGCGCAGCATGGACTCGGCGACCTCGACGATCCTGAAGAACCCCCGCCTCATCGCCATCAACCAGGACACCCTCGGCCTGCAGGCGACCCAGATCAGCAACGACGGCACCCGTCGCGTGCTGGCCAAGAAGCTGAGCAACGGCGACGTCGCGGTCGCCCTGTTCAACCAGGGCGGCAGCACCACCACGATCAGCACCACCGCCTCGGCGATCGGCAAGTCGGGTAGCTCCTTCACCCTGCGAGACGCCTGGACCAACGCCACGACCAGCAGCACCGGGACGATCTCGGCCAGCGTTCCCTCACACGGCACCGTCGTGTACCGGGTCAGCGGCGACATCTCGCCGACGCCCACCCCGACGCCCACTCCCACTCCGACCCCGACCCCGACGCCCAGTCCCACTCCGACGCCCAGCCCGACGCCGACGCCCACTCCCGTGCCGGGCGGTTGCACGGCGACCTACCGGCTGGTCAACGACTGGGGCAGCGGCTTCCAGGGTGAGGTGACCGTCTCCAACGGCGGAACCTCCGCGCTCAACGGCTGGACCGTCGGCATGACGCTGGCCGGCGGGCAGACCGTCTCGAGCGTGTGGAACGGCGTGAACACCGGCACCTCCGGCGCGATCACCGTCAAGAACGCCGCCTACAACGGCACCGTTCCCGGCAACGGGTCGACGACGTTCGGATTCACCGCCAACGGAAGCGGTTCGACGGCGCCGACCGGGCTGAGCTGCACCAGCCCATGACGACCGGGTAGCACCGTCTCATGACCGCACCCTCCCGCCGCCGGCCCTGACGGCGACGGGAGGGCATGTCCGGTCGATGCGACAGGGCCGCCGGTCTACGGTCCCCGGCAGGAAAGGCCGGGTGAGAGTCCTTCCCCCGGCCGGCGGACGGACGAGGCGAGCCGCCCCTGGATGTCGCAGGGGCGGCTCGGCGGTCCGGTGCGGCCCGCGGTCGCTCGCCTACCGGTAGCCGGCGGCGACGATGTTGGCCTGGACGGCGTCCTCGGTGGCGGCGGTCGGATAGCCGGAGGTCATGACGCCTTCGTAGAAGGTGCCCACGGCGCCGTGGCTGTTGTCGCCGCCGATGCCCAGGATGATGGCCCCTTCCTTCTTCATCGGGTTGTAGCCCGAGACGTTCGGCCGCTTGCCGTCGTAGAAGGTGCCAAGGCCGCCGGACTGGGCGTTGCCGCCGCGGATGGCCCAGTGGTTGGGCTCGCCCTTGATGATGGCGGTCAGGTACCGGTGGCTGATGGTCGGGTCGCCGGCGTTGTTCTTCTGGTTGACCCCGGAGAACAGGCCGTTCTCCAGGTCGGCCATGATCCAGGGACCGTTGCCCGCGCCGGTGCCCCAGACCTTGATGTTGCCGAAGTAGATGGCCTCCATCGTGCCGTTGCCGTTGTCGCGGCTGTTGGTCTCGGCGTTGCCGTAGTCGAAGCAGCAACCCCCGTTGTAGTGCGTGCCGTCGAAGATGGCGTACATCCCCTCGGGCTGGTCGCCCTTGGCGATGCCGTTGGTGGCGTTGTTGCGGTAGCCGACACCGGCGTCCACGTAGACGCCGTAGGCCTTGTGGCCGCCCACCGTGGTCGGCGCCTTGGTCGCGGTCGCGAGGTTGTCGTAGCCGCCCGCCGCCGGGCCGGAGAACCCGCCGGGAGGCGCCTGGGTCAGCCGGTTGTTACGCCCTGACTGGTCGTAGATGACGCTGATCAGGCAGGTGGTGTTCGCGCAGAAGGTGTCCTGGGTCGCGGCGTTGGCCACTCCGCCCGGGCTGAGCACGCCGATGTCCCGGGTGGTGTTGTCCGAGGAGCGCTTGACCTGGTACAGCGGGCCGTTGTAGGAGGCGTACAGCGCGCGCGTGGTGCTGTGCGCCGCCACGCAAGGCGTGCCGCCGTCGGCGTAGATGTCACACGGCTGCTTGCCCGACGGTGTGGGCGTGACCGTCGGGGTCGGCGTGGGCGTCGGCGTGACGGTCGGGGTGACGGTGGGAGTGGGCGAGGGGGAAGAGACGCCGCCGGTGCAGGCCGTGCCGTTGAGGGCGAAGCTCGACGGCACCGGGTTGGAGCCGCTCCAGCTTCCGTTGAACCCGAAACTGGTGCTTCCCCCCGTGGGGATGGCGCCGTTGTAGGAGGCGTTGGTCACCGTGACCGACGACCCCGACTGGGTGTAGGACCCGTTCCACAGCTGCGTGATGGACTGCCCGGCGGGGAACGACCAGGTCAGCCTCCAGCCGTTGACCGGGTCGCCGAGGTTGTCGACGATGACGTTGGCGCCGAAGCCGTCCTGCCATTGGGCGCTGACGGTGTAGGTGACCCGGCATCCCGCCGCGGCCGCCGAGGCGAGATGGGTCCCGGCCACGCCGACCATGGCCGTCAGGAGGGCCAGGACGCCGGCGATCAGCGTCCACCTCCCACGATGTGCGGTGCTCTGTCGCATGGGTGCTCTTCCGTTCTCTGTAACCGGTGTTCCGCTGTCACGACCCGGATTGTTAGCGCTAACAACGACGCGCGCGGGTATGTCGACGTGTCAGCGACAACAGATGCAGGATTGCGTCACCGGGGTCGGTGACGTCGGACTTCGTGGCGGACGCCACGGTGGAGCGGCCTCTCTCCGGCGGGCTCCACGGTGACGATTCCGCCGCACACCACCTGACGTCCGAGGAGAGCAGGCCGCTCGGGGAGTCAGTGTGGAAACCGGTACGGAACCTGTCAAGACCATGACCCGGCCGTGCGGAGCCCTCTCGCCGGAGCGCGGCGGCCCGTCACGGAGGCCAGGACCTGGTACGGCGAGCGGTTACGGCGATTACCCGGCGCTCGCGCGACCGCCTTCCACGAGGGCCGCACACCACTGAAACTTTCAGTCGGCGCGGCCGAACGATGTCACCGCGGCCGGGGCGGAATCGCGGAGCCGCATGCGGCGGCCGCACGCGGGCGAGCGAGCTCGGCGACGGCTCGGCGCGTCGTCTTCGCCCCGCCGCGCCACTCTTGCGCCACACCAGTGTCGACCTAGTCGAGCAGGCGTTATCGCGAGCATCGTCGGCGCGGTACGTGCCTCGCGGGGCCCGGCGAGCCCACCGCCGGCGCCGCCGGGCCGTCGCCCGGCCCGGCGGTGGCGTCGCCCGGCGCCCTCGCCGAAAGCAGGCCCGCCGCCGTCCGCAGCGTTGACTTCGGCGTACCGATCGCTCAGGATCGGCCGTAACTTAACCCCCTGAGAGCGGAAACTTAACCCCCGATGGAGTGCCGCCCGTCCGCACGAGGATGACCCGGCCGCGCGCCGACCGGCCGCCGCCGGATCGGCGCCGGGCCAGGCCACGCCGCGGGCGGTCGGCGCCGATCACCACCCAAGCGGAATCGAGCTGAGATGTTATCGCTAACAACCCGTCGTGGCCCTTCGGCGCTCCGACCGTGCGAATAGGGCTCACCACGGCGACGATGCCACGGATCAGGCCCGACGCCGTTCGTGGTCGCCGGCGAGGATGAGGTACGCGCTCGCCGTCCAGGTGTAGGCGCGGTCGCGCAGCCCCTCACCGGTCCGTGCGTCGAAGTTCTCCGCGAAGCCGGATTTCTCGCACAACGTACGGAACCGTGCGCTGATCTCGTCGGCCAGCTCGACGTGGCCGGCCCGCCGCAGGCCGTCCTCGATGAGGACGGTCGAGGGCGCCCAGATGGGTCCGCGCCAGTAGCCGTCGTCCCGGTAGTGCGGCGATGTGGGCAGCTCGGTCGCCGGGCCGAAGGCGGTGAGATGGTCCTCGATGCGGGCGGCGAGCGCGTCCCGCACCGGTTCGGGCAGTTCTTCCCCGAGGACGATCGGCATGAGGTCGAGCAGGCTGGAGCTGGACCAGGTCCGGCCGGAGTGCGCGCCGCGCGCGAGGAACCTCGACCCGTCCCACAGCTCGGTGAGCAGTGCCTCGCGCATCCGGTCCGCGGCGCTGGACCAGCGCTCGGCCGCGTCCGGTTCGCCGAGTCCCGTGGCCAGACGGGCGAGTTCGCGCATCTGGAGCACCAGGAAGGCGGCCAGGTCGGCGCTCTCGATGACGCGTTCGGGGTCGAAGGTGGTGGCGTTGTCCCAGCCGCTGTCGTTGCCGTGCTGGTAGTGCGGCAGTTCCCGGCCGGGGGCGCGCCGGGCGTCCAGCCAGAAGCGGGTCCAGCGTTCCAGCAGCCGGTAGGTCTCGGACGGCTCGAGGTCGCAGGACGGGCGCAGCCGCCGCAGGGCCCAGCCGTGGATGGGCGGTTTGACGAAGTTGTAGAGGATCTCCGAGTGGGTGACGGAGTCGGGCAGCGCACCCGAGGCGTCCTGGTGGTCGAAGGGCAGCCGGAACTGGTCCTCCGCGAGATCGGGCAGCCCGCCCGCCAGGGCGATGGCGTTGAAGCAGTGGTCCCAGCTCCAGACCTTGTCCATCCAGTGCTTGGACATCAGCACCGCGGGGCGGGTGACGAACCCCGCGGGGCGCACGGTGGCCGACCACAGGACGTAGGCGGCCAGCTCGGCGGCGGGCGTCCGGTCGCCGCGCCAGGGTGCGACGGCCGCGGTGAAGGCGTCGAACTCGGCGCGCGCCGTCTTGGCCACCTGCTCGAAGGAGGTGTCACTGGCGAACGGGGCGCGGGCGGTCTCGTACTCCTCCAAGGCGATCTCCCATGGCTCGTCCGCCGGGAGCAGGACGCCGCGTTCGGCCGTGCCGAGCGCCTGGGCGCCGACGGACTCGGCCCGCCCGTCCAGCAGGGTGACGCGGTAGCGGCGCCCGGTCTGGTAGACGGTGAAGACGTAGGAGCCGTCCGCGGGGTCCTGGTAGAAGTACGGGCCGCTGAACGGGGTCAGGACGGGGTCGGCGGCCAGCAGGCGGAGCCCGAGGCCGCGGCCGCGCACCCGGACGGTGTCGGTGGTCTCGTAGGCCAGCTCGATCCGGCCGTCGTCGCCCCTCCAGGTGAGCTGGTGCGGAGCGGCGTCGAGCGCGGTCTCGGCCGTGGGCGCCAGCCGCAGGATCGGGTGCATGCCGGTCTGGTGCGAGACCAGGTGCACGTCCTCGGCGTAGACCTTCTCGGCCACCACCGGTGAGAAGGCGAACCACGATCCGCTGAAGCTGAACGGGATTTCCCGCAGGGAGAACACCGGGCCCGAGGCGGCGGTCATGAAATGAGAATCCCTTCTCCGAAGGTCAGTCTTTGACGGCGCCGGCGGTGACGCCGGCGGCGACGTAACGCTGGGCGATGATGAGCAGCACCGTGGCGGGGATGGAGGCGATCACGGCGGTGGCCATGATGGCGTTCCATTCCTGGTTGTTGTTGCCGATGTAGTGGTAGATGCCGAGGGTGATGGGCTGGTGGTCGCCGCCCTGGTCCAGGGTGCTGGCGAAGATGAAGTCCGACCACGCCCACAGGAAGGTGAACAGCGACACCGTGATGAGGGAGTTGCGGCTGACGGGCAGCACGATGGACCAGAACGTGCGCATCACGCCGGCTCCGTCGACGCGGGCGGCCTGCAGCAGCTCCTCGGGGATGCCCGACATGAACGCGGTCAGGATCAGGGCCGCGAACGGCACCGCGAGGGTGGAGTCGGCCACGATCAGCCCCGAGACGGTGTTGAGCATGCCGGTGTTGAGGAAGATGGCGTAGAAGCCCATCGCCATGATGATGCCCGGGATCATCTGGGCCACCAGCAGCACGAAACTCAGCGCTCCGCCGCCGCGGGGCCGCAGCTTGGCCAGCGAGTAGCCCGCCGGGGCCGCGACGAGCAGGGTCAGGGCGACGGTGCCGAGCCCGACGACCAGGCTGATGCCGAGGTAAGGGAGCTGCTGGTCCAGCACCGCGCGGTACCCGTCCAGCGTGCCGTTGATGGGCAGCCAGTTCGGCGGGCTCTTGCGCATGTCCTGTTCCCTGGTGAAGGACACATTGATCATCCAGTAGACGGGGAACAGCATCACCGCGGTGAGCAGGAGACCGGCAGCGGTCCTCCAGTGCCTCATGTGAGGTCCAGCTTGCGTTGCGCGCGGATGTAGACCAGCCCGAAGACGAGGGCCATCACGATCAGCAGGTTGCCCACGGCCGCCCCGGGGCCGAAGGAGGGCACCAGGTTGCCGAACCCGAGCCGGTAGGACCAGGTGGCGAAGGTGGTGGAGGAGCCGCTGGGCCCGCCCTTGGTCATGATCCAGATGATGTCGAACACCTTCAGCGTGTACACCAGTCCGAGGAGCAGCGTGACCGCCGACACCGGGCGCAGCAGGGGGAAGGTGACCCTCCAGAACCGCTGCCGGCCGTTCGCCCCGTCCAGCGCGGCGGCCTCGTACACGGTGGGGTTGATGGCCTGCAGGCCGGAGTACAGCACCACGAGGTTGAACGGGACGCCGATCCAGATGTTGGCGATGGTCACCGACCACAGGGACCAGTCGGGGGAGGTCAGCCAGTTCACCGGTCCGAGGCCGGCCGTCCTCAGCACGGCGTTGACGACGCCGGAGTCGCTGTTGAGCATCCACGACCAGGTGGAGGCCGACACGATCAGCGGGAGCAGCCACGGGACCAGGAACAGCGCCCGCAAGGTGGCCGACAGGCGGAAGTGCCTGGCGAAGAACACCGCCAGGGCCAGCCCGATCGCGAACTGGAAGGCCAGCGACACCACGGTGAACACCGCCGTGTGCCACAGCGCCGGCCCGAAGGCCGGGTCGCCGACGACCTTGGCGTAGTTGGTCAGGCCGGTGAAGGGGGCATCGCCCTGCACGAAAGAGCGCACGGTGTAGTTGCGCAGGCTCAACTCGACGTTGCGGAACAGCGGGTAGGCGTAGAAGACCGTCAGGTAGACCACGATCGGGGCGAGGAACGCCCACGCCGCCCACTGCCCTGACGCAAGGCGTGCCGCCCGGCGCCCCCTCCTCGCCGCGGGGAGGGGGTCACGGGCGGCACGCGCCGGCTTCTCTATGACTCGGCTCATGTCTTACTGGGTGGCGCTCGCCGCGGCCGTCTGCGCGTCCGCCATCGCCTGCTGGGGGTTCTTCGACCCGCTCAGCGCCGCCTGCACCGCGCCCCACATCGGCTCGGAGATCTTCGGATACTTGGTGCCCAGGTCGTCGCTGGTGCGGCCCTTCGCGGCCTTGACCGCCTCCACCCAGACCTCGAGCTTCGGGTTCTGCTCGACCTGCTTGGCCTGCACCGCTTCGGTGGGGGCGACGTAGGACAGGGTGGTGGTCGTGGTGAGGGAGTTGGCGGTGTCGGTCAGGCACGCCACGAGCTTCTGGGAGGTGGCGTAGCGGGCGGTGTCCTTCTGCACGGGAATGCTCACGAACTCGCCGCCGGTCGGCGCCGGCGCCGTCCCGCCGGCCTTGGCCGGGATCGGGATGATGCCGTAGTCGAAGCCGGCCTTCTCGGCGTTGGCCAGTTGCCAGGTGCCGTTCTCGGCGAAGGCGTAGTCGCCGGTGGCGAACTCCTGCCAGCTGGTGGTCTGGGTGTTGTTGATGACGGAGTTCGGGGCGTACCCCTTCTTCAGCCAGTCGGTCCACAGCGCCGCCGCCGAGACCCCCTCGGGGGAGTCGAGCTTGGTCAGCTGGGCCCCGGACCCCCAGTACCAGGGCAGGAACTGGAAGCTGCCCTCCTCGGTGCCGATGGCGGAGAAGGTGATGCCCTTCTTGCCCGCCGCCTTCACCTTCGCGAGCGCCGCGGTGAGCGAGGCCCAGTCCTTGACCGAGGCGACGTCCACCCCGGCCTTCTTGAGCACCGCCTTGTTGTAGTACAGGGCGAGGGTGTTGGCGCCGATCGGGACGCCGTAGGTCTTGCCGCCGCTCTGCCCGGCGGCCAGCAGGTTCGGCGCGATGGCGGAGGTGTCGAGCTTGTTCTCCTCCGTGGTCGTCAGGACCCCGGCCTCGGCCATCGTGGAGACCACCGGGTTGTCCACGATCAGCACGTCCGGCGCGTTGCCCTGCTGGGCGGCCAGCAGCGCCTTGTTGGTCAGGTCACTGGTGTCGTAGCCGGTGCGCTCGATCTTCACCCCGGCCTGCGTGCCGCACGTCTCGAGCAGCTTCACCCACTCGGAGCTCTTGTCGTACTGGGGGTAGGGATCCCAGATGGTGTAGGTGCCGCCGCCGGCGGCCGGGCTCGCGCTGGCCGCGTCGCCGCCACCGGACGACGACGAGCACGCGACCGTACCGCCGGCGACCAGCAGGACCGTGAGACCCAGGCCGGCCGCGTGGCGGCTCGTTGCTGCTGACCCCATGATTATGACCTCCGCTGACAGGCGTTGAGCGGCTATTTTCGATGGCCGGTCGAACCGGTTCGCCGAACCGGTTCGATGAACATAAGCGCGCTCACAAGAGGAGTCAATGGGAGAGACCCAATGTATGCCGTCCTGTTGCACGGCGCCGCGCCCGTGCCTCGCCGCCGGATGGCCGCCGCGTCACCGGCGGATGTCGCGGGTGTTCCGCCGGCGATCGACCCGAGACGTCTGCCGTACCGGACATCGAATCGATTCGAGCGACGGCCGGACCCGGCCCCCGAGACGCTGCCCCCGAGACGCTGCCCTCGTGGCCGCGTCCCTGGGCGGGCGCGCGGCCACGAGGGCCGTCCATGCGTCCGGTCAGCGGGCGGACGGCACGACGGTGGTCGTCAACCCGTCCACGGTGAGCCTCAGCGCCGGAGCGATGGTGCCGCCGAAAGCGGCCCGTGCCCGCTCGGCTCCCGCGAACCGGAGGTCCATGCCCGGCTCGGACCCATAGTTGGCGAAGCCGACCACCTGGAGGTCGGGCAGCACCAGCCAGGCGTAGGTCTGGTCGGGCCGGGCGGAGGGATTGCCGAGCACGAGCCCGGACCCGTTGAGCGGCTCGTACGGTCCGGTCAGGCTGGGTGCGGCGAAGCCGTACAACCCGGTGGGCGCGCTGCCGGCCGGGTGGAAGCCGTGGCGCTGGGTGGAGAAGAACAGGAAGTAGCGCGACTCGTGCACGATGACGTGCGGTCGTTCGAGCTCGTGGTTGACGCCTTCGGCGACGAGCAGGGGCGGCAGCAGGGACCAGGCGCCGGCCCGCCGCCCGGCCAGGGCGATCGCGCCGGTGAAGCCGTCCTCCCAGGCGGTGGACGCGGCGACGAGCAGGTGGTCGCGCCCGTCGGCCGGGTCGCGGAACCAGCCGGGATCGCGGAAGGCCCTGATGCGGCCCGGCGCCCCGTCGGACTCGTCGGCCGGCAGGTACATCCGGCCGTCGGAGCGCAGCACCTCGCGATGGGCGGCGTCCCGTCCGAGCGCGATCCGGCCGCCGTCGGCGATCAGGGCGGGACGGGTCTCGATGACGCTCTGCGCGAATGTCGGGCGTGCCTCGCCCCGCCGTCCGGCGGCCGTGTAGAACACCGAGACGGTGCCGTCGGGCCGGCGGACCGCCGATCCCGACCATTCGCGGCTGCCGGGCGAGGCGCCGTCGGCGAAGGCGTTCCCGAGGTCCGTCCACTCCTCGCCGTACCTGGCGAGCAGGCGGATGCGCGCCTGGTCGTGGCGCTCCTCCGGATGGCCGAGGGCGGGAGCCGACAGGGCCATCCAAAGCTCACGCCCGCCGATCACGCTCGTCGAGCCGTCCTCCTCCTGGATCGGCCACAGGTCCCACAGATAGTGGCCGGGCAGGATGCGCGGCAGGGACGGCGGATCGATGACGGGCACGGTGACCGCGCCGGTCTGGGCGAGCAGGTCGAGATGCCGGCGGGTCCAGCGCGCCGGCCGGCCGTCGCTCACGCGGCGCCCTGCCGGCGGCGGTGACCACCGATGCGTTCGTGGAGCGCGCCGGGTCCGTCCGCCGTTCGCCGTGCGGCGCGTGACCGTCCTTGGCGGAGCATGGTGAACCTCTTCTCTGAGAGTGATGGATGTGGTCTCGCCTGACCGGCGGACCCGCCGGTCAGGCGAGGCCGCTCATGGCGAGCTCGACGGCGCCGGCGATTCCGGAGTGGTCGCCGAGCGAAGGGCCGGCCACGTACTCCTCCATGGCGGACCGGTCGGTGAGCGCGGGTATCGCCGGATAGCCGGCGGCCAGGTCGAAGGCGCGTGCCCGGATCCGGGGCAGCAGCCCCGGACGCTTCGCGACGCCGCCGCCGATGACGATCCGCTCGGGAGACAGCGCGTAGGTGAGGGTGGTGACGGCGTGGGCGAGGTACTCGGCCTCCAGCTCCCACGCCGCCGGGTCGTCCAGGTCCTCGGCACGCCGCCCCCAGCGCCGGCGCATCGCCTCCCCGGAGGCGAGCCCTTCCAGGCAGTCGCCGTGAAAGGGGCAACTGCCTGAGAACCGGTCTCGGGTGCGGTCGTGCGGGATGCGGATGTGGCCGAATTCCGGGTGCAGGAGACCGTGCGCCGGCCGGCCGTTCAGCACGGCTCCCACGCCGATGCCCGTGCCCACGGTCATGTAGGCGAGCGTCTCCAGCCCTCGCCCGGCGCCGCGCCGCCACTCCCCCAGCGCGGCGGCGTTCACGTCGGTGTCCAGGCCGACGGGAACGCGCAGCGCGGTGCGCAACGGGGAGACGATGTCGGTGTGGGTCCAGCCGGGCTTGGGCGTGACCGTGATGTGGCCGTACGTCGGTGAGCCCGGCCGCAGGTCGACGGGGCCGAAGGTGCCCACGCCGATCGCGGCGAGCGTCCAGTGCTCCTGGAAGAACCGCACGGCGCCGGTGATGGTCTCCTCCGGCGTGGTGGTCGCCAGCACGTGCGTCGCGAGGATCTCCCCGCCGGCGTCGGCGACCGCGCACACCCACTTCGTGCCGCCCGCCTCGATCCCGCCGAAGAGCGGCGGCGGTGCGCTCATCGCCGTCATCCCTTCAGCGAGCCCTGGAGCAGGGCCTTGACGAAGTGCCGCTGGAAGATCAGGAAGATCGCGAGCGTGGGGGCCAGGATCAGCAGCGACCCGGCGCACAGCAGCGGGATGTCGGTGCCCCACTGGCCCTGGAAGGCGCCCAGCGCACCGGACATCGTGCGCTTGGCGGGGTCGTCGACCAGGACGATGGCCAGCAGGAACTGGTTCCAGGTCCACAGGAACAGCAGGATGCCCAGCGAGGAGATCGCCGGCATGGCCAGGGGGAGGTGGATGCGGCGGAACAGCTGCCACACGTTGGCGCCGTCCATCCGCGCGCTCTCGGACAGCTCCCCGGGCATGTTGACGAAGTGGGCGCGCATCCAGAAGACGCTGAACGGCATGAACAGGCCGATGAGCGGCAGGATGATCGCCCACCGGGTGTTGAGGAGCCCCATGTCGCGGATCTGGTAGTACAGCGGCGTGATGATGCCCTCGAACGGCAGGGTCAGGCCGAGCACGAACAGCAGGAAGACCACCCGTCCGCCGATCACGCGCAGGTGGCCGATGGCGAAGCCGGCCATCGTGCCCAGCAGGATCGACAGCGGGACCACGCCCAGCACGATGAGGACGCTCGACTTCAGCAGCTCCAGCATGTTCGCGGCCTGGAAGGCCCGCGGGAAGTTGCCCCACTGCGGGTGCTCCGGCCAGGCCAGCCCGGCCGGGTAGGTGCCCGAGGGGTGCAGGGCGGTGACGAACAGGCTGATGAACGGCAGGAGCGTGACCGCCATCATCAGGACGAGCAGCAACCGGCCGGTCCAGGCCTCCCCCCGTGCGGTGATCATCGGTTGCCGTCCTTCGCGAACCACTGGATGGGAAGGGCGCAGGCCATCACCAGGACCATGAGCACCACGGCGAGGGCCGAGGCCATGCCCACCTCGCGTTCGGAGAAGGCCAGGTAGAAGATCTGCAGGCCGGGCACCATGGTCGTGTTGCCGGGGCCGCCCTGGGTGGAGATGTAGATGATGTCGAAGCTCGCCAGCGCCGCGATCACGGTCACGGTGACGCAGACCGCGATCTCCTGGCGCAGGCTGGGGACGGTGATCGAGATGAACTCCCGCCACGGCCCGGCGCCGTCGAGCCGGGCGGCCTCGTACAGCGCCGGGTCGATCTTGCTCATGCCCGCCAGGAGCAGCAGCGTGCACAGGCCGAGCAGCACCCACGCGCCGATCATGCCCACCGCCGGCAGGGCGGTGCCGAAATCGCCCAGCCAGGCCCGGGTCACCCCGCCCAGGCCGACCAGCGTGAGCAACTGGTTGACCACTCCGGTGGAGGCCAGCAGCCAGCTCCACGCGATGCCGGCGGCCACCAGCGGGATGACCTGCGGCAGGAAGATCACGGTGCGCGCCACCAGGGCGAGCCTGGTCGCGGCGATGCGCCTGATCGTCGCGGCGATCGCCAGCCCCAGCACGACCGGGATGGCGCTGAAGAACACGATCAGCTTGACGGCGTTGACCAGCGACTCGAACAGGTCGGGGTCGGTGAAGACCTTGCCGTAGTTGGCCGGCCCCACCCAGGTGGAGGCGCCGATGCCGTCCCAGTCGTACAGCGAGTACTGGAACGTCACAGCGATCGGGCGCAGGACGAACACCGCGTAGAAGGCGAGCGCCGGGGCGATGAACAGCCAGCCGGCCAAGCCGCGCGAGCCGCGCAGCTTGGCCGTGACCGGCCGCCGGGACGCCGATCGGGCGCCGGCGGGGCGGGGCACCACCTGTCTCAGTTCCCTTCGAGCTGGCCGGTGTAGTCCGCCTGGACGCTCTTCAGCAGCTCCTGCGGCGTCTGCTGCCCGGCCACCAGCTTCTGCAACTGCGGCGTCCAGCTCTTGGCGTAGATGGCGCCGGTGGCGTTGGCGATGAAGTCCATCGCGCCGTTGTCCTTGGCGATGTCGGCGCCGGCGGACAGCGTGCTCGCGGTGACCTTGTCGGCGGGCACCTCGGGCATGTACGCGTCGGCCGGTCCCATCGGGTGCGATCCGCCGACCTCGACGCCGATCTCGCGGGCCCGCTTGTCGGTGGCCACCCAGTTGAGGAAGAAGGCGGCGCAGTCGGCGTTCTTCGCGCGGGCGGCGATGCCGAAGGTCAGGGGGGCCGACATCGCGGCCCGCTTGCCACCCTGCTGCGCGGGCGGCATCAGGGTGAAGCCGACGTTGCCCGGCATCTGCTTGTCGAGGTTGCCCGACTCCCAGTCTCCGTCGAACATGAACAGGCCCTTGCCGCCGATGAAGCGGCTCATCATCGTGGCGTAGTCGACCGCGTTGACGTCCTTCTGGAAGTATCCTGCCTTGACCCATCGCTCCAGGTGCTGGGCGGCCTGCAGGTTCGACGGGGTGTCGATGGTCGCGCCGGGCTTCTGGAAGATCCAGTCGTTGATGGGCCCGGGCGGCCCGTAGGAGGCCATGAGGTTTTGCAGCGGGAACGCCAGGCCGCCGGTGGCGCCGCCGTTGAACTGCAGGATGGGGGTGAGGCCCGCCTTCTTGGCCTTGTCCAGCGCCTGGTCCAGCTCCGCCAGCGTGGTGGGCGGCGCCGACATCCCGATCTGGGCGGCCAGCTTCTTGTTGTAGAACAGACCGGTCAGGCTGAAGTTGAGTCCCAGGGCGTACAGCGAGCCCTCGCCGCGCGGGCGCCCGCCCGGGCCCATGCGCAGCTGCTCGAGCTGCGAGGCCGGCCACTGGTCCCAGCCGAACGCCTTGGCGTAGCCGTCCAGGTTCTTCAGCAGGTTGTCCTTGACCAGCTCCGACACCTGGGGAAGGCGCATCAGGTCGGGTGGGTTGTCCGCCAGCACGCGCGGAGCGTTCTGCGTGATCACCGCGAACTGGTCCTCACGGATGTTCCAGGTGACGTTCGGGTGCTGCTTGGTGAACTCGGTGGTCAGCTCCTTCGGCAGCGGGAATCCGGTCTCGAAGTAGCCGCTGAGCTTGACCGGAGCCGTGCCGCAGGTGGGCGCCGCGGACGTCGACGACGTGCTGGTGGCCTGGGGTGGCGGGTTGTCGCTGCCGGGAGCCGCGCAGGCGGCGGCCAGCGTTCCCATGGCGATCACAAGCGCGGCCCCGGACCTGCCGGGGCGACCTCGACGAGCCATGCGCATCTCCTCTGCTGCCTGGGACCATCGGCACCGGGCTGACGTCCCATCTTCGTTGCTAAATCGGGTTAGCGCCCGTTAGTCTCACCGTGCACGTCGCACGATGTCAACCCTCCGTAACACACTCTTGACGATCGGAGGCTCCGGGTGAGCCCACGCCGGGTCACGCTGGCCGATGTCGCCAAGGCCGCGGGCGTCTCCCGCCCGACCGCCTCTCTGGTGCTGTCCGGCCGCGGCCGTGAGCTGCGCATCTCTCAGGACGTCGAGCAGCGGGTGCTGAAAGCGGCCGACGAGCTGCAGTACCGGCCCAACATCGTCTCCGTGGGCCTGCGCACGGGCACCTCCCGGACGATCGGCTTCGTCTCCGACACCGTCGCCACCTCGCGGCTGGCCGGCGACATGATCAAGGGAGCGCTCGAGGCCGCCCGCGACCGCGGCTTCATGCTGTTCATCGGTGAGACCGAAGGCGACGCCGAGCTCGAACGCCTGCTCCTGCAGGCCATGCACGACCGTCAGGTGGACGGGCTCATCCTGGCCTCGATGTTCACCAGGACCATCAAGGTGCCAAAAGGCATCACGGCCTCACCCGTCGTGCTGCTCAACGCGGTGCCCAAGGGGCCGGCCGTCCTGCCCGCCGTCCTGCCCCACGAGGTCGAGGCCGGTCGTCTCGCCGCCCGCGTCCTGCTGGACGCCGGCCACCGCGACGGCATCTACCTGATCGGCGTCGGTCCGGGCCTGCGCAACGTGCCCTCCGAGAGCGTCGCGGCGCTGGAACGGCTCGTCGGCATCCGCGAGGCCCTCGGCGAGGCGGGGGTGAAGGTGGCGGGCGCGCGCACGTGTTTCGACTGGCAGCCGGAGTACGGCCTCGCCGCGACGCGCGACCTGCTGGAGACGGTCAGGCCGCGCGCGCTGATCTGCTTCAACGACCGCATCGCCATGGGCGCCTACCAGGCGCTCGACGACTTCGGGCTCAAGGTGCCCGCGGACGTCTCCGTCGTCTCCTTCGACGACCACCCCATCGCCTCGTGGATGCGGCCCGGCCTGACCACCGTCGCGCTGCCCCACTACGAGCTGGGCCGCAAGGCCGTCGACGTGCTGTTCACCGAGATGGGCCGCGACCCCGCCGAGCCCGGCGCGGCGGGCGAGGTACACCGTGTGCCGATGCCGGTCCGCTCCCGCGATTCCGTCGCGCCGCCTTCTGGCGCGCACTCCCCCGGCTGAGCGCCGCCCGCCGGCACGCGGGGTGAGGTGGTGAGGAGGGTGCGCATGGCCGCGGGCGGCCGCGTCTCGGCGCGACCGCCGCGGCGGGTGAGAGTGGTGGTGGTACCGCTCAGAGCGCGGTGATGGTCCACTGGTTGTTGGTGCTGGAGTTCGGGGCCCACATCTGCACGGCCGAGCCGGCCGTGGTGAGGCCGGCGCCGTCCAGCGCGGTGCCGGTGCCCCGGTTGATGATCTGGTAGCGGCCGTTGCCGACGTTGTTGAGCCGCCACTGCTGGTTGTTGCCGCCGTTCCAGGCCGACTGCAGGCAGTTGGCGCCGTTGGCGGTGTTGCCCCAGCTGTCGGCGACCATGCCGTTGGTGCGGTTGACGATGCGGTACCAGCCGCTGCCGAGGTCCACGAGCTGCCACTGCAGGTTGTTGCTGCCGTCGTAGTTCCACTGCTTGAGCGCCGAGCCGGAGGCGACGCTGCCGCCGCTGTCCAGGGCGAGGTTGGTGCTCGCGTTGTTGATCCGCACCCAGCCGGTCGGGGTGGGGCCCGAGCCCGGAGTGGGGATGGAGCCGTTGAAGGTCAGCTTGACCACGTAGGCGGGGGCGCTGAACGGGGCGCTGGAGGAGGGCATCGTGATGTGCAGGCCCGAACCGTCCTGGGTGCGCGTCGGCAGGTTGGTGTACTGGCCGGCCGTGGAGCCCAGCAGCTGCACCGACGCCAGGGTGCTCAGGTTGATCCGGTTGGAGCTCAGCGTACCGATGTTCAGCGTGCCGCCCGGCCAGCCCAGCACCGTGGCGTACAGCACGGTGTTGTCCTTGCTGCGGGTGAAGCGGATGTCGGTGTTGGTGCCGGCCCGCGGCGTGGTGAAGGACCCGCCGCCCATCTGCGTCGGCCCCTCGCCGTAGACCGACCAGGCCCGGGTGGCGTAGATGGACTCGCCGAAGCGCTTGAGGTAGTCGCCGATGCCGAGCAGGACCGACCGCTGCCCGGAGGGGATGGTGCCGTCGGCCATCGGCGCGATGTTGAGCAGCATGTTGCCGTTCTTGCTGACCCGGTCGATCAGCGAGTGGAGCATGGCGTTCAGCGAGTAGTAGCCGATACCGACGGTGTAGCACCAGCTGGAGCTGGAGATGCTGTCGTCGGTCAGCCAGTAGGGGGTCTGGATGCCGGCCGGGCCGCCGCGCTCGTAGTCGAACACCTCGCCCCGGTTGTTGAACCCGTCCTTGTAGGTGGCGACGACGTCCTTGTTCCAGGAGACCGCCCGGTTGTAGTAGTACGACAGGAAGTCCAGCCGCCGGGACTCGGGGAGCTGGGTCAGGTTGAAGTCCTGCCAGATGACGTCGGGCTGGTAGCCGTCGATCACCTCGCGCAGCTTGTCGTACCACAGTTGCTGGTGGGTGGACGCGCCGAGCTGGCCGTACAGCTTCTTCAGCGAGTTGGTGGACTGCGTCGGCACCCACTGGTAGAAGCCGGTGAAGTTGTAGGCGTGGTGCAGCGACACGATCAGCTTGAGGCCCTTGGCGCGGATGGCGTCGGCGTGCAGGCGCAGCAGGTCCAGCCGGGGCCCGGTGGCCACGGAGTTCCACTCGTTGACCTGGCTGTTCCACATGGAGTAGCCGTCGTGGTGCTCGGCCACCGGCCCGGCGAACCTGGCCCCGGCGTCGGCGAACAACTGCGCCCACTCGTTGGGGTCGAAGCTGCCGCCCGCGGACTTCAGCTTGGGCGCGAACTGCACGAAGTTCCCGGCCTTGTCCCGGGCGCCGTTGATGAAGTTGTGGTACGGCCACGCGGAGGGATCGCCGTAGACGCTCTTGTGGTGGTTGTTCTCGCTCGACCCGTTGTTGTACATGTTGCGCGGGTACCACTCGTTGGCGAAGGCGGGGACGCTGAACACGCCCCAGTGGTAGTAGATGCCGAACTTGGCGTCCTGGAACCACTCGGGGGCCGGCGGGTGCTGGTCGACCGAGGACCACGACGCGGTGTAGCTCTGCGGGCCGTCGGTCGCGAACGCCGGGCGGAACCCCAGCAGGCCCGAGGCCGCGACACCCCCGGCCCCGGCGAGGAGCGCGCGACGACTGAACTGGTACGAGGACGAAGACGAGGACATGAGCGGGGACCTCTCAGGACCAAGGAGCTCTACTGGGTCACGTGCGTTGTTTCGCCGAGATGACTGGAGTGTCACACCTGAGACATTGGATGTCTTTGTAGACCTACCAGGGACATCTGTCTAGCCCCCACCGATCGCCGGAACCGCCGACCGGAAGGGGCCGCGCGCGGAACGCCGCGGATCACGAGGTCCGGGGGACGGGCGGCGGGTACGGAGCAGGTCTCCGCGATGCCGCTGACGGGTGCGCATACCGCGGCCGCGGGTCTCCCCCGCCATGGCCTTCCGCCCCCAGACAACCCATGTCTGACGACACACCCCGCGCGACCGCCGAGAGCCGAGATGGCTGTAACTTTCAGCGCGCGACGGCGCGTCGATCTTCCGGACGGCCGATCCTCGGACGGCCCGCCCTCAGGATGACCGCCGCAGTGGCGCGAGGGCGGGCTCCGGCAGCGACGGGCCGAGGTTCTTCCGCAACCAGGTCTCAGTGGTGTTCACATGCATGAGCGCGGCCGCCTGGGCGAGGGGCGCGTCGCCGTCGGCGAGCGCGCGGTAGATGGCGGCGTGCTCGGCGATGGTGCGGTCGGCCGCGTTCCCCTCCACCAGGCCCCGCCAGACACGGGCGCGCAACGTCTGGCTGGCGATGCCGGCGAGCAGTGCGCACAGGGACCTGTTGCCCGTCGCCTCGAACACCGCCCGGTGGAAGGCGTCGTCGTGGTGGTTGAGCCTCTCCACGTCATCGTGCGCGGCGATCATGGCATCGAGATGGCGTGCGACCTCCGCGAGCTGGTCCGCGGTGATGCGCAGCGCGGCCACCCCCGTGGCCACCGGCTCGAACAGGCGCCGCACCTCGGTGATCTCCAGCAGGTCGTCGCCCCGCATCATCTCGACGGCGAGGCCGACCCCTTCGAGCAGCAGCTCCGGCTTCAGGCTCGTGACGAAGGTGCCGTCTCCCCTGCGCACCTCCAGCACGCGGGTCGTGACCAGGGAGCGGACGGCCTCTCTGAGCAGATTGCGGGAAAGGCCCAGCTCGGCGGCCAGGTCCTGCTCTGGAGGCAGCCGTGCACCGGGGTGGAGGGTCCCGTCCTTGATGAGTTGCCTGATGCGTTCGATCGCCTGCTCGGTCAACGACATAGACGAATCTTCGTACCTCAGGACGGAGCGGAGCCACCCCACCCCCGTCCGAGAACGCCATCGAGGGGCACAGACATGTGATGAATCGGCTGATTCGGCACGACCCATCGATCATCGGACGCGTCGGGCCGTCCGCCGGGGAAGATGCCATCTCCGGCCCTCGTGGGGTCCCGGCGAATCCGTCCCCTGAGGTCTGGACACCGGCCAGGTTTGGCCATAGAAAGACATCCCATGTTCTTGTCGATGATGAGCGCTTGTGCGGCTCCTCGCCGGAGTCCCGCGTCCCGCGGCGCGGACCCCGCCCGAGCCCGCGGCGCGGCCCGCCACGGCGATCCCCCATCGTGGTGATCCTTGAGGAGAGACGATGAAACACAGAAGGTTCGCGCTGGCCGCGGCCCTCGCCATGTCGGGGTGCCTCGCCGCGGCATGCGGCGGCGGTGGCACCGGCGGCGGTGGCGGTGGCGGTGAGAAGGGCGCGCCGGCGAAACCGCTCATCGGCGTCGACTACCCGCGGTCGGACACCGACTTCTGGAACTCCTACATCAGGTACGTGCCCCGGTTCGGCGGCGAGCTCGGAGCCGATCTGAAGACCACCAACTCCCAGAACGACATCTCCACGCTCACCGCCAACGTCCAGAGTCTGGTGGGCCAAGGTGTGCGCGGCATCGTCATGGCCCCCCAGGACACCGCCGCGGTGGCGCCCACGCTGCAGCAGCTCGAGAGCAAGAAGATCCCCGCCGTTCTCGTGGACACCCGGCCCGACCAGGGGAACGCCTTCATGGTCGTGCGCGCCGACAACCGCGCCTACGGCGAGAAGGCCTGCCGGTTCCTGGGCGAGAAGCTCAAGGGCAACGGCAAGGTGGTCATGCTCCAGGGCGACCTGGCGTCCATCAACGGCCGAGACCGCACCGAGGCCTTCAACGAGTGCATGAAGCAGAACTACCCGCAGATCAAGGTGTTCGGCGAGGCCGCGAACTGGGACGGCGCGGTGGCCGCGCAGAAGCTCTCCACGGTCCTCACCGCCAACCCGGACGTCAAGGGCGTCTACATGCAGTCGAGCTTCGCCCTGGCCGGCACGCTGCAGGTGCTCAAGCAGCGCGGCCTGCTGGTCAAGCCGGAGGACCCCAAGCACGTCTTCGTCGTCTCCAACGACGGCATCCCCCAGGAGCTCAAGGACATCGCCTCCGGCGACATCGACGCGACCGTCTCCCAACCGGCCGACCTGTACGCCAAGTGGGCCCTGTCGTACGCCAAGGCCGCGATCGACGGCAAGACCTTCCAGCCGGGCAAGACCGACCACGACAGCACGATCGTGCAGGTCCGCGCGGGGCTGCTCGAAGACCAGCTGTCCGCGCCCCTGGTCACCGCCGACGGCGGCACCTACGGAGGCGTCCCCAGCGTCAAGCACGACGACAAGTCGCTATGGGGCAACAACCTGAACTGAGAGGGCGAGGGTCATGGGCGACCACGCGGGAGCGACCGCGAAACCCGCGCCCGCACGCGACGGCGAGCCGGCCCCCGCCGACGGGCCGGTCGCCGAGGCGGAGCGCGTCACCAAGAG
Source organism: Sphaerisporangium sp. NPDC004334 (assembly GCF_053602655.1). Taxonomy (NCBI): domain Bacteria; kingdom Bacillati; phylum Actinomycetota; class Actinomycetes; order Streptosporangiales; family Streptosporangiaceae; genus Sphaerisporangium; species Sphaerisporangium sp. NPDC004334. The sequence continues at coordinate 23,483 of NZ_JBSGDZ010000044.1, forward strand.
ATACGGCGAGACCGTCGCGCTGGACGGCGCGCACATCACGATCATGCCGGGACGGACGCACGCTCTGGTCGGACGCAACGGCGCGGGCAAGTCGACCCTGGTCTCCATCCTGACCGGGCTGCAGCCGCCGGACGAGGGGGAGATCCGCTTCGCCGGGGCCCCCGCTCCGCGGCTCGCCGACCGGGACGCCTGGCGTGAGCGGGTCGCCTGCGTCTACCAGAAGTCCACCATCATCCCCGAGCTGACCGTGGCCGAGAACCTCTACCTGAACCGGCACAAGCGCAACCGGCTCGGGCTGGTCGACTGGAAGAGCGTGTGGCGCAAGGCGTCGGAGCTGCTGGAGACGTGGTCGGTGGACGTCGACGTCCGGCGGCCGGCGCGGGAGCTCGGGGTGGAGCAGCGGCAGTTCGTGGAGATCGCCCGGGCGCTGTCGTTCGGCGCGCGGTTCATCATCCTGGACGAGCCCACCGCCCAGCTCGACGGCGCGGCGATCTCCCGGCTGTTCGAACGCATGCGCGCCATGCGCGAGCAGGGCGTCACGTTCCTGTTCATCAGCCACCACCTGCAGGAGATCTATGAGATCTGCGACACCGTCACGGTGTTCCGCGACGCCCGGCACATCCTCACCGCGCCGGTGGCCGAGGTTCCGCAGGGTGACCTGGTGGGGGCGATGACCGGCGAGGCGGCGGGCCTGCGGGAGCGGCGGGTCCGTCCGGCCGTGCCCTCGGACGCGCCGGTCGTCCTGGAGGCCAGAGGACTGGGCGACGGCGAGCTCTACCACGACGTGGACCTGCGGGTCCGCGCCGGGGAGATCGTCGGGCTGGCCGGGCTGGGCGGCAGCGGGAAGACCGAGCTCGCCGAGGCCGTCGTGGGGCTGCGAGCGCCCCGGTCGGGGACGGTGGAGGTGGCCGGGAACCGCCCGCGCCCCGGCAGCGTCCCGGCGTCGCTGACCATGGGCGTGGGGTTCGTCCCCCGGGACCGCCATCACCAGGGCCTGGTCCCGCTGATGTCGATCGCCGACAACACCACGCTGACCATCCCCGAGCGGCTCGGTCCTGCGGGCTTCGTCAGCGGCCGGCGCAAGGACCGGCTGGCCCGCGAGATGATCGACAATCTGGCGATCAAGACCCCCGGCCCCGAACTGCCCGTCACAGGGCTGTCCGGGGGGAACCAGCAGAAGGTCGTGATGGCCCGCGCACTGGCGAACGGCCCCCGCCTGCTCGTGCTCATCACTCCGACCGCCGGGGTCGACGTCCGCTCCAAGGAGTTCCTGCTCGGCAAGGTCGAGGAGATCGCCGGGACCGGGACCGGCATCGTGATCGCGTCGGACGAACTCGACGACCTGCGGCTGTGCGACCGGGTGCTGGTGATGTTCCATGGCCGCGCCGTCGCGGAACTGCCCGCCGGCTGGCACGACCACGAGATGGTGGCCGCCATGGAAGGAGTCGACCTCGATGCCTGAGACCACCACCGCGCCGTCCGGCACCGGACGCCCGCCGGACTCCCCGTCCTCGGAGGGCACCGGCCCGGGAAGGCGGCGCGCCGGGCCGCGCCTGGCGCGGCTGCGCGACCTGGCCCTGGTCCCCGCGATCATCGTGATCGCCATCGTCGGGCAGGTCGTCCACCCGATCTTCCTGCAGGCCGACAACCTGATCAACATTCTGCAGACCATGTCGGAGATCTCGCTGCTGGTGCTCGCGCAGACGCTCGTCCTGGTCGCCGGCAGGATGGACCTGTCACTGGAGTCGACGTTCGGGCTGGCGCCCGGCGTGGCCGCCTGGGTGACGGTCGCGGCGGGGACGGGACACGGGCTCGGCCTGCTGTCGGGCGCCTGGGCCATCCCGGTCACCCTCGCGGTCGGGGTGCTGGCGGGGGTGGTGAACGCGCTGTTCATCGTCCGCTTCGGCCTGAACGGGTTCATCGTCACCCTCGGCATGCTGATCGTGCTGCGCGGCCTTCTCACCGGCATCTCGGGCGGGCAGACCTTCTTCAACCTCCCCTCGTCCATGACCTACCTGGGCTCGGCGTTGTGGCTCGGCATCCCCGCGTCCATCTGGGTCTGCCTGCTGCTGTTCGCGGCAGGCGTGGTGCTGCTGGGGTTCACCGGCTTCGGCCGCTCGCTGTACGCGATCGGCGGCAACGTCGACGCGGCCAAGGCCGCGGGAATCCGCACCGACCGGGTGCTGTGGATCACGCTGATCACCGCGAGCGTGCTCGCGGCGCTCGGCGGCCTGATGCTCGCGGGCCGGCTCGCCTCCGTCGCCGCCGGCCAGGGAAACGGGGCGATCTTCACCGTGTTCGCCGCCGCCGTCATCGGCGGGGTCAGCCTCAACGGCGGCAAGGGGACGGTGTTCGGCGCGTTCACCGGCATCCTGCTGCTCTACATGATCCAGAATGTGCTGACCCTCGCGGGCGTCCCGGCCCAGTGGATCGGCGCGCTCAACGGCGCGATCATCCTCACCGCGCTGGGGATCTCGCGGCTCACCGGCGGCAGGACACAGGAGTGAACCAGGGACGGCGGTGGCCGGGCTCGGGCCGATCAGATGGTCCTCCCGGCCCCCGCCGGCTCGGACCTGGGCGCCTGAGGCGGTGACGGCGGAGCCCGTCCGCCGCGCGCCCCGCGTCGATGGTCAGCCGCTCGACCGGGTCGACCGCGGTCTCGGCGACGCCCGCGTCAGCCTCCCCAGCGGCGCCCATCGGGATAGCGGTAGTCGGCGACGGAGCCGGGGTGCATGCGGGCGCTGTAGCCGGGGGCCTCGGGCAGCCGGTAACGGCCGCCCTCGACCCGCACCGGGTCGGTGAAGTGCTCGTGCAGATGGTCGACGTACTCCAGCACCCGCCCTTCGAGACGGCCGCTCACGCAGACGTAGTCGATCACGGAGATGTGCTGGACCAGCTCGCACAGGCCGACGCCGCCGGCGTGCGGGCAGACGGGCACGCCGAACTTGGCGGCCATCAGCAGCACAGGGACGATCTCGTTGACCGAGGCCAGGCGGCAGGAGTCGATCTGGCAGAAGTCGATCGCCCCGGCCTGGAGGAGCTGCTTGAACATGACGCGGTTGTGGCAGTGCTCCCCGGTGGCCACTCCCACGGGAGCGACCGCCTTGCGGATGGCGGCGTGGCCGAGGATGTCGTCGGGGCTGGTCGGCTCCTCGATCCACATCGGCTCGAACGACGCCAGCCGGTTCACCCACTCGATGGCCTGCGGCACGTCCCACACCTGGTTGGCGTCGATGAGCAGCGTGCGGCCGCCGAGCTCCTCCCGGGCGATCGACAGGCGGCGCACGTCGTCCTCGACGTCCGCGCCCACCTTGAGCTTGACGTGGGTCCAGCCCTCGGCGACGGCCTCACGGCACAGGCCGCGCAGCTTGTCGTCGTGGTAACCGAGCCATCCGGGGGAGCTGGTGTAGGCCGGGTACCCCCGCTCGGCGAGCTCGGCGACGCGCTGCTCGCGCGTGGGAGCGAGCGCGGCCAGCATCTCGACGGCCTCGGCGGCCGTGAGCACGTCGGACAGATAGCGCAGGTCGCAGGCCGCGACCAGCTCTTCGGGCGACATGTCCGCGACCAGCCGCCACAGCGGCTTCCCGGCCCGCCGGGCGGCCAGGTCCCACGCGGCGTTCAGCACGGCCGCCGCCGACAGGTGCACCACGCCCTTCTCCGGGCCGAGCCAGCGCAGCTGGCTGTCGCCCATGATCTCCCGGTAGAGGCCGCCGAGGTCGCGGGCCAGCTCGTCCACGTCGCGGCCGGTCAGCCGTGCCCCGATCTGCCGGGCCGCCGCCACGCACAGGTCGTTGCCGCGCCCGATGGTGAACGTCAGACCGTAGCCCGCCAGCTCGGCGTCGTCGGTCACCAGGACGACGTAGGCGGCCGAGTAGTCGCCGTCGGGGTTCATCGCATCGGACCCGTCGAGGGTGGCCGAGGTGGGGAACCGGACGTCGATCACGTTCACCGAGGTGATTGTCGGCATGAACCAGCTCCCATTGATCCGATGAATACGCCCTGGACAGTAGAATCGCATCCGGCTCGGGACAAGTAAATCCACGTTGCGCGACTCCCCCGTCTTCCCGCAAACCCGATGAATCCCCTACCCTCGCCCCGCGACGTCCACCTCGCCGTCACAGAGCGGGACCGTGGGGCAAGCGGTCACCGGATGGGCATGGCGGGCGAGAACGACCTCGCATACCCGGAGCCCAGAACGAGGGGGAAGACGCGACCGGGTGGCGCCCTCGGGCGGGGACGACCTCGCGTCTCCGGGGCCGGGACGAGCGCCCGGCGGCGTCCCGGGAGGCTAACGTGGTCCGCGTGCCCGACCTCGCCGCAGTTCCTCCTCGCACCCCGGCGGACCGGCGGGGAAGCCGGCGGGACACGGCCACGCTGGTGGGTTTCGCGCTGGCCTTCGGCCTGCTCGACGTCGTGATCTGCCTCAGCAGCCGGCCCACCACGGGGTGGGCGGGCCCGCGCGCCGATCTGCTGCTGCAGCTGGCGGTGGACGCCTCGCTGGTGTTCCTCGGCCGGTTCCCGCGCCAGGTCAGCGGGGTGGTGCTGGTGGTCGTCGTGCTCACGCTGCTCTCGGACACCTTCTCCCCCGGCCTGTTCTCCCCCGTCGAGCCGGCCAGCCCACTCGCGTTGCCCCGGGCCACCCCGGTGGTGGTCATCTACCTGGTCAGGCGGCAGCCGCAGCGGGTCGCGCTGCCGCTCGTCGCGCTGTTCGCGCTGGCCGGCAGCCGGCTGTGGGAACCGAGCTGGACCGTCACGCCGGTCGGGCTGCTCAGCACGACGGGCCCGGCCGTGGTCGTGCTCTACCTCGACGCGCGCAGGCAGCTGCTGCGGTCGCTGCGTGACCGCGCCGAGCGGGCCGAGCGCGAGAAGCACCTGCTGGCCGCGCAGGCACGCTCCGAGGAGCGGCGCCGGCTCGCCGCGGAGATGCACGACGTGCTCAGCCACGGCGTGAGCCTCATGGTGCTGCACGCCGGGTCCTTGGGCGTGACCTCCTCCGACCCCGCCGTACGCGAGGCCGCCGAGGACATCAGGGCGGCCGGCGCGATGGCCCTCGACGAGCTGCGCGACCTCATCGGCGTGCTCAACGGCGAAGCGGACGACACCCGCGGCCGCCGGGCGAACGGCGAACCGGACGAGACCCTCGGCCGCCGGGCGGAAGGCGAAGCGGACGAGGCCGGCGCCCACCTGCCGGGCCCGAGCCGCCGCCCCGCCGGCGCGCGGCGGCAGGCACCTCCGGTGCCCGACCCGGCCGCCCCGGCCGAGGAGTCGGCGGCCGCCGGATTCCCGGTCGAGCTGGACGTCGAGGGCGAGCGGTCGCTGATGTCGCCCACGATCGCGCGCACGGTGCACCGCATCGTGCGGGAGGCGCTGACCAACACCCGCAAGCACGCGCCGGGCGCCCGCGTCCGGGTCGGGCTGCGCTATCGGCCGGACGGCGTCACCGTCCGCGTGGTCAACGGCGCCGCCGCGCGTCCGGCCGACGCGGTGCTGGCCGGCAGCGGGTCCGGGCTCGGCCTGTCCGCCCTGGGGCACCGTGTCGACGTGGTCGGCGGCACTCTGCGCGCGGGCCCCACCGGCGACGGCGGCTTCCTGGTCGCCGCGGAGCTGCCGGCGCAGGTCCCGGCCACGGAGGTCCGCGAGAAGCCCGCGTCCACCCGCTGACAGTGACGTCCGGCCACTGCCGGCAACCTTCGTTGTCGCCGGAGACCACCTTCTGCCGTAGCCCCCGCCCGGCGTACCCGGGTTGCATGGAGCACGGAACAAGGACTCACGATGCGGAGTGAACACCCATGAAGAACCGGACTCGGGGCGAGCGCAACCGGCTCGCCGCGCTCACCCTGGTGGTCCTCGGGCCGTTGGTCGCCGAACTTGCCCTGGGCTCCACGCCGGTGCGGATGGCATGGCTGCTGTTGCTGTGGCTGCCGATCTACGGCGCGGGGGTCCTGCTCATCCGCGAGCTGGTACGCCGCTTCCGCGGCGGGTGGCTCAGCGTCATCCTGCTCGGGGTGGCCTATGAGCTGGTCGAGGACGGCATCGCCCTGCAGGCCCTGTCCAGCCCTCACCTGTACGGCGCGGCCGGCTGGGCCCCCCGGGTGTTCGGCCTCAACAGCGCCTATCTGGAGGCCAATCTGCCCTACCACGTGGTGTTCAGCGTGACCGTCCCGATCCTGCTGACCGATCTGCTCTTCCCGCGCCACCGCCACGTGCCCTACCTGGGCCGGACCGGGCTGGCCGTCACCGGCCTGTGCGCCCTGGCCGGGGTGGCTCTGCTGAGGGTCAGCGTGCCCCCGAACCAGGATCCGGGGTACATGGCGCCGCCCGGGGTGCTGCTGGGGTGCCTGGTGGCCGTCGCCGTTCTCGCCGTGATCGCCCTCGGTGTGCTGCCGAGGCGCGCCGCGCGTCCGCGCACCGACGCGCGGGTGCCCTCCGCCCGGGCGCTGGCGGGGGGCGGCTTCCTCGCCACCCTCGCCTTCATGGGCCTGCTGTTCCCCTTCTGGGGGGCCGCGCAGCCGGCCTTCACCCATGGCCTGTGGGTTCTGCTCCCGATGGCGGCCGCCGCCGTCGTCGCGGTGGGCACGGGACTGCTCGTCCACCGCTGGTCGGCCTCGTCGCGATGGGACGATCGGCGGTGCCTGGCCCTGGCGGGCGGCGCGCTGATCGCGCACACGGTCTTCGGGGTCGTGGGCGTGGCCGACACGGCCCTGGACAGGGCGGGCCTGGTCGTCCTCGGCCTGCTCACCGCCTGGCTCCTGCTCGTGCTGGCTCGCCGTCCACCGGCGGCGGCGACGGGCTGAGCCGGGCGGTCGCGCAGGTGCCGGTGGCACCACCACCGGCGTACCCAGGTGAGCGGCGGGTCTCAGCCGGTGAGCCCGGCCTCGTGGGCCAGCAGGCCGGCCTGCGTACGGTTCGCGCAGCCCAGCTTCGTCAGCATGCGGGAGACATAGCTCTTCACCGTCGCCTCGGACAGGTGGAGCCTGGCCGCGATCGCGGCGTTCGACATCCCTTCGCCGAGGCAGACCAGCAGGTCGATCTCGCGTTCGGTGAGCTCGTCCAACCGAATCCTGGCCTGCTGGACGCGCCGGTGCCGGCCGGCCGAGGCGGCGACCACGCGGCGCGTGGCCTCCTTGGACATCACGGTGTGCCCCTCGGCCGCGACGCGGACCAGGCCGATCAGGTCCTCCGGCGGCGTCGTCTTCAGCAGGAACCCCGACGCGCCCGCGCTGAGGGCCTTCATCACATGAGCGTCGGTGTCGAACGTCGTGAGCGCCACCAGCGCCGGAGCGGCCGGCATCGCGGCGATCTTCTCGATCGCGGTCAGCCCGTCCACCTCGGGCATCCGCAGGTCCATCAGCATCACGTCGGGCCGGAAGCGCACGGCGGCCTCGATCGCCTCGGCGCCGTCCTGCGCCACGCCGACGACCTCGATGTCGCCGGCCGAGCTCAGCACGGTCCGCAGGTGCGCCAGCACCATGGGCTCGTCGTCGACGAGGACCACGCGGATCGCGGCGCGGGCGCTGTCGGCGGACACCCCTGCAGTATCGCATCACGACCGGCCGGATGAGGTTCCCCCGAGCACGGCGGTCCCACCACGCCTTTCGCCCACACAACCGATTCGCGATCGCAAGCATGGAGCACGCGGCATATCAGGACTTCACGCGCCCGATGAGCCGCCTGGACACAACCACGGGTTGTGGCCATAGGGTACCCGGATGGACCTCGACACCGTCCGGACCTTCGTCGCCGCCGCGGACGCGGGACGGTTCCAGGAGGCCGCCGCCGAGCTGGCGGTCACCCAGCAGGCCGTGTCCAAGCGCATCGCCGCGCTGGAGCGCGACCTCGGCGTGCGGTTGTTCACCCGCACCGCGCGCGGCGCCGAGCTCACCATCGACGGGCAGGCGTTCCTGCCCCACGCGCGCGAGCTGCTGCGCGTCGCCGAGCGCGCGGTCGGGTCCGTGCGCCCCGGCAGCCGTCCACTGCGCGTCGACGTGATCGCCTCACGCGGCGCGGCGTCGGGCCTGATGCGCGGCTTCCACCGCGCGCACCCCGAGATCGAGCTCGACGTGGTGATGCTGCTCGAGATCGAGACGGCCGTCGCGGCCATCCGGTCCGGTGCGATCGACGCGTCCTTCCGCGCCGTCGCCGTGCCCGGCCGGCCTCTTCCCGAGGACTTCGCGTCGGTCCGGGTGCTGGACGAGCGGCTCCAGCTCCTCACCGGCCCCGCCCACGCGCTGGCGGGCGCTCGGTCGGTGACCGTCGCACAGCTCGCCGGGCACCGCATCTGGATGCCCGGCCTGATCCCCGGAACCGAGTGGACCGCCTACTACGACGACCTGGTCGCCGAGTTCGGCCTCACCATCGAGGCGACCGGCCCCAATTTCGGCTCCGACGCGCTCCTCGACACCATCGCCGACACCCCGGCGCTGGCCACCTTCATGGGCGAGCGGACCCGGCTGGTCTGGCCCGCCGACTACGGCCTGCGCCGCATCCCGGTGACCGGCCCGACGCCCGTCTACCCGCATTCGCTCCTGTGGCACCGCGACAACCCGCACCCCGCGCTGGCCACGCTCCGCGCCCACCTCGCCGCAACGGCGGCCGGCCACGACGCCGCCGGCACCTGGGCGCCGCACTGGGTGATCCCACGCTGAGCGCCGCGTCCGGCCGTCAGGGCGGCGTCAGCGGACGGAGGACACCGCGATGCCCATTCCGTCGCGCATGCCGGTGCCGCCGTCGGTGAAGGTGCGCCGCGGCGGGGTATTGCCGTCGGCCAGCCGGTCGAAGGCCAGGACGCTGCCGGGGCCGCCGAACGCCGCCGTTTTGGCGAGCACGTAGATGGTGCCGTCGACCTGGCTGCCGACGATGCCCGTGATCATCGTCCCGGCCAGACCGGTCGCCGGGCCGGAGATCACGCGCACCGGGGCGGCGTCTCCGCTCGCGGTGCCGGCGTAGACGTTGATGTGGGTCTGCTGGCCCTGGCTGACGGCGACGTAGAGCCGGCCGGTGAAGGGCGAGTAGGCGACGGCGAGCTGGTCACAGGTGCTGGAGCAGGTGCCCAGGCCGGTGTGCGGCCCGGCGATGACCCGCACCGGTGTGGCGCCGCCGGACGGGCCGCCGTTGAAGAACTCCACCGCGTTGCCGTTCCCGCGCGCCACCCCGGCGATGACATGTCCGGACGTGTCGGTGGTCAGGACGCCCGGCCACGGGTGGAACGACTCGTCGATCGGGATCTGGCGTATCGCGGGCACCGTGTAGAGGTTCGCGGGGGTGCCGCTCGCGTTCGGCGCGGCCACCGCGATCACCGTCTCGGCCTGACCGGTCTCCACGTACGCGAACCCCGCGGGGTCGACCGCCACCGCCCGGGAGTCCGGACCGGCGACGCGGAAGATCCGGTTCGGCGTCGTGGCGCCCGGCGGGTAGACGAAGGTGGTCGCGTCCGACAGGAAGCTCTGCGCGTAGGCGTTCCCCCGGGTGTCGAAGGCGATTCCCCACGGCCCCCAGTAGGTGTTGGGGTCGCCCGGGTCGGCCAGTTGCCGCACCGGCGACACCGCGCCCGAACTCCCGGTGGGGTAAGCCGTCACCGGTCCGCGGGTGTTGGCGACGTACAGCAGTTCCGGGCCGGTGGGGAACGGCGTCGGACTGACGGAGGGCACGCCGGAGGCCAGGGCGGACGCCCCGCCGGCCGTGGCCCCGTCCGCGGGGAACCCGCCCAGCCACCCGGTACCCGCCAAGAGCGTGAGCCCCGCCACGACGCCGGCCACACCCAACCGCCCTGATCCACCATGCCGCATGCGCACAAGGTCCCACCGCGCCGACCGCGAGGCAACGGCGCGTGGCACCGAGAGGCCACCCCCGGCCGCGGAGTCACCTGCTTTCGTCCCCACGATCCGTAATCGCCTACGGTAGCGGCTTGATCACCCTTGTCCCGGTCCACTCGCCGCCGGTCGCGGCAGATGAACCTTTCAGGTGCCGCGGCCGAGCAGCCGGCCTGTCCGGTCGGCGACCAGGCGCGGCTGCTCGGCCTGGATGAGGTGTCCTGAGGCGACGTCCTCGTGACAGCCGTCGGGCAGGCTGCCGGCGTAGCGGCGCTGGTGTTCGCGGATGGAGGCGTGCTGACGCTCTCGTCCTCTGGCCGCATGGGCGACCGACAGCACGATCGTCGGGCATTTCGGCAGGGGGGCGGCTGGGCGCGGAACCGCGGGATGGCGGCAGCCACCGCGTGCATCTCCTTGCGGGTCTGGAAGGTCCCGGCGGGGGTGATGTCCTCGGCGAGGATGGTCTGGTAGGTGCCGGCGGGGAACGCGCGCCGGAGGTTGCCGCTGAACAGCCGCGCCAGGGGACGGAAACGACTGAGTGGCTGCATCACCGCCAGCATGCGGTCGACCTTCTCGGTGGTCTGATCCCAGGTGTCGTACACCGGCGAGGTCTCCGGCAGGGTGTCGGCCAGCAGCAGCCCTCGCAGCCGGGGTCCAAGGCGCTCGGCGGCACGGCGGGCGACCAGTCCGCCCATGCTGTGCGCGACGAGCACGAACACTGCCACGAGAGTGTCAGTGGGTTTTGCCGCAAGATGTCAGCGGCCTGGCCACGAGAGTTTCAGTGGATTTGCCATGAGAGTGTCAGTGCGCGAGCCCTACTCGTCGACGGGGATGCGGCCGATGGCGCGCTCTTTGTCGGCTTGGGTGGGCAGGCTGTAGCGGCGGGTGGTCTCGATGCTGTGGCCCAGCAGCTCGGCGACGGTTCGTGAGGCCTACGGCCAGGCGGCCGCCGCCGGGGTGGACACGACGTTGCCGCTGGGCCTGGAGACCTTCGCCCGCCGCTTTCGTGACTGGGTGATCTCCTACAACAGCGAGCACGTCCACAGCGAGCTGGGCCGCACCCCCGCCCAGGCCTGGGCCGAGGACCCCACGCCACTGGTCGACGTCCCGGCCGAACAGCTACGGCATCTGCTGCTGGCCGGTGACCGCGCACCATCGGCCCGCACGGGATCCGTTTTCGCAACCTCACCTGGGTCGATCCGGGCGGGCTGATTCGCGAGCGGCGCGGGCAACGGGTCCTGATCCGCTACATGCCCTACGACGACCGGGAGATCCACGTATACCTGAACGGGGAGTTCCTGGCGACCTGCCAGCCGCGTGACGCGCTCACCCCGCAGCAGGAAGAGGAGTTCTACGCCGCCGCCCGCGCCCAGGAGAAAGCAGGCCGCCGCCCAGCGCAGCGCGGCCCCCAAACGCGGCCGCCGCCGGCTGGCGACGCTGTCGGCCGACCAGGAGGATGCCGAGGCGGTCCGGCGCATCTCCCCGGCCGAAGCCGAGCGCGCCCAGCGAGGGCAACCGCAACCGGACCTGCGGCGCGAGGCCAGCGCCAGCCTGCTGGGGCTGGCGCCGATCGGCCCCATCGAGCTGGTCGACCTGGCCCACCTCGACGTTCGTGAACAGGGACGGCAATGGTAAGAATCCCCCAGGCCGGCCCGCCCGGCGCCCAGATCATCTCCACCGCCCAGCTGCAGCTGGCCCGGCACGTGGTCACCGACGTCACCGCCCACCAGGCGGTCGGAGTGATCCACGGCAACGCCGGGCTGGGTAAGACCTTCGCGGTGCGCACCTGCGGGCAGGCGATGGCCACCCGGACGGGGCGGCTGGAGGCGCCGAGCGTGTGCACGGTGTCCTTCAGCCCCCAGTCCACGCTGCGCCAAATCGCCGATGGGCTGTATCTGGGGCTCACCGGCAGCGAGGGATCCAAGAGCCGTTTCCACATCACCCGGGATCTGATCAGCGAGCTGGCGCGCACCCCGCGCCTGGTCGTGGTGGATGAGGCCCAGCGGCTGACTGGCCACGGGATCGAGTTGCTGCGCCACCTGCACGATGACGAAGACACCCGGTTCGGGTTGCTGTATGTCGGCGGGGACGGCTGCTGGGAGGTGCACTCGCGCGAGCCGATGCTGGCCTCGCGGATCTGGCGCCGCCTGGCGATCACCCCGCTGGAGCGTGAGGTCATCCCCCAGGCGATCCGCGACTACCACCCGATCCATGCCCACGCCGACGATGACCTGCTGCTGCACATCGACGACCGGTTCGCCCACGGCATCTGGCGCAACTGGGCGTCCTTTTCCTCCACCGCCCACCTGCTCGCCCAGCGCGCCGGACGCCACCACATCGACGAGGAGATCGTCACCAACGCGTTCGCGCTGCACTGCGGAGGACCACGTGCCCGCTGAGCAGGCCGGGCCGTTGCGGGTCAGCGTGGTACGCGACCCCGATGACCTGCCCGCCACCACCGAACGGGTCCGGCTGCTCAACGATCCCGACCGCGCCATCTTGGTGATCCGGCCCCTGCCTTACACCACCTCGATGAACGACTTCGCCTTCTGCGTGCTGGACGGGCTCGGCAAGCACCTGCCCGCCGCGCCGCCTCCGGGCCTGTGGAACCAGACTCTCGCCTGGGTCCATGGGTATCGGCTGCGCCACCTCGTGATCGATCGCGCCCACACACTGAAGCCCGACTTCCGGGGCCCCTTGCGAGAGCTGCTGGGCCCGCCCCGGCCGGAGCAGCCCCGGCTATGGCTGATCGACGCGGGCCAGGCCAAGAGGCGCTCCGTCGTGCAGGCGTTCGGGGACCTGGATGGTCTTGAGGCCGTCGTGAAGGTCACCGGCGCCGAAGGGCTGGACCGGGTGCGCCCCGAGGCGGCCCCGTCACCGGCGGCTACCCCGATCCCTGACCGGCTGCCCGCCGACACCTTCATGACCTTCCGGGCCGCCTGCGCCCGCACCCTGGAGCCCCGCATCATGGCCCGGGTCGACGAGCTGTGGATGCGAACCTTCACCGAGGTCCGCGAATGGGTACGGCACTATCGCTGCGATGACGCCTTCTCCCCGGCGGCCTCCGTGCTCGTCGGGCCCTTGAGCTTGAGACTGGCCGCCCGCACCTACACCGCGGCCGGCGATGGCGAGATCTTGGTCCGGCTGCGCGCTACCCAGGCCGGGCTTCTGCGCGAAGGACTGCTGCTGCACCACCAGGCATGGCCGGGCAACAGCGGCCTGGGCAGCCACCTGACTCCCGTCACGATCGGTGCGCTCAACCGGACCTTGTCCACCCAAGACGCCGCCGCGGCCATCGTCTACCTGCTGTTCCCCTTCGGCCCACGCGGCGCCGAGACGTTCTGGCACCCCGATGATCTGAGGCTGGAGCATCTCGCCGCCGACGCGAGCGCTCTGACGATCAGCGACGTGCGCCTGGGCGTTCCCGCCCACGCCCGGCCCGCCCTGCTGGCCCACCTGACCTTCCGACGCAAGCAGGGCGCCCGCCCCTTGGACGCGCTCTTCCCGACGGCCAAACAACGTCCCGACCTGCACCGCCTGGCCGGTAAAGCCCTGGCCCACACCACGGCCGCCGGTGACCTACGCCGCGACCACCCCGCCCGGCCGCATGAGCACGCCACCGTGTGGATGACCCAGCGCCGCCTGAGCTTGCGCAACCTCCTGCCGGCCACCCGCAGCCTGGACCTGAGCACCCCGTCATGGACCTGACCCCACCTGAACCCCTGGGCGCCCGGCTGCTGCGCCGGGCCCGCGACCGCGGCCTGACCACCGGTCAGCTCGCCGACCTGCTTGGCCTGCCCGTCCACCGGATCCGCCAGCTCACCACCCCCGCCGACGTCGAGGACCTGCCCCTGCGCGCCGTCCGGGCGATGGCCGAGGCCCTCGCCCTGGCCTGGCCGTCATGGCTCGACACCGGCGACGCCCCGCAATCACCTCACCACCTGCCCGACGACCTCGGCGCCACCGAACAGGACGGCGCCTGCGCCAGCAGCGACGCCGACCGCATCCACGCCGTCTTAGCCCTCGTCCTGGGCCGCCCGCTGAGCCTGGACCAGATCGCCCATGTCCTGGATGTGCCACCCGAGCGCATCCAGCACGCCCTCGGCCGCCTGGCCGCGCTCAAGCGCGGCTACCGAGGTGTGCGCATCATCGTCGGCGACGACCAGAGCCTGCAGCTGGCCATCCGGCCCCACACCCTCGACGCCGGCACCCGCGAGCGTCTCCTGCATCTGACCTACCAGCAACAAGGCCCCGACCCCGGCATCGCCCTGATCGCTTTTCACGCCGGCCGTCGCGACCACGCCGCCCTGTTCGACCTTCTTCAAGGCGCCCCCAACCTCCTCGCCACCGCGGTCGCCGCCGGATACCTCACCTACGACACCGACGACGACGGCCACCTGGTGGCGATCCAGCTCACCCCCGAGGTCACCTTCAGCCTCGATATCGCCACCAACCTCCACGATTCCCTCCTGCTGGATCCATAGGAGATCGATCGCGACCTCTACAGGGTGCCGTTACTGGCCGAACGTCCGCGTCTGACACCCTCGTGGCAGTTGGCACGTGAACGTACCAGGGGGCGGCGGTGGTGCTGCTCGGAGTCGAATGCGGAAACAAGGCTGCTGCGCAAGGAATGGCCGGATGCGGCCACGCGGTAATGGTGCTTACGGCGGTCTTGTTCGTGCCCGATGGGGCGGAAGTGGCGCAGCGGGCGTGAGACACCCTGCGGTGGCTGAGGTCGGGCTGGTCGGTTCAATTTTTTGGGCCTGGACCTGCGGTTTCGTGCCGGTTGAGGGGTGATGGGGGGCTGTTTGGTTCTGGCCGGGCCGATAGCGGATGAGTATGGGACGGTCCGCAATCAAATGAGAACTTCGTTCGGTTTGTTTCGGTCTGACCTGACTTGTTGTGGTCATTGTGAGTATCGGCGCGGTTGCCTAGCGTCATCGGCGTGGGCCCTCCGGGCCCGGCCGGGAGGCGTGCGATGGGCTTTATGCGCAGCAAGACCACAGGATTCTCCGCGGCCGTCACGACGACGCTGAACGACCCGTGGAATTTGTGGTGCCTGCGCGGCGAGGAGGCCGCGCTGATCGACACGAAGGCTCTGCAGTGGCACAAGCCGCTGGCACAGGCGTTCGACGGGGCGTTCGCCACGCTGCCCGAGCCGTTCGCCAGCTGCAGCGACGGCCTCATACGCGTGAACCAGGGCTCCACGCTCTTCCTGGCCGGCGACCAGTGCCTGGAGCAGGACTGGGACAAAAAAGTCCTCTACCGGGGGCCGATCACCGGCTACCCGGGCCTTGGGGCTCACATCCCGGCCGCGTTCCGCAGCGACCTCGACGTCGCCGTGCAGTTGCCCGCCCTCTACGACACACGCCGCACCCTGCTGATCAAGGGTGATCAGTGCGCGGTCATCATGTGGGGCCAGGGCGTGGGCTATCAGGGCCCGCTGTCGGGGATGGAGGGCGCCGGGTGGAAGAGGCTGCCCGCGGACATGAGCGGCGACTTCGATCACGCCGTCATGTGCTTCCCCGGCGGGGGGTATCGGACCTTGTTCATCAAGGGCGACAAGGTGATGGACCTCGACTGGGGCAAGGGCCCCGTAGCCGTGGGCACCTGGGCGGAGGTCCTGCCCGGACTGGCCGCCCTGCCCGCCGACTTCCGAAAGCCCCGCCTGCCGGCCGCGGGCCGGTTCATCGGCACCACCGACGACGGCGGCTCGAAGATCGACCTGCGGGTCGACCTGGTCGGTGAGTTTCCAATCATTTCCGGCGACATCTTCAACGTCACCGACGGCGTGGAGGACTACGTCAACTCCTTCGTGCTGGAGGGAACCGCACCCCTCGCCTTGCCGGGCACCCTGAAAGGCACCGCGACCCACGCCGAGGAAACCGGGCGGCCGGAGCTGTCGGTGACGGTCGACAAGCTCGCCCCCGGCGCCACCGCCACCGTCACCCGCAGCAGCACCGACGAGGAGACCGAGCCCTTCATCTACACCTGCGCCTACACCTCCCGGTTCCTGCGGACCATCGACTTCGAGGTCGACTACGTGGCGGGCACCGAGCCGGTCACCCCGTACGCCACCACCGACCACCCGCGCCCGCCCGGCCTGGCCAAGCGGATCATGACGGCCCAGGCGGCGTTCGCCGACGCCGGCGTGGAACTACGCACCGCGGGCACCCCCAACGAGGTGTCCCTGGACGGGGCCGGTGAGGACCTGGTGTGGTCGGACGCCGAGCTGCACGCCGCGATGGTCAGCCAGTTCAGTCTCCACCGCGACACTCAGCAGTGGAAGCTGTGGGGCTTCATCGCCAACCGCTACACGAGTCCCACGACCGACGGCATCATGTTCGACTGGCTCGGAGAAAGTTTCCAGCGCCAGGGCCTGGCCATCTTCTACGACACCGCCAAGAAGTTCGGGTACACCGGCAAACGCGAGGGCCTGTTCAGCTGGACCCACGAGATCGGCCACGCCCTCAACCTGGACCACTCCTGGCAGAAGAGGCCGCCGGCGGTCCCCGGCCCGCTGCAGGGCCACGGCGACCTGTCGTTCATGAACTACGCCGACGAGTACTGGGAGGGGCCGGATAGTAAGGAAGAAGAAAAAGAAGCACGCGAAGCCGCCTTCTACGCCGCATTCACCTGGACGTTCACCGCCAGCGAGCTGCGCCACATCCGCCACGGCTTCTACCGGCACGTCGTCATGGGCGGCGACGCCTGGGGAACCAACTCCGCCCACCAAGGCTCCCTCCCCTACGCCACCCCCGCGCCGAGTGAGTCCGGGCTGCGCCTGCAGGTGTCGAGCAAGGACACCTACTCCCACGGCGAACCCGTCACCGCCGAGATCAAACTCTCCCTGGACGGCAGCACGCCGACGGCGCGGGCCACCGACGGCCTCAAACCGGGCGGCGACCGTCTCCTCCTGCTGGTCACCGACCCGGCCGGCAACACCGGCCCCTTCGCCCCCGTCGCCCGCACCTGCGGCGCCCCCCAGCACGTCACCCTGGACGCCGACACCCCCGCCCTGTACGACAGCGCCTACATCGGCTTCGGCGCCGGCGGCCTCACCTTCGACCAGCCCGGCACCTACACGCTGCAGGCCCGCTACCACGCCCCCGACGGCTCCACCGTCACCTCCCCCGACCACACCGTCCAGATCAGCCCGCCGGCCGACGAGAACGACAAGGCCGCCGGCGACCTGCTGATGGGCTCCCAGCAGGGCATGCTCCTGGCCCTGCTCGGCTCGGACGCCCCCCAGCTCGCCGCCGGCAACGCCGCCCTGGACACCCTCATCGCCGAGCACGGCGACCACCCGCTGGCCGTCTACGCGCAGATGGCCAAGGGCACCAACGCCGGACGCCACTTCCTCACCCTCACCGAGGGTGGCGTCGAGGTGCGGCCCGCCGACACCGACACCAGCATCGAACAGCTCGGCGCGGTCGTGGCCACCACCCTCGACCCCACCACCGAGACCGGAGTCGACAACATCACCCTCAACGAGACCATGCGCCGCCTGGCCCGCGCGCACGCCCGCGCCGGCGACCTCAAGGAAGCCGACACCGTCCTGGACCAGCTGGTAGAGACCTTCCGCGACAAGGACGTCCCGGCCCCTGTGCTGGCCACCATCACCGAACAAGCCGAAGCCACCCGCACCGAGCTGCACGAGCAGGCCTGACGATCAGACCTGACAGCCTCCACCAGATCTGACGGCCCCGTACGCAGCGCCTCCGGCCCCTCACACAAGGGCCGGGGGCGCCGCGCGATCACGACAGACTAGAGCCGGACGTCCGCGCGCTGACACTCTCACGGCAAATCCACTGACACTCTCGTGGCAGTTGGCACACTGCGCGACGCGGTGCGAGGCGGCCGGCTCCCGCCGGGCACACCGTTGCCCTCCTCGCGGACTCTCGCCCGTGATCTGGGGGTCGCTCGGGGCACCATCACCCAGGCCTATGACCAACTCGTCGCCGAGGGGTATCTGGCGTCTCGGCCACGGTCGGGCATCCGCGTAGCCGATCAACCGGTGGAACATCCGACGGCCACGGCCATGCCGCCGCTGCACACCGTCCCGCCACCCGCACCAGGGGCGGATCTGCGGCCCGGCCTACCGGACCTGTCGAACTTCCCCCGGCGCGAATGGCTCGCCGCCACACGGCTGATTCTGCGGACCACCCCCAACGTCACCTTCGGCTACGGCGACCCCGTCGGACACGCCGAACTCAGACAGGTGCTGGCGGAGTACCTCGGCCGGGTCCGCGGCGTGGTGACCACTCCAGAGCGCGTCGTGGTGTGCGCCGGTTACACCCACGCCCTCCGGCTCATCTGCCAGGCACTTCTCTGGCAAGGGGCATCCTCCATCGCCTTCGAGGACCCTTCCCTGCCCGACTACCCCGCTCTCGCCGAACAGACCGGCCTCCGGGCCACCCGCATCCCCGTCGACTCCGACGGGCTGGTCGTCGACCAACTGACCGACGAAGCCGCCGTCGCCGTCACCACTGCCCATCAGTACCCCCTCGGAGTCACCCTCAGCCCCGCCCGCCGGACACGGCTGGTGGCATGGGCCAAGAAGGCAGGAGCGTTCGTGCTGGAGGACGACTACGACGGCGAGTTCCGCTACGACCGTCAACCCGTCGGTGCTCTGCAGGGCCTTGCCCCTGACCGCGTCATCTACACCGGGACCGCCAGCAAGACCATCGCCCCTGGCCTGCGCATCGCATGGATCGTCGTGCCCGCCGGCCTCGTCGTACCGCTGCGGGCATCGATGTCCTGGGACGAGGCCTACGTCAGCGTCATCGACCAGCTCGTACTCGCTCGGCTCATCCGCACGGGCGAACTCGACCGGCACCTGCGCCGCTGCCGCACCCGCTACCGGCGCCGAAGAGACCGCCTCGGCGACGCCGTGACCCAGCACCTGCCCCACGGGCATCTGTCCGGAATCGCCGCCGGCCTGCACGCCGTCCTCCGATTCCCCGGCACCAGCGGCTCAGAGCCCCGTCTCCTGTCCCACCTGGAAGCGCACGGGGTCACCGTCGGCGGTGTCACCCCTTTCTACGGCCGACCGGAAGACGCCCCGTTCGGCATCGTCATCGGCTATGCGACCCCACCGGAACACGCTTACAGCCACGCCCTGGGCACACTGATCAACGCGCTCCGGACCAGGAATCCTCGATAGCGCCGACGATTCACGCCGCTTCGCGCGCGGAGTCGAGCGGGGAGCCTTCCGCCTGCGGGCATCTCCTATCACGGTCCGGCCTCATCGAAGCCTTCCCCGCAGCCGCCGGCTCCCCGAATGGCTCCTCCCATACGGTCCCTCAAGCCAGGCGGTCCCGGTCTGGGCCGCCGCCGAAAGGTCCGCGCACTGTCCGTCGAACGTGAGGCCCACCTGTTCGCCCACCGTGCCGAGGAGTTCCTGGCAGAACTCGGCGAACAGCCGGTCGGCCACTGACCACCGCGCCTGACGAGAACCTCCGCACAGACTCGTCACTTTTTCTCCAGTCGACCGCGCTGTAATGGCCGCTACTTGTCCTGAGGAGAAAGGTCAGCTTATGAGCCGGTTCGACAGCGGGTGGGGCGCGGACGGATGGGCCGTGCCACCCGGCGGGGGGAACCTGGTCGAGCTGCGTGGTCCGCACCGGCCGGAGATCCTGGTGCGCGGCGCCGAGGTGGGAGGCGAGTTGGGCGCCTTCGTGTTCCACCATGACGTCATCGAGGAGAATCCGCCGCACGCCCACCACGACTTCATGAAGATCGCCTACGTGCTGGAGGGCGAATACGCGTTCCGCGTCGGCGACGCCGAGTTCGAGGGCGGCCCGGGCACCACCGTGGTCGTGCCCCGCGGCTCGTACCACACGTTCGTGACGCCGACCGGCGGCAAGCTGCTCTTCGTCAGCGCCCCCTCCGGCAACGAGGAGCTCTTCCTGGAGATGGGACGCCTCGGAGCGGACCCGTCGCCAGGGCAACTGCTCGCCCTCGACGAGCGCTTCGGGACCACCCGCCTGCCGGGCGACGAGGGCCGCCCGTGGCGACAGCCGCGCTGATCCCGTCGTCGGACGGAAAGCCGACGAACATCGACATTTCCATTCGCCGGGCCCCTCGCGAACACCGGCATGCGGGCTTTCCCTGGAGACGAACGACGTCGGCGAGCTGAATGCCGCATCGACCGCATCTCATCGTGCGTCACCGTCGCGCATCCGCCCGAGGGCATCCGCGCCTCGGCACCCCCTCATATCAATACGGAGATCTCATGAACCCGCGCCTCAGACGCCGGCTCACGCTTGCCGTGCCGGTCGCGCTGTCGCTCACCGCCTCGTCGGGGCTCCTCCCCACGGACGCTACGGCGGTGACCACGGCGGTCGGTGTCACCGACGCCCCCGCCTTCGTCTACGCCGTCAACACCAGGACCGACGGTCGCACGATCGAATCGGTACGGCGGGCGATCGGGGCCAACGGCGGCACCGTCGTGACGAGCTACGACCGGATCGGAGTGATCATCGCGCACTCGTCGAACCCGGACTTCGGCCGTCGGATGCGCGCGGTGCGGGGGGTCGACTCGGCGGGCGCGACGCACACCGCGCCACTCGGCGAGGCGGGGACGAACGACGAAGGCCCGGCGCAGGTCCTGTCGAAGGCGCAGGCGGCGAAGGCCGCCGGCAGCGTGACGGCGGGTCAGGAGCCCCTGGAGGCCGATCAGTGGGATCTGCGGGCCATCGGCGCCGACAAGGCGGCCGAGGTCGACCCGGGAAGCAGGAACGTGACCGTCGGTGTGATCGACGGGGGTGTCGACGACACCCATCCCGACATCGCCCCGAACTTCTCCTCCGCGCAGAGCGCCAACTGCGTGAGCGGCAAGGCGGACACGACCTACGGCGCCTGGCGCCCCATGGACGCCGCCCACTACCACGGCACCCATGTGGCCGGCGAGATAGCCGCGGCCCGCAACGGCATAGGCGTGGCGGGCGTGGCTCCCGGGGTCAAGGTCGCGGGCATCACCGCGGGCGACGTCAACAAGCTGTACTTCGCGGAAAGCGTGGTCTGCGCCTTCGTGTTCGCGGGGGATCACGGCGTCGAGATCACCAACAACAGCTACTACGTCGACCCGTGGCTGTACAACTGCACGGACGACCCCGACCAGCGGGCCATCGTCGACGCGGTCAACAGGGCCCAGCTCTACGCGCAGCGCAAGGGCACGCTCAATGTGGCCGCGGCCGGCAACGCCGGCGCCGACCTCGACGCGGACGCGATCGTGGACGACAGAAGCCCGAGCGACACGACGCCCGGCCCGCGCACGGTCGACCCGCACAAGTGCCTGGACGTACCGGCCCGCCTGCCGGGAGTGGTCAACGTCAGCGCGGTAGGCGTCAAGGGCGCCAAGGCCTACTACTCCAGCTACGGCCTGGGAGCCGTCGATGTGGCGGCCCCGGGCGGCGACAAGTACCAGATCCCGGACACCCCGGCGAAGGACGGCCGCATCCTGTCCACCTTGCCGAACGGTCAGTACGGCTACCTTCAGGGCACCTCGATGGCGTCCCCGCACGTGGCCGCCGTGGCGGCGCTGCTGAAGTCGGCGCACCCGCACGCCACCCCCGCTCAGCTCCAGGCCCTGCTGAAAGCGCACGCCGACAACCCGGGGTGCCCGAGCGGCCCCTACGACGGCAACGGCGACGGAGTCGCGGACGCGACCTGCTCCGGCGACGAGCACGTCAACGGCTTCTACGGCCACGGCGTCGTCAACGCGCTGCGCGCGGTCAAGTAGGCCCTGCCCTGGGTGATGGTACGCCGGGCCGCCGGCCTGCTCGGACGACCTCTTCGGAGATACCCCCTTACGAGCACCCACGTCCGCTCACCGTCACGCGGGCTGCCGGACGAGGCGGCGAGAGCGGCGAACCTTGACGAACGGTTGGTCCGCGAGTCGCTCGGCCGATCGCGGTCGATGGTCAGGCACGAGCGCCGCCCGCGGTCCGGGGTGCGAGCCCGGCGTTCCTCAACCCACGCGACCGCGGGATTGCCCGATCACGGCCGAAAGTATCGGCATTCTGCAAAAACTTCTGGAAGGGGGCCCAATAGCACTTGACGACGGCATCCCATGATCATTCCGGGAGGCCATCCGCCCTCCACCCGGCACGTGATCGACCTGTTCACCACGAAAGTTTCATCCTGTGCGCCAGGCGCAGGCGCGAACAATCCCTGGTCAGCAGGCATGGAGGAGCACCCCGCGGGACCGGCGCCCCGCACCGGAAGTCAAGCTACTTGACATCCGTGATCAGGTCGTATTTGCTCCCTCGCACCACACCTTCTCAGCACGTGTGCGGCGCACTGATAACCCGCCGCCGAACCTTGGCGCTGATATCCCGGTTCCCGTTTCACAGCACCCGGCATTCCATGCCGCTGATGGAAAGGAACGCAGAAATGTTATCGACATCGGCCCGGTCCGTACGGCCAGAGGGAATCGCAAATGTTGAAGCATAGGTCAATCCTCGGGGCCGTGGCGCTCGCGGCGGCCGTCGTCCTCGCGACAGGGCACGCGGCGATGAGCAGCGGCAGCAGCACAGGAAACTCGGCGTCCGCCGCCGCCGCGCTCGCGGGCACGGCGGGATGCGGAAAGAGCCCGACGCTGACCAGCGGAACGCGGAGCATCACGACCAGCGGCAAGAACCGCCAGTACATTCTGCGTATTCCTTCGAACTACAACAACAACACCCCCTACCGCCTGATCTTCGGCCTCCACTGGCTGAACGGCACCATGAACGCCGTCGACTCGGGCGAAAGCGCCGGGGCCTCCTGGTCCTACTACGGGCAGCGGCAGCTGTCCAACAACACCGCGATCTTCGTCGCGCCGCAGGGCTTCAACAACGGGTGGGCCAACAACGGCGGCGAGGACGTCACCTTCATCGACGACATCATGCGGCAGGTCGAGTCGGACCTGTGCGTCGACACCTCGCTGCGTTTCGCCATGGGGTGGAGCTACGGCGGCGCCATGAGCTTCTCCCTCGCGTGCAGCCGCGCGACGGTCTTCCGCGCGGTCGTGGTGTACTCCGGCGCGCAGCTCAGCGGATGCAGCGGCGGCACCCAGCCCATCGCCTACATGGGACTGCACGGCATCACCGACAACGTGCTCAACATCTCCCAGGGACGGGCGCTGCGCGACAAGTTCGTCGCCAACAACGGCTGCACCGCGCAGAACCCGCCCGAGCCGGGTTCCGGCAGCCGGTCGCACATCATCACCGCCTACTCCGGATGCCGCGCCGGATACCCGGTCGTCTGGGCCGCCTTCGACAACGGCCACACGCCCGCCCCGGTGGACGGGACCTACACCGCGGACGGCGCCCAGACCTGGACCAAGGGCGAGGTGTGGAAGTTCATCTCCCAGTTCACCAGCACCGGCAACCCCAATCCCACTCCCACCCCCACGCCGACCGTCACCCCGACCGTCACCCCGACGCCGACCGTCACCCCGTCCCCCACGACGGACTTCCGTCTGCGTAACGAGGGCGCCGGCCGCTGCGTCGACTCCCCCAACAGCGCCACCGCCAACGGCACCCAGCTCCAGGTCTACGACTGCCACACCAACGCCAACCAGCGCTTCACCTACAACTCCGGCCGGCTGGAGATCCTCGGCAAGTGCCTGGACTCCCCGACCAACGCCGGCTCCGGCACCCGCGTCCAGCTGTGGGACTGCCACACCAACAGCAACCAGCAGTGGACCTTCACCTCCAGCGGCACCATCACCAACGGCGCCAACAACCTCTGCCTCAACGCCGCCGGCACCGGCAACACCTCCGGCGTGACCATCGCCACCTGCAACGGCCAGGCCACCCAAAGATGGACCAGGGCATGACCACCTGCTAGCCGATGACGAACGTCGGGTCCAGGCGACTCCGCCTGGACCCGACGTGACATTTCCGCTTCGCCGGAGACCTTCGAAACCATTCGCGTGCGCCATGAGCGCGGCCGGGTGTTGCATGGGCCAGATGATCGACGAACCGCTGGAACGACTCCGCGCCGCCGCCCGACGCACCCGTGAACCGGCTCTGAACCGGGCGAGCACCGGCCTGGGGCACCAGGACGCCGACGACGACATCGGCACGATCGGCACGGACGGAGCCCTCGGGTTCGACCCGTTCCCCCTGCTGGAAGCCCTCCATCGCCACGGCGTCCGAGCCGTCGTGATCGGGCAGGTCGCCGGCATCATGCATGGGTCCACCGAACCGACCGGCGATCTGGACCGTGCGACGTCATCGGACCGGGATCACAACAGTCCTCGCTTCATGAGGTTCGCCATGAGGTCGCGGACTCCGAAGTCCCAAGGTGCGCAGTCCTCGGCGTGCCGGACGCGGTTGACCAGGGTGCCGAGGGCGGGGGAACTGATCCGCACCACATCACCGGTCTTGTGCGTGAACCCCTCGCCCGGGTGGTCGCGGTCCTGGATGGGCGCGAACATCGTGCCGAGCATCAGGACCGCGCCGTCGGGATACTGATGGTGAGGACCGATCAGTTGCCGCACCAGGGCTTCCGGATCGCGTGACATCCGCGCCATCTCCGAGACCGCCTCGAGGCGGAAGCCGTCCTCGCCTTCGATCTCCAGCCGCACCACGAGGCCGCGTACCTGTTCCAGGTCGAACCGCTCGTCGAAGAGCCGGATCAGGGGGCCGAGCGCGCACGAGGCGTTGTTGTCCTTCGCCATCGGCAGCAGGAGCGCGGATCGGCCCTCGACATCCCGGAGGTTGACGTCGTTGGCGAGCGCCGCCCCCACGATCCGGCCACTCGACTGGACGATGAGCGCCACCTCGGGCTCGGGGTTGTTCCAGGTCGAGGCGGCGAGCACCCCGACGGGCACCGCGGTTCCCATGGCGGACAGGACCTGCCCCTTGGTGAAGATCTCGGCGTCCGGGCCGATCCCGACCTCCAGGTACTGGCTCCAGATGCCCTCGGCGACGAGCAGGGTCTTCAGCCGCGCCGCCTCCTCGGAACCCGGCGTCAGGTCGTGAAGGTCGGCGCCGACGCCGGCGAGCATCCGCCGGCGGATGTCCGCCGCGAGTGCCATGTCGCCGCCGGCCCGCTCCTCGATGACGCGCTCGATCATCGAGACGGGGAAGGTCACCCCGGCGGCCTTGAGCGCCTGGAGGTCGACCGGTGCGAGCAGCCAGGGCCGGGTGCGGTCCCGGTCCGCGGCCCCGGTGTTGGCGAGCACGTCCCTGAAGCCGCCGACATGCCGGCCATCGAGCGCGGAGACCACGGCGGCGGGGTCCGGCAGCTCGCAGATGTCGCGGACCGTCGGGAAGTCCGCGCTGATGTCGATGACCTCTCCGTCGCGGACGACCACGGGTGAGGGCCCTTCGACGAGAGGATCCCAGATCCGGCCGATCAGGACACCGTCCGCGGCATCGTCCGGCAGCGCGTCCGCGGCCGTCCCGAACCAGGCGGCCTCGCCGGCGAGCTCATCGGGCGATGACTGGATCATTTGCCGTCTCCCAGGTTGAAGAAGGACCGCTCGTCCGCGGGCCGGATGTCGAAGACGGCGTCTTGGAACATCCGCAAGGGGTGGGGGGTGAAGGGATGCCGTGCGATCGCCTCGAGATCGAGCTCGATGCCGAGACCGGGCCCGGTCGGGATGAGGATGTCGCCCTCCTGCGTCAGTACGAGTCTCTCATTGGTGATCTCCGGACGCCATGGGACGTCGGTCGCCATGATCTCCAGGTAGCGGAAGTTGGGCAAGGCGGCCCCGAGTTGCAGCGTCGCCGCGGTGCTCAGCGGTCCGCTGGGATTGTGCGGCGCGAAACCGACGTAGCCGGTCGCGGCGAGCGTCGAGATGAAGGCCAGCTCGGCGATGCCGCCGGCGTGTGTCACATCGGGCTGGACGAAGTCGACCGCCTGGCGGGCGAGCGCCGGCGCGAAACCCTGCCGTCCGAACCATCGCTCCCCCGCGGCGATGGGCACCGGCGACGCCCGGCGGACCTCGACGAGGGCGTCGAGGTTGTCCGGGGGGCAGGGTTCCTCGAACCACACCGGTTCGAACTGCGCGATCTGCCGCGCGACCTTGATGGCGTGGTTGACGTCGAAGCGGCCGTGGCCCTCGATGAACAGCTCCACGTCGCGCCCGACCGCGGAGCGGACGGCGTCGATCTGTGCGAGCACGCGGTCCAGTTGCCGGGAGGTGATCGTGAGGTCGTAGTTCTCGAAGGGATCCCACTTGAGACCCTGAAAACCGGCCTCGACGGTCCTCCTCGCGGCGGCCGCGTAGTCCTCGGGCGTGACGGCTCCGGAGAACCAGCCGTTGGCATAGGCGCGCACCCGGTCGCGGGTGGCGCCGCCGAGCAGCCGGGAGACCGGGACGCCGAGCTCTCGTGCCGAGATGTCCCACAGCGCCATCTCCAGCGAGCTCAGCGCGGTCATGATGACCGGGCCGCCTCGCCAGTACCAGTCCCTCGCCAGCTCGTACAGGATGCCGGATATGCGGGTGGGGTCCATCCCGGTCACGGCTTCGGCCACTTCGGCGATGGCGCCTTGGACGGCGCGTTCCTTGCCCTCCAGGGTCGCTTCGCCCAGTCCGGCGATTCCCTCGTCCGTCGAGACGCGGACGATCACCAGGTTGGTGCGGTAGAAGTCGACGACCACGGTGTCGACCGAGGTGATCTTCATGTCCGGCTCAGCCCTTCACCGCGCCGGCGGTCATGCCGGCCACCACATACTTCTGAACGAACAGGTAGAAGACGACGGCGGGCGCCGTGAACATGAAGGCGACCGCCATGACCGTCTGGATCGGGGTGCCGAGTTCGCCGATGAAGTTCGCGATGCCGACCGACGCCGGCTGCATTCCGGGGGTGAAGATGAACGTCACGGCGAACACGTACTCGTTCCAGGCGTGGAAGAACGCGATGACCGCGGTGGCGGCGAGCGACGGAGCGATCAGCGGCACGTTGATGCGGGTGAGCACGGTGAGCGGTCGCGCTCCGTCGACCCGCGCGGACTCCTCCAGTTCGCGAGGCAGGCCGTCGATCGCGCCCTTGAGGATGAGGGCGACGATCGGCAGGACGAAGGCGGCGTTGACCAGGATGAGGCCGCCGAGGGAGTCGAGGAGGTCGAATCGCCGGAAGAGCGCGAACAGCGGCACGACCATGAGGGCCTCGGGAAGCATCTGCGTGAACAGCAGCGCGACGGTCACCAGGACCTTGCCCCGGAACGTGAACCGCGAGAGCGCGTAACCGAGCGGGATGCCGAGGCCGATCGAGAGGACCGTCGTGCCTGCGGCGATCACCAGGCTGTTGCGCAGCCAGGTCGTCGCCTTGCCTTCGGCCAGCGCGTCGATGAAGACCCCGAACTGCGAGAAGTCGGGGACGAGCCGGGCCTTGTCGGCGAAGAGCTCTGAGTTTCCCGACAGTGCGGTGACGAACATCCAGTACAGCGGGAAGACGGCGACCCCGAGCACGACGAGGACAGCGATGATCCGCAGGGTCAGGCCGACGTGGAGCGGTCTCATCAGCGGGCCTCCCTCTCGGCGGCACGGGCGACGAACCGGCTGCCGGCGATGACGATGAGCGAGATGACGACTCCGACCATGCCGATCGCCGCCGCCGAGCCGAGTTGCTTGGAGTCGAAGGCCTGGGAGTAGAGGTCGATGACCAGCGTCTTGGTGGCACCGACCGGTCCCCCCTTCGTCATGAGCCAGATGAGCTCGAATCGCCGCAGCGACCAGATGGTCATGAGGAGGGCGAGCAGGCCGACGGTCGGCTTGATGGCCTGCCAGGTGACGGCGCGGAAGGTCCACCACCTTCCCGCACCGTCCATCGTCGCGGCCTCGGTGAGGTGCGGGGGGACGGACTGCAGCGCGGACAACAGCACCACCGAGGTGAACGGGAACAGTTGCCAGATGGTCGTCGCGAGGACCGCCGGGAGGGCGTATCGCGGGCTGTCGAGGATGGCGCCGCCCGGGACGCCGAGGCCGACCGCGTCCAGGAATCGGTTCACGATCCCGTAGTCCGGGTTGAGCATCCATATCGCGATGAGCGCGACGGCGATACCGGGCGCCGCCCACGGAATGGTCACCAGTGCGCGCGCCAGCCCCCGGCCGCGGAAGCCCTTGTTGAGGAGCAGGGCGACCGCGAGCCCGGTTCCGACGGCGACGACGACGCACACGACGACGTAGACGAGGGTGATGAGCAGGGTACGGCGGAAGTCCGCGTCGCCGAAGACGCGGGCGAAGTTGTCCAGTCCCACCCAGGTGCTGCGTGTGGGGTTCAGCAGCGAGGTTCGCGTGAAGCTCAGAAAGACTTCCTGCGCCAGCGGGACGACCTGGAACACCAGGATGAAGAGGGCTGCGGGGGCCAGGAAGAAGTAGGGCGTCCACCTGCTCCCCAGCGGGCTGCCTCGACGCCGGGCCCCGGATCGAGGCCCTGTGATCTGCTGTTGTTCCAGCACGGTCATCGAGTTCGGTCCTTCGAAAGTAGGACGCCGCCGGCGGGAGAGTCTCGCCGGCGGCGTCGTCCGGTCAGCCGGCCAGTTGGGACGCCTGCTGCTGGGCGCGGTCCAGCGCCGTCTTGAGGTCGACCGTGCCCTGGAGGGCCGCGACGACGTTCTGCACGACGATCTTGCGGATGTCCGGCGTCTTCGCCTCGAACCCCTGGACGATCTGCGGCAGGCTCGAGTCGGTGAGGTCGTCGAAGACGGTCAGGAACGGCGTCTTCTGGAGCTGCTCAGGGCTTCGCTTGGTGACCGTCGCCACACTGCTGGCGCCGAGGATCTCCTGCAGCTTGACCTGGTTGTCCGGCTCGAGCGCCCACTTGATGAAGGTGGCCGCCGCCTCCTTCGCCGGGCTCGCCTCGTTGATGACGATGGGTGCGAGGATCGCGCCCTGCTTGCGGACGGGGAACGGGATGGGTGCGACGTTGAAGTTCAGGTCGGCGTTCTGACCGCGGGTCGCCGTCACATAGCCGCCGTTGTTGAGCTCCATGCCGACCTTGCCCTCGGCGAACATGCGGCGGAACGTCGCCGCGTCCGCGCCACGCGGGATCACTTTGGCGTCGTACAGGTCCTTGAACGCCTGCAGGCCCTTGAGGTTCGCGGGCGAGTTGATGGTCAGCTTCCGGCCGTCCGACCACGCGCCGCCGAAGCCGTAGACGTAGTTGAAGATGTCCTGCCACACACCGGCTTCCTCGGCCTCGGTCTGGCGGAACGCCAGGCCGTAGGTGTCGCCCTTGGTCAGCGACTTCGCCGTGTCGACGAACTGCTCGTAGCTCGTCGGGGGCTTCGGGATCAGGTCGGCGTTGTAGAACATCGCGTAGTTCGACGCCTCGAAGATGATGCCGTGACGCTGCCCGTCGTGCACCATGAACTGGTCCGGCTGCTTGAGCAGGTCGTACTTGCCGACGTCGATCAGGTCGTTGAGCGGTGCGATGAGGCCGGCGTCCGAGGCGGACTCGAACTCCGGCATGTCGAAGCGGATCAGATCGGGCCCTTTTCCGCTGCCCATCTGGGTCAGGATGGTCTGGCCGAAGGTCGGATACGGCACCGCCGCGGCGGAGACCTGCACCTTGCTCTGGCTCTTGTTGAACTCCTGGAGCCACTTCGTGAGCAGCGGCCCGCGGCCCGGATCGCCGAGGGTCGAGGCGGCGAACGTCAGCTTGGCCACGCCGCCCCCGGATCCACCGTCGGAGCCGCAGCCGGTCAAGAGGGCGACGGCCATAGATGTGACGCCGGCCGCCGCGACCATGCCGCGGCGAACGCGATGCAGCCTCATTTGTTACTCCACAGTAATAACTGGATATTTCCCCGAAACCGTGGTCGGAATTGCAACGATCGTAGCGACATGTGCAACGAAGTCAAGTGGCGGTTGCGCATCTCGTGAGCTACATTGCAAACTACGCAACGCAAGGAGGATGGTAAGTGGCGCAATCGATCCAGCGTGCGATCAACCTGATCCGCCTGGCGGCGGAACATCCGCTGACACTGTCGGAGGCCTCGGACGTGCTCGGCGTCCACAAATCCACGGCCCTGCGGATCCTCCAGACGCTGGAGGCCGCCCGGTTCGTGCGCAAGACGGGGGCGGGGACGTACGTGTTCGGCAGCGGGCTCATCGAACTGTCGGAACTCGCGCTCGGCTCGATGGACCTCCGTCAGTTCGCCTCCGCGCACCTGCGCGTGCTTCAGCGGCGGACGGGCCATACCGTGCACCTGGCACAGTTGACCGGCGACGAGATCGTCTACGTCGACAAGGTGGACAGCCCCGCGTTCGACGCGGTGAAGCTGCCGTCACGGGTCGGCCGGGCCGTCTCGATCTACGCGAGCGCCGTGGGCAAGGTGATCCTCGCCCACCTCTCCCAGGCGGAACGCGACCGCCTGCTCTCTCACGTCACCTTCGAGCGGTACACCGGCACGACCTTCGCCGACCGCGAATCCCTCGACGCCGAACTCGCCCGCGTCGCCGAGCGCGGCTGGGCCATCGACGACGGCGAGCACGACGCCTATGTCATGTGCGTCGCCGCACCGATCAGGGATTCGCGTGGACAGGTCATCGCGGCGGTCTCCCTGACCGCCATCGAGGTGATCGCGAACCTGGACCAGCTGAAGGAGAAGCTTCCGCTCCTACTGGAGACCTCGGCACTGATCTCCCAGGAACTCGGGTTCACACCCGAGCCCTCGCCCGCTCCATCGGCGAGCTGAGAGGCGTCCTTCGGGAACACCCCGCCGGTGTCCCTCCTCCGCGCCTGCCGGGCATGCCCTTCACGGCCTCCGGCGCGGATCGCCCGCCGCCTCGCCGTGGTGCCTCCGGAAAGGAGGTGCCACGGCGAAGGCTCGCCGGAAGCGCGTCACCGTCGGGTGTTAGCGCTAACATCCTGTCCTGGCATTCCTCCTCTTCGCCTGGCGTACGTGGCGGTGGTGGTGCAGCGGAGCCAATACGATCAAGTGCGCTTTCGTCAAGAGCCCCGGACTCGCCGCTCGCCGCGCGTTCGCCGGCGACGACCGGTTTCCCGCTGCCCACCGGCATCCGATCGCATGCGTCCGGAGCCCGGCACGATGGAACTTTCATCCGGTGGCGGTGCGGCATGGCCACGGCACTCTTCCTGGTGACGTGGGCACCGATCCGCGTCAGGTCGCCACGGAAGCCTCGCCGCCGTCGAACCGGATCGAACCGATTCGTCGATGGTCTTGACATGTTACAGAGAGGTTTCCACACTGAGTCCGCAAGGCGGCTTCCCCCTGTCGGGGTCGGTGGTGGTGACAGGGCCGCCAATTGGTGACGCGACGTCTGTGACGCCGGTGTGCCACGGTCCGGCGACGATCCGCCGCCCGTGCCCGGCCCGGTCTCGCGTCCCCTCAACCAACTCGGCAGTGGAGGCGCAGACATGGGCGAGAACGGTATTTCCCCAGATCAACCCCAGCGCGCATGGAGACCACGGCGCACAACGAGCGGTACTCGCCGATTGGCGATGGCCGGTGTGGTCGGTGTGCTCGGGGTGGTCTCGGCGTTGGCGGCGAGCACCCCGGCGGGCGCGGCGGCCAGCACGCTGGGCGCCGCGGCGGCG
>NZ_JBSGDZ010000045.1:0-54631 GCF_053602655.1 Sphaerisporangium sp. NPDC004334
GCCGAGGAGAAGGACGCCGATGTGATCGGCATGTCGGGGCTGTTGGTGAAGTCCACGGTGATCATGAAGGAGAACCTGCAGGAGATGAACTCCCGCGGGATCGCCTCGCGTTTCCCGGTGCTGCTCGGCGGCGCGGCGTTGACCCGCGCCTACGTGGAGCAGGACATGGCGGAGATCTTCAACGGTCAGGTGCGTTACGCGCGGGACGCGTTCGAGGGTCTGCGGTTGATGGATGCGTTCATGGACGTCAAACGCGGCGTGGCGGGGGCGCAGTTGCCGCCGTTGCGGACTCGGCGGGTCAAGGCGGGTGCGACGTTGGAACGCACCCCGGTGGAGGCGTTGCCGGCGCGTTCGGATGTGGCGGCCGACAACCCGGTCCCGGTGGCGCCGTTCCTGGGGGAGCGGGTGGTCAAGGGCGTCGCGCTGGGCGATTACGCCGCGTTCTTGGATGAGCGGGCCACGTTCATGGGGCAGTGGGGGCTGAAGGCCGCCCGCGGCGGGGACGGGCCCTCGTATGAGGAGTTGGTGGAGACCGAGGGGCGGCCGCGGCTGCGGATGTGGCTGGAGCGGTTGCAGACCGAGAATCTGCTGCAGGCCGCGGTGGTCTACGGCTACTTCCCGTGCGTGTCGGACGGCGACGATTTGATCATCCTGGACGCCGACACCGGTGGGGAGCGGACCCGGTTCTCCTTCCCGCGGCAGCGGCGTGATCGGCATCTGTGCCTGTCGGACTTCTTCCGGTCCAAAGATTCCGGGGAGGTGGATGTGGTGGCGTTCCAGGTGGCGACGATGGGGTCGGCGATCTCGGCGGCGACGGGGGAGTTGTTCGCCAAGAACGCCTACCGGGATTATCTGGAGTTGCATGGGTTGTCGGTGCAGTTGACCGAGGCGCTGGCCGAGTACTGGCATGCCCGGGTCCGTTCGGAGCTGGGTATCGGTGGTGATGAGGCGCTGGCGGACATGTTGAAGGTCAACATCGCCGGTTGCCGGTACTCCTTCGGCTATCCGGCGTGTCCGAATCTTGAGGACCAGCGTCAGTTGTTCGAGTTGCTGGATCCGGGCCGGATCGGGGTCACCCTGTCGGAGGAGTTCCAGCTGCATCCCGAACAGGCCACCTCCGCCCTGATCGTCCACCACCCCGAAGCCAAATACTTCAACGTCTGAGCGAGACGCCCGCATGCTCCAGCGTCCACCTCGAAGCGTGTGGACGTCTCGTCAGGTGCTCTGCACCAGGATGCTGTGCGTGCCGCTGAGCGTGCGCTCGCGGGTGGTGCCCGCGCGCACGCTGGTCGCGGCGCGCAGCAACCCCGCCTTGCAGCCTTCGCCCGAGTAGAGGATCACGTCGGCGTCGGTCGAGTTGACCACGGTGGCACGGGTGAACAGCGGGAACCAGGGAAGCGCGTAGCACCCGGGCGCGGGATTCACCAGCCGCGTGCGCGGCACCTCGTCGCCCTCGACGACCAGCGTCCCGGTCGCGGCGGAGGCCGGCGCGGGAGCGGCGAGGGTCAGGGGCGCGGTGGCGAGCAGGGCGCTCAGAGCGGACATGGCACGTCGCATGGCATTCTCCTCCACTGTGGATCGACACCACGATCATCGTAACGGAGAGTGATGATATGGTCGCGGTGGGCGGAGATGCCCGGCGTGGCGTGTCCCGCGGTCCGCACATGGCGGATCGCCGGTCCCGTCGAGCGGGCCGGCGATCCGCGTGACCGGTCGGTCGTCGTGTACTCCGGTCAGTCGCCGTATTCGTTGGTGACGCCCGCCGGGGTGAGCGCCGCGATGTAGTGCTGCGGCAGGTGGTCGTCGACCGAGTAGACGGCCGGCAGCGAGCGCGTCGCCTCGAACTTGCGGGCGATGAAGGACAGCGCCGACATAGGCAGGCCGAGCAGGCCCGGCATCTGCGAGGTCGGGCGCCTCCTGGTCTCCCACTGGCCCCTTCTCGACTGCGGGGCGCACCTCGGACGGGTGAGGGTGTCGATGAGGCTGTTGCGCAGGTGCGGGACGCGGTAGTGGTACTCGCGGCCGAAGTGCCGGAACGGTCCCGACGCGGTGGACGGCAGGTGCGGCACGATGTCGCTGTCGTACACGTACCGGATGACGTGCTCGCGCAGGAACTCGTCGCGCTCGCAGGCCTCGGCGAAGGCCGGGTCGCCGATCATGGGCTGGCCGAAGGTGTAGACGGCCCTGAGCCGGTCGCCGAGCGCCTCCTTGTACTTGCGCTCGTGCCGCAGCATGACGCCCATGAGCGCGGCCATCGCCCCGCCCTGGCTGTGCCCGGTGACGTAGAGGGCCTCGAGGTTGCCCTCCGCCGGCGGCGAGCCGTAGGAGTCGTGGACCTGGGAGGCGCCGTCGCCGCGCGGAGGGTGGGTTCCCTGGCGGTCGCAGGCGCGCCGCAGCATGTTCATGACCTCGTACCGCGTCGCCCGGACGTTGCGGTAGACGCCGGCGTGCACGGTGGCGCGCGGGTCCCCGATCTGGTAGCCGATGCGCTCGGGCTCGACGTCGATGTCGCTCAGCCAGTTGATGAAATTGAGCGGCTCTGTTCCGCGGTAGCACAGAATGGCGACCCGGCCGCTCTTGCTCTGGATGAGGAAGGCGGTCGAGCAGATGAGCATCGCGTCGACCGACGTCTGGATCATCTGGCAGTGATTGTCCTCCAGGCCCATTCTCGCCATGATCATGGAGAGCGTCCTGGCGTCCGAATAGGCGTACGCGGCGCAGGTGGCGAGAACATGCGCGATTTCCGGGTCGGGATGGCCACCGGCCTCCAGAAGCCGCCTTTCTAGGTTCTTGTAGACCGGGAATCCCGCGGTCTCGCGGTGCCCGAAGGGCCGGAGTTCCTCGTAGCTGGGCGCCCTGACGTCCTGCGACCGCGGGCCTCCGGCCTGCGTGACGTCGAGCATCCTGTGCTCCCACTCCACCGTGGGGAACGCGCCCGCGGGCGAGTCCGGCTTCCTGCCGCCGCTCACCACCTTTCCGGCGTTCGCCTGGCCCACGGTGCCCGCAACTGATTTCTCCGACTGGCGACTGTTCCTGGTGGTATCCACGCTTGCCACGCCACACACCTTCCCGTCGGCGACGGTGCATCGGACTGTTCCACGGTCTCCATACAGGCGGACGGCGTCGTCATCACACGCGTTTTCCCGCGCACCCGGAGAACCGCACTGTCCCTCACAATTTCCTGGACATCACCGGCCAAATCCCATCGCCGCGCAAACTCATTTCCAGCTACCCGCCCGAGTGCGGCGGAAAGGCGGATGAATGACGAGAAAGGCGGGCCTCCGGGAAGGGAGGCCCGCCGATGGGCGGTGGAGGGGGGACGCCCGCCCCGGCCTACGCGGCGTACACCCGCAGCTCGGCCGCCTGCCCGGCCGGCCAGCCGGTGTTGCCGGTGAAGGTCAGCCGGATGTAGCGCTGGGTGGTGCCGGGGAAGGTGATCGTCGCGGTGTTGCCGGTCGCCGGGTCGAAGCGGCGGCCGGCCGCCGCCGCCACCGTGGTGTACGAGGTGCCGTTCTGGCTGCCCAGCACCGCGATCGTCTGCGTCCGCGCTCCCCAGGCGGACGAAGGCGGCAGCGCGAGGACGACTCGGGACACGCCGGTCACGGCGCCCAGGTCCACGGTGAGCGACTGCGGGAAGGCGTTGTTGGCGCTCTCCCAGTACGTGCCCGGGTTGCCGTCGTTGGCGTTGGCCGGGACGTAGCCCTGCGTGTGGCTGGTGGCGCTGATCGGCCTGCCCGCCGCCAGGTCGGTGCCGGGGGGAGGGGTGCTCGTCCCGGCGAAGCGGTCCACCCAGTACCTGGTCCGGTCCAGGTAGGCCGTCTCGGCGGCGGCGCCGGTCCTGCCGTAGGCGCCGTCGAAGGTCTGGTAGCCGAACCCGGACGGCGGGGTGGAGGTGGCCGGCTCGATCACCGACCCCTCGTGCCACTCGTTGAAGGAGGTGACCGAGACCCAGCTCGGCTCGCCCTGGGTCAGGGCGTTCTGCCACTCGGTGTCGTAGGTGGCGCCGCCGGCGCGGCCGAGGGTGGGCGTGGTGTTGCCCGGCACCGCCCGGTCGTCGATGTAGCCGGGGGCGACCGACGGCGCCCAGATCAGGCCGTTGGCCTTGCAGTAGTCGCTCGCGCCCTTCCACCCGGGCGCGGTCGCGCCGGCGATGCCGTCGTAGGTGTACATGCCGCCGAAGTGGGCCACCTTGGTGGTGTCGGTGGTCTGGGCCAGGACGATGCTGCTGGAGCTCACCTGGTCCAGCGCGGACCAGTCGGTGACGCGCAGGCTCTCGAACACGTAGAACGCGCCCCGCCGCCCGTGCGCCTCGTCGCGGTAGAACGCCGGGCTGCCGCCGTACCGGGAGTTGATGTACTGGATGTCGGCGACGGTCGAGGCGGCGGTGCGGCCGGTGTACGGCTCCAGGTGCCAGGCCACCTTGACCCCGAAGCGCGCGGCCGCGGAGAGCACGCCGGCGGCGAGCTGGTCCTCGTAGGACCCCTGGCCCCACCAGCTGTAGACGATCACGCCGGCGCCGGACTGCTGGATCCACCGCATGTGCTGGTCCACGGCGCCGGACAGGTCGCCGGAGTCGTAGGGGCCGAGCTTGGGGTAGTAGTCGGCGCCGATGTCGGCCGGAGGGGTGTGGCCGCCCTGCGGCCAGTGCCGGTAGCTCCCGGCGACGGCGGGGGAGCCGTACCACGGGTAGTAGAACAGGTGCACGTCGGCGGAGGTGTGGACGGCCGCCGCCACGGGCGCGGCCGCGGCGGCCAGAGCCGGGCCCGCCGGGGCCGACGTCAGCAGCGACGCCGCCAGCAGGACGGCGGCCGCGGTCGCTCGGCGCCAGTTACGCATGAATGGTGACTCCTCGCGTCGAAGGGGGATTCGCCGGGACGAGGGTGCCCGTCCGCCCGGCCGCGCCTGCGGCACCACCATGGCGAGGCCGAAGTCGGCGGGGACGGCCCCGGCACAGATCGGGGCGGCCGGCCGGACGGGAGTCTCGATGGAGCGACATCTGCTCATCTTTTGCAACGATCATCGAGCAAGTTGCAAGAAGAGTAGGCGATTTTGCGATGCCTTCCGACTATTAGAGAGCGCTCTCCCATCCGATGCAAGCCCGGAGTCCATCGCGTCTGTAACACTTCTGTAACGCGCCGAGCCGGGCCGGGGTGATGTCAGGTTTCACGCCCGTTGCGAGAAGCAGTGGAGCAGCGGGGATTTACGGCGCCGTGCGTCCGTGTTAGAACTCCATTCAAGACTTCGCCCCGAGGCCGCCTCGGCATCGGTCGTTGGGAGGTTGCGCAGCCCGGCAGCTCTATAACAGGTAATTGCGAAGGTCAATCCGATTATTGCGGAACCGTTGACATCGTCCTGCTCAACGAACCGCACGAGCCGGAGGCGGCACCCTCCGAAGGCGTCACCCACAACCTCACGACACCGCACGACCGACAGCAAGCGCGGCGGCGCGCGCCTTGCCTGACTCCCCCCCAAGTCAGGAAAGGACTCCCATGTCACCACGTCCCCGGCCGTGGGCACGGCTGCTCGCCACGATCTCGCTGGTCGTCGGCGGCGCGGCCACGGTCACGGCCACCGGCCCCGCGGCCCACGCCTCGGTCATCCCGGCCTCCGACTACCAGCAGGTCAGCCTGGCCACCGGAGGCGCCGAACTGGGCGAGGCCATGTCCCTCGCGGTGCTCCCCAACCGCTCGGTGGTGCACACCGCCCGCGACGGCACGGTGCGCGTCACCGACGCCGCCGGCAACACCAAGGTCGCCGGCAGGCTGGACGTCTACACCCACGACGAAGAAGGGCTCCAGGGCGTCGCGGCCGACCCCGGCTTCGCCACCAACAGGTACATCTACCTGTACTTCTCGCCCAAGCTGAGCACGCCCGGCGGCGACGCGCCCAAGAACGGCACCGCCGCCGACTTCGACCAGTGGAAGGGCGAGCTGCACCTGTCGCGGTTCACGCTCAAGTCCGACGACACCATCGACATGACCAGCGAGAAGGTCGTGCTCAAGGTGCCCAACGACCGCGGCCAGTGCTGCCACGTCGGCGGCGACCTCGACTTCGACGCCGCGGGCAACCTGTACCTGACGACCGGCGACGACACCAACCCCTTCGAGTCGGACGCCTACGCGCCGATCGACGAGCGCACCGACCGCAACCCGCAGTTCGACGCGCAGCGCTCCGCGGGCAATACCAACGACCTGCGCGGCAAGGTGCTGCGCATCAAGCCGCAGGCGGACGGCACCTACACGATCCCCTCGGGCAACCTGTTCCCCCCGGGGACGGCCAAGACCCGCCCGGAGATCTACGCCATGGGCTTCCGCAACCCGTTCCGCATGTCGGTCGACAAGGCCACCGGCATCGTCTACCTCGGCGACTACGGCCCCGACGCCGGCGGCACCAACGCCTCGCGCGGCCCGAGCGGGCAGGTGGAGTTCGACCGCATCACCGGCCCGGGCAACTACGGCTGGCCGTACTGCACCGGCACCAACACC
Organism: Sphaerisporangium sp. NPDC004334; assembly: GCF_053602655.1. Classification (NCBI taxonomy): domain Bacteria; kingdom Bacillati; phylum Actinomycetota; class Actinomycetes; order Streptosporangiales; family Streptosporangiaceae; genus Sphaerisporangium; species Sphaerisporangium sp. NPDC004334. The sequence goes on from NZ_JBSGDZ010000045.1 coordinate 6,486, forward strand.
ACCAGCGAGACCTACAACGAGTACACCTTCCCCAGCGGCCCCTCCCTCGCCAAGTACGACTGCGCCAACGGCCCGACCAACAACTCCTTCCGCAACACCGGCCTGACCACGCTGCCCCCGGCCAAGCCGAGCTGGATCAAGTACGGCGGCGACGCCGGCTCCCCGCCGGAGTTCGGCGGCGGCTCGGAGTCGCCGATGGGCGGCCCGGTCTACCGGTACGACGCCGCGCTCAACTCCAGCGTGAAGTTCCCCCAGTCGCTGAACGGGCGGTACTTCGCCGGCGAGTACGGCCGGCGGTGGATCAAGGCGATCGAGGTGAAGTCCGACGGCACCCCCGGCGACATCGGCGACTTCCCCTGGACCGGCACGCAGGTCATGGACATGGCCTTCGGCCCCGACGGCGCGCTGTACGTGCTGGACTACGGCACCGGCAGCGACAACCAGGCCCTGATCCGGGTGGAGTACATCGGCGGCACCAACCGCAACCCGATCGCCAAGGCCTCGGCGAACAAGACCTCCGGGCCGAACCCGCTGGCCGTGACCTTCTCCTCCGCCGGCAGCTCCGACCCCGAGGGCGGCACGCTGACCTACTCGTGGACCTTCGGCGACGGCGGCACCTCCACCGCGGCCAACCCGAGCCACACCTACACCACCAACGGCACCTACACCCCGACGCTGACCGTCAGGGACCCGCAGGGGCTCACCGGGACCGCGAGCGTCGTCATCACGGTCGGCAACACCGCGCCGACGGTGACGCTCACCCAGCCCATCGACGGCCAGCTGTTCTCCTTCGGTGACACCGTGCCGTACCAGATGACGGTCACCGACCCCGAGGACGGCACGATCGACTGCACCCGGGCGAGCCTCACCTACCTGCTCGGGCATGACAGCCACCGCCACCAGATCACCTCCAAGACCGGCTGCAGCGGCTCGATGGTCGTCCCGACCGACGGCGAGCACGACGCGGCGGCCAACATCTACGGCGTGTTCGACGCCGCCTACACCGACAAGGGCGGCCTGGTCACCCACAACGTCCGCACCCTGCAGCCCCGGCACCGCCAGGCCGAGCACTACGGCGCCCAGTCCGGCGTCCAGCTCGCCGACCACGCCGGCGCCGAGGGGGCCAAGACCGTGGGCTTCACCGACAACGGCGACTGGATCTCCTTCACGCCCTACGCCCTGGGCAACGCCAAGACCTTCACCGCCCGGGTCTCCTCCGGCGGCGCCGGCGGCACCCTGGAGGTGCGGGCCGGATCGGCGACCGGCACGCTGCTCGGCTCGGTGAACGTCGCCAGTACCGGCGGCTGGGACACCTTCGCCGACGTCAGCGCGTCCATCACCAACGCCCCGTCCGGGACCACGACGCTGTACCTGGTCTTCAAGGGCCCGACGGGCCAGGGCAACCTGTTCGACCTGGACGCCTTCACCTTCGGCACCGGGACCGGCGGCGGTTCCACCACGGTCGAGGGCGAGGCCTACACCTCCCAGTCCGGCGTGCAGCCGGCCGACCACGCCGGCGCGAGCGGCGGCAAGACGCTGGGCTACATCGACAGCGGCGACTGGGCCGGGTACGCGTCGGTGACGACGCAGGGCGCCACCGGATTCTCCGCCCGGGTGTCCTCCGGCGGAGCCGGCGGCACCATCCAGATCCGCTCGGGCTCGGCCACCGGCACCCTGCTGGGTTCGGTGAACGTCGCCAACACCGGCAACTGGGACACCTTCACCACGGTCTCCGCGACGTTGACCGGCTCGGCGTCCGGGGCGGTGTTCCTGGTCTTCACCGGCGGCTCCGGCTCCCTGCTGGACGTCGACACCTTCACCATCACCCGCTAGCCGGACCGGCGCGGCGCGGGCACCTCGCGAACGTGCCCGCGCCGCGCCGACGGCCCGCCGACCCCTAGGGACAGAAATGCTCAACGTCATCCGCCGCGGACTGGCGCTGGTCGCCACCGCGGTGATCGCCGCCCAGTTCGTCCCGTCCGCCGCGTACGCGGCCGACTACCAGGTGCTGGTCTTCTCCAAGACGGCCGGTTTCAGGCACGACTCCATCCCCACCGGCGTCCAGGCCATCCGTGACCTCGGCACGGCCAACGGCTTCACGGTCACCGCGACCGAGGACGCCGCCGCCTTCACTGCGGCCAACCTCGCCCAGTACAAGGCGGTGGTGTTCCTCAGCACCACCGGCGACGTCCTCAACGACGCCCAGCAGACCGCCTTCACCTCCTACGTGGACGGCGGCGGAGGCTATGTGGGCGTCCACGCCGCCGCCGACACCGAGTACGACTGGCCCTATTACGGCGGCCTGGTCGGCGCCTGGTTCAAGAGCCACCCGGCCATCCAGCAGGCGACCGTGAAGAACGAGGACCGCACGCACCCGGCGACCTCGGGACTGGCGGCCACCTGGACGCGCACCGACGAGTGGTACAACTACCGCACCAACCCCCGCGCCTCGGTCCACGTGCTGCAGAGCCTGGACGAGTCCACCTACAGCGGCGGCGAGATGAGCGGCGACCACCCGATCACCTGGTGCCACCCGCAGCAGTCCGGCCGCTCCTTCTACACCGGTCTCGGCCACACCATCGAGTCCTACGCCGACCCGGCCTTCCGCAACCTGCTGCTCGGCGGCATCAAGTACGCGGCCGGCGCCGTCCAGGCCAACTGCGCCCCGCCGACCGGCAACCCCGGCGGCTCCACCACGGTCGAGGGCGAGGCGTTCACCTCCCAGTCCGGGGTGCAGGCGGCCTCTCACACCGGGGCCAGTGGCGGCAGGACGGTGGGGTACATCGACAACGGCGACTGGGCGGGGTACGCGTCGGTGAGCACGGCCGGGGCGACCGGGTTCTCGGCGCGGGTGTCCTCGGGTGGTCCGGGCGGGACGATCCAGGTGCGTTCGGGGTCGGCGACCGGCACGTTGCTGGGGTCGGTGCAGGTTCCGTCCACGGGGAACTGGGACACCTTCACCACGGTCTCCACGACGCTGACCGGCTCGGCGTCCGGGCCGGTGTTCCTGGTGTTCACCGGCGGCTCCGGCTCGCTGTTCGACGTGGACACCTTCACCATCACCCGCTCCAGCGCCGCCGCCCCGGTCGAGGGCGAGGCGTTCACCTCCCAGTCCGGGGTGCAGGTCGCCGGTCACGCCGGGGCCAGCGGTGGCAAGACGGTGGGGTACATCGACAACGGCGACTGGGCGGGGTACGCGTCGGTGAGCACGGCCGGGGCGACCGGGTTCTCTTCGCGGGTGTCCTCGGGCGGCGCGGGCGGCACCATCCAGATCCGCTCGGGCTCGGCCACCGGCACCCTGCTGGGCTCGGTGAACGTCGCGAGCACCGGCGGCTGGGACACCTTCACCACCGTGTCCACGACGCTGACCGGCTCGGCGTCCGGGCCGGTGTTCCTGGTGTTCACCGGCGGCTCCGGCTCGCTGTTCGACGTGGACACCTTCACCCTCACCAAGTGACACCTGCCGCGACACGCTGCCCGCCCGCCTTGGGGGAGCGGGGCTCACCGGCGCTCTAAGGTGGGCGGGTGGTGGCGAATAGCGGCAGGTGGGGCGCGGTGATGGGCGGATCGGTGGTGCGGGTCGCGACGGACGCGGACATGCCGGGCGTGCGGGAGGTGGCCGCGCATTACGAACTGCTGGACGACTGGGCGGACATGCCGGACTTCCTGGACGCCGAGCGGGAGTTCGGGGCGCTGGTCGTCGGCGAGGCAGACGGACGGGTCGTGGGCTTCGGCGGGATCCTCCGGCGGGCCCGGGTCTCCCATCTGGGTGACCTGTTCGTCCTGCCGGAGCACCAGTCGTCGGGCATCGGCCGGGAGATCCTCGCCCTGCTGCTGCCGCCGGGCACGCCCGGGGTCACCTTCGCCTCCGACGACGGCCGGGCCCTGGCCCTGTACGTCAGACAGGGCATGCGTCCGGTCTGCCCGCTGCTCTATCTCACCTTCACCCCCGGCTCCGCCCGCCCCGACGCGCCCGAAACGCCCCGGGCATCGGCGCCGGACGGGCGGCCCGTTCGCCGGGCGGCCCGCGCGCGGGGGGACCGGCCGGACGTGCGGGAGGCCGCGATGCTGGACGCCGGGCTCGCGGGCGGCGACCGGGCCGGGTCACTGTCCTGGTACGCGGGCCTGCCCGGGGTCACCGTCCACACCACAGGCACGGGGTACGCCTTCGCCCGGGTGACCGAGGGCGGCGACCTGGAGATGGGCCCGGCGGGCGGGGAGACCCCGGAGGACTGCGCCAAGGCGCTGTCCGCGGCCGTCGCCGCGCACCCGGGCGTCGACGAGGTCCAGGTGGCCGTGCCCGGGGCGCACCCGATCCTGCCCCGGCTGGTGCGGGCCGGCTGGCGGATCGACGACATGGACACCCTCATGGCCACCGACCCGTCCGCGATCCGCCTCGACCGCTACCTCCCCCATCCCGACCTGGGCTGACGGTTCGAGCGCGCGCGTCGGGTGTCAGCCGAGAAGGCCTGCCCATCTCGCGGCCGATGTGCCGGCACGCGCCGCGGGCGCCGGACGGGAGTGACGCACGTCACGTTCTGCGGGCGTCCCGGCGTGCCGAGCCTGCTCGTCGGTCAGGTGTGACAGCCACCGCGGCACAGGGTTCACCGTTGACATCGCCGATGACATCGCTGAGCCGGGGTGCTGGTGAGTACCGCTGTCCACACCCTGCGACTCGACGAAGAGGAAACCCGTGAACAACATGCAGGCCATCGCCGACCGCGTCGAGATCGAGGCGCTACGGGGCGAGTTCACCGACGCGGCGATGATGGGGGACCACGACCGCTTGGTGTCGCTGTTCACCGACGACGCCGTGTACCGGATCCCTGACGCGGGGATCGAGCACGTCGGCCGGGAGCAGATCCGCGCCGGGACAGGGCGGATGGGGCAGGCGTGGGAGTACTTCGTGCAGACCACGCACCCGGGCGCGGTCGAGTTCGACGGCGACATCGCGTCCGGCCGCGCCTACATCTTCGAGCTCGGGCGCCTGCGCGACGGCGGTTCGATTCTCAACTACGCCCTGTTCCACGACCGCTACCAGCGCACTCCGGGCGGTTGGAAGTTCGCCGAACGCGTCTTCGAGGTGAGGTACTTCGACACCACTCCGCTCCCGGGCTCCCCCGACGTGCCGCAGACGGTCGCCGGCCCGCCGGCCGGGGACGGGTCCTTCACCGAACCGGCATCCGCGGAGCGCCTGGAGCGGGCGGCCGCCGCGCTGAGGGCCAACCGTTTCACCGTCGAGATCCTCGACGACGCCGCCGCCGCGCGTACCCGCGTCCAAGAGCTGATCCCCGCGGGCACCGGCGTGTTCACCGCGGCCAGCGAGACCCTGCGCCTGTCCGGCATCGACGAGGACATCAACGCCGGCGGGCGATATCAGGGCTTCAGGCCGCGCCTGCTTAGCATGGATCGCGTCACCGAGGCCGACGACATCCGCCGGCTGCTCGCCAGCCCTGACGTCGTCGTGGGCAGTGTCGCCGCGGTCACCGAGACCGGCTCCCTGGTGATCCCCTCCGCGAGTGGCAGCCAGCTGCCCGCCTACGCGGGCGGCGCCGCCCACGCGATCTGGATCGTCGGCGCGCAGAAGATCGTGCCCGACCTGAGCACCGCCCTCCGCCGCGTGGAGGAGCACGCCCTCCCGCTGGAGACCGTCCGAGCCCAGCAGGCCTATGGGCAGCCCAGCGCCGTCAACCGCCTGCTCATCCTCAACGCCGAACCTCACCCCGGGCGCGGCACCGTCCTGCTGCTGCGCGAGGCCATCGGATTCTGAGACACCGGGAGTCGCCGATGGCCGGGTCCCTCACCTCCGTCAGTGGGCGGAGAAGGCGGCCAGGCTCATCGTGGTCCCCGAGGGAGCCCGGGCGTCGGAGGGGCGGGGGTGGAGGGGGAGGCGGACGGTGAAGCGGGCGCCTCCGGCGTCGCCGGTGTCCACGCCGATGGTGCCGCCATGCGCGCGCACGATGTCGCGGACGATCGCCAGGCCGAGGCCGGTTCCGCCCCGGTCGCGGCAGCGGGAGGCGTCCAGCCGGGTGAACCGCTCGAAGATGCGTTCCCGGTCGGCCTCGGCGATGCCGTCGCCGTCGTCGGAGATCACCAGCTCGGCGTGGCGGTCGTCGTGGCGCACCTCCACCATCACCGCGCTCCTGGCGTGCCGCTGGGCGTTGTCCAGCAGGTTGGTGAGGATGCGGGTGATCTGGGTGTCGACGCCCTGGACGATGGTCGCCCTGGCCAGCCGCAGCCGGACGGGGAGCCGGTCGGCGCGGCGGGAGACCTCCATGCGGACGGTCTCCGACAGGTCGACCTCGCCCATCGCCGGCGGCGTCCCGCCGATCTTGGCCAGCAGCAGCAGGTCGGCCATGATGGCCTGCAGCCGGTCGACGTCGCCCAGCGTGCGGTCCAGCAGGGCGTCCAGGTCGGTGTCCTGGGGATGCATCTTGGCCTCCTCCAGCTGGGCGCGCAGGCCGGCGACCGGGGTGCGCAGCTCGTGGGAGGCGTCGGAGGCGAACTGCCGCTGGGCGGAAAGGGCCTGCTCCATGCGCCCCTTGGCGTTCTCCAGGCGTTCCAGCGTGCTGTTGACCGTGCGGGCCAGGCGGGAGATCTCGTCGTCGCCCGCCGGCTCGGGGACGCGGCTGCTCAGGTCGTTGACGTTGGTGGCGGCCAGCTCGGCGCGGATGGCCTCGACCGGCCGCAGCGTCCGGCCGGTGATCTTCCACGCGGCCCAGATGGCGATGGAGATGAGCACCCCGACCTGCACCGCGAACAGCGCGTCGAACACGCCCGTCGCGATGACGGTGCGGACGGGCCCGCCGGCGTAGACGACGGTGGAATCGTCGTCGGCGCTGACCCGCACCGCCGACAGGCGGACGCATCCCAGGCGGGTGTTCGCGCAGGTCTGCACGTCGCGCTGGGGGTCGTCGGCCGTCGGCCGCAGGGTGGACAGGGGCGGCAGGCCGCGCGCGTCGGGGGAGGAGGCCAGGACCCGCCCGTCGGCGGCGACGACCTGGACCACGTTGACGCCCGGCACGCTGCTGGTGACCACCGGGTCGTGCAGCCGTCCGGCCCGGTCGGCGGCGGCCATCAGGCCGGCGGCGCGGCGCGCGTCCAGCCAGCCGGCGTTGGCCAGCTCCTGGCGCGCGACCATTCCGGCCAGCACTCCGGAGGGGACGAGCAGCAGCATCGACAGCAGGGCGACCAGTGCGGTGACCTGCCCGCGTATCGACCGGGGGCGCCACGGCCGGGGGACGCGGCGCCCGGGGGGCCGGAAGGACGATCTCATGGGACGCGACTCCTCCTCGCGGTGACCGGCGGCGCCGGTCACTAGGGGCGATGGGGGGGATGCGCCCGATCGGGCGGAAGTTCCGGGGCGGGACACCGGAGGGGGTACGGCGTGGTGCCGTAACTGTGCGGCGGCCCGGGGAACGGACGGCGGTGATGCCGCACGGCCCGTCGGATGTCTCCTAGGGCTACAGCCAACATAGCAGAAGCCCCAAAAGGGTGCAAACCAGACAAAAGACTAGTGGTGTGATGTCACGTACCGGTCAAGCGCACCCCCTGTCACACCCGGGCGCGGAGGCCGCACCCGCTCTGAGCCTCCGGGCCGGCGGGGATCGCGCGTTCCTCACACTCTGCTGCCCGGTAGAGAAGGGTCGTGCGCGTTGTCCCGGGACAACGGCAGACGGACGACGAACCGCGCGCCGCCCTGCGGGGAGGCGTCCACCGTGATCGTGCCGCCATGGGTCCGCGCCAGGTCGCGCGCGATGGCCAGGCCGAGTCCGGTGCCTCCCTTGTCCCGGCTGCGCGCGGCGTCCAGCCGGGTGAACCGCTGGAAGATCCGCTCGCGGTCCTCGACCGCGACGCCATCGCCGTCGTCGTCGACGATCAGCTCGGCGGCGTCGCCCGTCCGGCGGACCGTCACGGTCACCGTCCCCCTGGCGTGCCGCGCGGCGTTGTCCATCAGGTTGCCAAGGACGCGGCCGATATGGGTGCGCACGGCCTCGACCCTCACGCCGGGGACCAGCTCCAGGCGCACATGGTGCGGGTCGGAGCGTCGCGCGACCTCCGAGCGGACGACGTCGGCCAGGTCGAGACCGGTCCCTGGTTGCGAGGGACCCGCGCCCACCCTCTCCAGCAGCAGCAGGTCGGCGATGATCGCCTGCAGCCGGTCGACGTCCCGCAGGGAGTGGTTCAGCAGCTCCTTGAGGTCGGTGTCCTCGGGATGCAGCTGGGCCTCCTCCAGTTGCGCGCGCAGGCCCGCGACCGGGGTGCGCAGCTCGTGCGAGGCGTCCGCCGCGAAGCGCCTCTGATGGTCCAGCGTCCGTTGCATCCCGTCCTTGGCGTGCTCCAGCCGCGACAGCGTGCCGTTGATGGTGTGGGCGAGCCGGGCGACCTCGTCGTAGCCGGGAGGCTCGGGGACGCGGGTGCTCAGATCGTTGACGTTGATCGCGGCCAGCTCGGCCCGGATGGCCTCCACCGGCCGCAGCGTCCGGCCGGTCACCTTCCATGCCATGGTGATGGCGAGCAGGATCAGCGCGACGCCCTGGATGACGAAGATCCAGTCGATGACGCCGGTGATGCTCTCCGCCGGCGCGGTGCTGCCCGCGTACACGACGTGGGAGTCGGGGGCGGCGGAGACCCGCCGCGCCGAGAGGTTGACGCAGCCGAGGCGCGCCTGCGCGCAGGTGTGCACGTCCTGCTGCGGCTCCTGCGGCGTCGGCCACACGCGGGTCAGCGCCGGCAGCCCGCGCGCCATGGACGAGGCGGCGATCACCCGGTGTCCGGGGGCGACCACCTGGACCAGCGTCACCCCCGGCACGTGCCGGCCGATGGGTCCGGTGACCTGGCCGAGGCGATCGGCGGCGGCCACGATCGCCGACTCCCGCCGTGCGGCCGTCCAGGTGTCACCGCCCACGGACTGATGTGCAACCATGCCGGCCAGCAGCCCCGAAGGTATGAGCAGGAGGGCGGCGAGGAGGGCGACCAAAGCGGTGATCCGCCCGCGAATGGAGCGCGGGCGGATCAGCGCGCGCGTGCGAATGCGCCATGCGGTTCGCGGATGCGGATCACCGGGTGACTCTTTCATCCTGCTCTCCACGGGTTCAGCTGCGGCGGGTCTGCCCCGGGCATGCAAGAGACGGAAAGCGCTTTCCATAGTAGTTGGCGTTCGGGTTCCCGAAGTTCGCGGGTGGCCGGTCGCGTGGGGCGGCCGGACGGGACGGGAGGGACGGAGGTGCTGCTCAGAGAACTCCATCGGAAATCTCGCCCTCCTCCAGCCGGGCCAGGCCTGTCCGTGCCGCACCCGTCATGTTCATTACGGGCGGCATAATCGTTGGTTATCTGGAAAGACTCAAGTTATCACGTTATGGGCGATTTACAAGACCGGTTAGCCCAATTTGGCCAATGTCGCCGTGTTGTAAGGATGCGCATGACGATATAACGGACTTTACTTCACCTTCGCGTGGCATTTCCTTTGCCATTCCCGCGACAGGCAATAGGACGGTCAACGCCGCCGGCGGCCCACCCGCGGAGCCTGGAACGGGCGCACGGGTGGGCCGCCGGTGACGGGCGTCAGCCGTTGACCTCCAGCGCGGCGCGGACGGCGGACTCCAGCGAGCCCTCGATCCAGGCGTGCTTGAGCGAGGTGTGCTCCCCGGCGAAGTGCAGCGGACCCTCGGGCACCGCGATCGCGGGGTGGATCTCGGTCATCTGGCCGGGCAGGAAGACGGCCGCCTCGCCGAAGGCGTACCGGTTGCGCAGCCAGCTCTGGGTCTGGCCGTGCCCGGTGTAGAACTCGGCGACGCGGTCGCCGTGCACCTCCTGCAGGCCCCGCAGCGCGTACCCGTACCGCTCGCGGTCGTCCATGGAGTCCCACCGGGAGGCGTCGTCGGCCCACACGTAGCTGGCCAGTACCACGCCGCCCTCGCTGCCCGGCACCCGGTGGGAGGGGTAGTAGGTGAACCGGTTGGCGTTGTCGGCCACCGAGCCGCCGCCGGTCACGTGGGTCACCGGACCCGGGCGGTAGCGCGCGCCGAGCTCGCGCTTCCAGTCCTCCTCCTCGAACTCCCACCACCGCTTGCGGAACTCCAGCAGCACCTTGGTCGCCGAGTCGTAGTGCAGCTCGATGATCGCGCGGCGCTTGGGGTACGACAGCGCCGGGGCGATCTCGACGTGCCGCAGCGCAGGGAAGGGGACCGTGATGATCGCCACGTCCCCCTGGAAGGTCTCGGCCCTGGCCTGCGGCGCCGAGGAGGACTCGTCGCTGCCCTTCTCGGTGACCGTCTCGACGCGCACGCCGCCGCCGGAGGTGGAGATGCGCACGGCCCGGCGGTCCATGCGGATCTCCTGCCGCAGATCGGCCTGCAGCCGGTAGGGCAGCAGGCGGCTGCCGCCCGCCATCTCCCAGTAGGTGGCCGACGGGTTGACCAGGCTCCTGGTCAGGAAGGTGTGCATGAACGCCAGCGGCAGCCGCGAGGTGAGGTTCTCCACGGTGCCGATGGCGTCGATCGCCGCCTCGCTCAGATGGGCCCGCTCGGTGAGGAAGCGGCGCATCGAGTAGCCGTCGAACTCGTGCAGCACCCGCGCCCAGCCCTTGATCAGCTCAGGGAGCGGCTTGTCGGCCCGCTTGCCGCCACGGACCACCGAGAAGTGGTCGCGCACCGGGTCCAGCGCCTGGTCGAGGATGTCGGCGGTGGTCCTGCGGTCCTTCAGGCCGAACGAGGCGTTGATCCTGCGCGGGTCGGCGGCGTACTCGTCGCGGCGCTGGAGGATGCCGTTGACGTGGATCCAGGTGTGGTTGAGCCGCCGGGGCGCGACGAACTCGCCCCTGCCGGGGCCCGAGCGCCACACCCGGCCGCGGCGCGAGGTGTAGACGACGGGCGGGACCGGGCCGCTCGGGGCCGAGCCCGGGCGCACGTCCACGTTGTAGAAGGGCCGGCGCGGGATGCCCAGCTTGTCGATCAGCGCGAGCGTGAGCGGGTGGAAGTCCGGGACGCGCATGGCGCCCGCCTCGGCGTACTGGGCGGGGTCGGCGAAGCCGGTCTGGAAGGTCTTGATGCGGCCGCCGACGCGGTTGCCGTTGGCCTCGATGACCGTGACCTGGTGGCCGGCCCGCTTCAGCAGCGTGGCGGCCACCAGGCCGGAGATGCCCGCCCCGATGATCAGGACCTTCTTCGGCCTGCGGGCCCTGGGCAGGCCGGTGTCGATGAGGACCCGAAGGTAGGAGAGCTTGAGGTCCGAGCCGTCCTCGCCGACGAGCAGCAGGTCGCGCGCCACGTCGAGGCAGGTGCGCCAGCTCGGCGCGGCGGGGCCGCGGGCCGGGGCCGCGGGAAGGACGGGGGTGGCGGAGGCGGCGGCGGGCGCGGCGGGGGCGGCGCCCACGAGGGACCCGGCGGCGCCGAGTCCGGCCAGCCGCCCGAACCCGCGGCGGTCGATGGTTGTCATCCGATTGTGCTCCCTGACTGAGACCGGAAACCGGGGGGTGATGAAATGACCACGGAGAGTTTCCGGTGGGGGAGCGCGCCGGCCGGCGCGGCGCGCCACGCCGGCCGATCTGGCGTCCCAACCGATCGGCGGACGGCGCCCGTTTCAGCCGCGTTCGCGGTGAAGTGCGCCGCCGCCGACGCGGGCGTCAGCCCGTGAGGGAACAGGAGTTGGCGAGGTCTCCGGTGGCCGGGCGCGGGATGGTCGCGTCGGCGGGCGGCGCCTCGCCGCGGGTCGTCCAGCCCTCCAGAGCCTCGAAGGCGTCACGGAAGCAGGGCAGGATCGGCCGCAGCAGCCCCGGCTGGGCGTCGTACAGACCGTCGACGTGGTTGCCGCCCTCGATGCGGTAGTAGCGGTGCAGCCGGTCGCGGCCACGCGCCCTGATCAGTTCGTCGTAGACGTCGGAGTCTTCGGTGATCGGCAGCAGGGTGTCCAGCGTGCCGTGCAGGGTGATGAGCGGCCGGCCGATGCGGCCGGTCAGCGCGATGCGCCCGACCGCCCAGTGCACGGCCCTGGGCCGGGAGGCGTAGTCGTAGTCGGCGTCGCAGGCCGGCGTCCCGGGCGCGCAGAACGGCGTGCCGGCCTCGGCCGCCCCGTCGTAGGAGGGGTCGAGTTCCTCGCGGTAGATGCGCTGGGTGAGGTCCCAGTACACCTTGGCGTGGTAGTCCCACAGCGGCTCCGAGCCGGGCGCGAAGCCCGCCGCGATGATCGCGTCGTGCGCGGCGGCGTCGCCGGTGGCGGCGTACTTCGGGTACTCGCGCAGGGCCGGCGGCAGGAAGTCCAGCAGGTTCGGGCCCTGCTCGCGCCACAGGGTGCCCTCCCAGTCCACGCCCCCGGTGTAGAGCTCGGGGTGGTTCTCCAGCTGCCAGCGCACCAGGTAGCCGCCGTTGCTGATGCCGGCGGCGTAGGTGCGCCGCGGTGCGCGGCCGTACCGCTGGGCGACCACGGCCTTGGCGGCGCGGGTGAGCTGGGTGACCCGCGTGTTCCACTCCACCAGCGCGTCGCCGGGCCTGACGCCGTCCTGGTAGAAGGTCGCGCCGCTGTTGCCCTTGTCGGTCGCCGCGTAGGCGTAGCCGCGCGCCAGCACCCAGTCGGAGATGGCGTAGTCGTTGGCGTACTGGCGGCGCACGCCGGGGGTGCCGGCGACGACCAGCCCGCCGTTCCAGTGCTCGGGCAGCCGGATCACGAACTGGCTGTCGTGGTTCCACCCGTGGGCGGTGTTGAAGGTGGAGGAGTCGGGGAAGTAGCCGTCGATCTGCGCGCCGGGCACGCCGGTGGGGTTCTTGGCGCCGGCCGAGGTGAGCCCGGCGAAGTCGGCGGCGACCGAGTGGCCGGAGGCGACGGTGGCGGCCGTGGTCAGGTCGGTGAGGGAGGCGGAGATCTGCTTCTCGGCCCCGGGCACCGTGATCCGGTTCAGTCCCGGGCAGGGGGCGACGGCCGCCGCGGCCGCGGGCACCGGCCCGAGCAGTGCCGCGCCGGCCAGGAGGGCCGCGGCCAGGCCCGGCGGCCGGCCCGGGCGTCGTCGGAAGGATCGCATGGGGGGCTCCTCACATAGGCGGCGATATCGGCGACACTCGGGTGACATCGGGGTGGCATCGCGGGTGACAACGCGGGTGACATCGGGCCCGAGCGTGTCCGCCATGGTGCTCATCGGTTGTGGGCCGGGCCACGTCCCCCGTCCCCACAATCGCCCGGCCGATCATGTCGGGCGCCCCCATGAGACCTCCCGCCCGGCGCCGTGCCGGACCGCCATCCGGCGTGCCGCGCCCTCCGTCCGGGGGAGCCCGGCGTACGTGGCGGCCCCACACACACGCGCACCGGACGGGGTGGCGTGCCCCCTGACCTGCGGGACATGTGACGCGAACCCGTCTTCGCGGCGGAGATTGTGTGCCGGCGCCACATGGAACGGCCCCGCCGGCTCACTTAGTGTTCCGCGTCACAACGACTTCGTCCGTTAACCGCCAGGTTATCCGCGGGTAACACCGCGCACCGGCCGGGACGGGGGCGGCGATGCCGGATCGAGACGACGAGGAGGAAGGCCAGATGGACGGTCCCGTCCTGCGGGCGCAGGGCCTGGCCAAAGAGTTCCGGGGCTTCCGCGCCGTCGACGGGGTGGACCTGGACGTCGCCGAGGGCAGCGTCCACGCGCTGGTCGGGCCGAACGGGGCCGGAAAGACCACGCTGTTCAACCTGCTGACCGGCTTCCTCAAGCCCACCGCCGGGCGCATCATGCTCGGCGACCGCGACCTGACCGGCCGGCGGCCCGAGCAGGTGGCCCGCCTCGGCGTCGCCCGGTCCTTCCAGATCACCAGCCTGTTCCCGCAGATGACCCCGCGCGAGCACCTGGAGCTGGCCCTGGCCGGCGCCACCGGGCTCACCTGGCGCTTCTGGCGCACCGAGCGGCTGCTGGACCGGTACGCCGATCGGGCCGCCGAGCTGCTCTCCGAGGTCGGCCTGAGCGCGCACGCCGGCACCCCGGCCGGCACCCTCGCCTACGGCCACAAGCGGGCGCTGGAGCTCGCCCTCGCCCTCGCACTGGACCCCCGCGTGCTGCTGCTGGACGAGCCGACCGCCGGCATGGGCGTCGAGGACATCGACCGCACCGTGGAACTGGTCAGGAAGGTGCGGGCCGGGCGCACCGTCGTGATGGTCGAGCACAACATGAGCGTCGTGTCCAGCCTGGCCGACCGGGTGACCGTCCTGCAGAGCGGCCGAGTGCTCGTCGAGGGGCCGTACGCCGAGATCCGCCACGACCCACGGGTCATCAGCGCCTACCTGGGAGACCCCCATGCCGAGGACTGACACCGCCCCCCTGCTGGCCGTCGGCGGCCTGTCGGCCTGGTACGGCGAGGCCCAGGTGCTACGGGAGGTGTCCCTGCAGGTAGGGCAGGGCGAGATCGTCACGCTCGTCGGTCGAAACGGCGCCGGCAAGACCACGCTGCTGCGCTGCCTGATGGGCCTGCAGGGCCGCTACTCGGGCAGCGTCTCGTTCCTCGGCCAGGAGATCACCCGGCTGCCCGCGCACCGCCGGGCCCGGCAGGGCCTGGGCTACGTCCCCGACGACCGGGGGGTGTACTCGACGCTCACCGTGGAGGAGAACCTCACCCTGCCGCCGCGCGTCGGCCCCGACCCCTGGCCGCTGTCGCGGGTCTACGAGACCTTCCCCCGCCTCGCCGAGCGGCGCGCGTTCCCCGGCACCAAGCTGTCGGGCGGCGAGCAGCAGATGCTCGCCCTGGCGCGGGTGCTGCGGATGGGGGCGCGGCTGCTGCTGTGCGACGAGCCCACCGAGGGGCTGTCGCCGCTGATCGTCCAGCAGATCGGCGACATCCTGCGCGAGGTCAAGCGGCAGGGCACGACCGTGCTGCTGATCGAGCAGAACGTCCACTTCGCCCTGACGGTCGCCGACCGCCACTACCTGCTCGCCGAGGGGCGGGTCGTCGAGTCGCTGGACAACGACGAGATGCGCGCCCGCGAGCACGAGCTGCTCGACCACCTCGGCATCTGACCCGGGCCCGCCGCCCGGCATCCGCACCCCCCGGAGTTCCACGCCCCGGAAAAGATCGCAAGGAGAGACATATGAAAGCTCTGGGCCGAGCCGCCGCCCTGGTGGCGGCGGGAGCCACGCTCGCCGGCTGCGCAGGCGGACCGGGCGGCGGGGGGAGCGGGGACAAGATCAGCGACGGCAAGGTCGTGCTCGCCGTGCTGAACGACCAGTCGGCGGTCTACGCCGACCTGTCGGGCAAGAGCAGCGTCACGGCCGTGCAGATGGCCGTCGAGGACTACAAGGCCAAGTACGGCGACAAGGCCGTCGTGAAGGACGTCGAGGTGGTGTCCGCCGACCACCAGAACAAGCCGGAGGTGGCCAACTCCAAGGCGCAGGAGCTCTACGACCGCCAGAAGGCCGACGTCATCTTGGACGTGCCCTCCTCGGCGGCGGCGCTCGCCGTCGCGGGCGTCGCCAAGAGCAAGAAGAAGATCTACATGAACATCGGCGCCGCCACCACCGAGCTGGAGGGCGCCCAGTGCAACAAGTACACCTTCCACTATGGGTACAACACCTACATGCTGGCCCACGGCACCGGCGACACCGTGACCAAGGACGGCTCGAAGAACTGGTACATCGTCTACCCCGACTACGCCTTCGGGCAGGACATGCAGAAGAACTTCACCGCCGCCGTCACCGGGGCCGGAGGCAAGGTCATCCAGAGCGACCCCGCGCCGTTCCCCAACGACAACTTCTCCACCTTCCTGCTCAAGGCCCCGGGGCTGGACCCCAAGCCGCAGGTGCTCGGCGCCATGCAGGCCGGCGGTGACCTGGTCAACCTGGTCAAGCAGTACAACGAGTACAAGCTGCGCGACAAGGGCGTCGGGCTCGCCGTCGGGCTGATGTTCATCACCGACATCCACTCCCTCGGCCCGGACGCGCTGGCCGGCACCAAGTTCACCGACGCCTGGTACTGGAACGCCACGCCGGACAACCGCGCCTGGGCCGACAAGTTCCAGGCCAAGGCGAACAAGCGGCCGAGTTTCCCCAATGCCGCCAACTACTCGGCCGCCACCCAGTACCTGGAGGCCGTGCAGCGGGCCGGCACCGACGGCCCCGACGCGGTGGTCAAGCAGCTCGAGGGCTACAAGTTCGAGGACGCCTTCGCCAAGAACGCCACCATCCGCGCCCAGGACCACCTGCTGCTGCACGACGTCTCGCTGGCGCAGGTCAAGCCGGCCGGCGAGGTCAAGGAGCCCTGGGACTACGAGAAGGTGCTCAGCACCATCCCGGCCGACCAGGCGTTCCAGCCGGTCAGCCCCGCCTGCAAGCTCTGATCCCCGGCGGGCGCGCCGGCACCCCCCGGCCCGCGCGCCCGTCCTTCCCGTCCCCCTGGAGGTCACCGTGCTCCAACAGGCGTTCAACGGCCTGGTGGGTGGCGCCTTCTACGCCCTGCTCGCCCTGGGCCTGGCCGTCATCTTCGGCATGCTGGGCGTCGTCAACTTCGCCCACGGTGCCTTCTACATGCTCGGCGCGTTCGGGTCGTACGTGCTGCTGGACTCCTTCGGCGTGAACTTCTGGGTCGCGCTGGTGGCGGTCCCGGTCGTGCTCGGGCTCGCCGGCACGCTGCTGGAGCGGCTGTTCATCCGCAGGCTCGCCCCGCTGGACCCGCTGTACAACTTCCTGTTCACCTTCGGCCTCGCGCTCGTCCTGCAGGACCTGGTCAAGCGGGAGTACGGCGTGCAGTCGCAGCCCTACCCGCGCCCCGCGCTGCTGTCGGGCACCGTGGACCTCGGGCTGTTCACCTACCCGGCCTACCAGGTGTTCGTGCTGGCGGTCTCCCTGGTCGTCTGCGCGGCGGTCTGGGTGGTGCTGACCCGCACCCGCGTCGGCATGATCGTGCGGGCGTCGACCGAACGGCCCGAGCTCACCCGCGCGCTCGGCATCGACGTGGGCCGCTGGGTGACGCCGGTGTTCGGGTTCGGCATCGGGCTGGCCGGCTTCGCCGGGGTGCTCGCCGCGCCGATGCGCGCGGTCAACCCGCTGATGGGCGCCGACCTGATCATCACGGTCTTCGCGGTCGTGGTCATCGGCGGCCTCGGCTCGATCTTCGGCTCGGTGGCGGCGGGGTTCGCCATCGGGCTGGTCTCGGCGCTGGGCAACCTCTATGTGCCCGCGCTGTCGCAGACGCTGGTGTTCATCCTGATGGCGGCCGTGCTGCTGTGGCGCCCGGCCGGCCTGTTCGGACGCGAGGAGTCGCCGTCGTGATCCTTTCCCGGCTCGCCGCCCGGCCCCTCCTGCTCGCCGCCGGGCTGCTGCTGGCCCTGGCGCTGCCCTGGATGGTCTATCCGCCGGTCGCGCTCGACATCGCCTGCTGGGCGCTGTTCGCGGCGGCGCTGGACCTGCTGCTCGGCTTCACCGGGCTGCTGTCGTTCGGGCACGCCGCCTTCTGGGGCGGCGCCGCCTACGTCGCCGGCATCATCGCCCTGCGCACCGGGCTGCCCTTCCCGGTGGCCGTGCTCGGCGGCGCGGCGTTCGCCGCCGTGCTGGCCCTGCCCATCGGCTACCTGTCGGTGCGCCTGCGCGGCATCTACTTCGCGATGGTCACCCTGGCGTTCGCGCAGATGGTGTACTTCGTGGTCAACCAGTGGCGCGACCTGACCGGCGGCGAGAACGGCCTGCAGGGCGTGCCGCGCGAACTGTTCGGCCTGGACCTGTCGGACTCGTTCGTCTTCTATTACGCGGGCCTGCCGCTGGTGCTGGCCGGGTTCGTCGTGGTGTGGCGCATCGTGCGCTCGCCGTTCGGGCGGGTGCTCGCCTCGATCAGGGACAACCCCGCGCGGGCGCAGGCGCTCGGTTACCCGGTGGACCGCTACCGGCTGCTGGCGTTCGTGCTGTCGGCCGCGCTGTCCGGGCTGGCCGGCGGGCTGTTCGCGATCGGCCACGGCTTCGCCTCCCTGGAGAGCGTGTACTGGACCACCTCCGGCCAGGTCGTGATGATGGTCGTCCTCGGCGGCATCGGCACGCTGTGGGGCGGGGTGCTCGGCGCGGCCCTGGTGGTCGAGCTGAACGACTACCTGGTCACCTCCGGGTTCGAGGGCATCGGCATCGTCACCGGCACCATCTTCGTGATCATCGTCCTGGTCTTCCGGCGCGGCATCTGGGGCACGGCCCGCGACCTGCTTCGCTCCCGCGCGGGCGGCGGGCGCGCCGAGCCACCGTCCGGCGAGGCGCCCGATGGCTCGCCCGCCCGGCCGGAGGGCGTCGGCTCGCCGGTCTGACGGCACCGGCCCGGTCGCAGGCCGCTCACCGCATCCCCGTACTTCTAGGAGCATTCGCTGTGGTTTCAACGAGCGTGACCGCCGGGCAGGTAGCCGAGGTGGACCTGACGGGCCGGCGGGCCCTGGTGACCGGCGGGGCCAGCGGCATCGGGCGGGCCTGCGCCCGGCGGCTGGCGGACGCGGGAGCGGAGGTCCTCATCCTGGACGTCCGCGAGCGGGAGGCGCGCGAGACCGCCGGGGAGATCGGCGGGATGGCGCTGGGCGCCGACCTGACCGACATGGCGGCGGTGGACGCGCTCGACTGTGGCGCGGTGGACATCCTGGTCAACAACGCGGGCTTCCAGCACGTCGCGCCGATCCCCGAGTTCCCGCCGGAGATCTTCGCCGCCATTCTCAAGATCATGGTGGAGGCGCCGTTCCGGCTGGTCAGGCGGGTCCTGCCCGGTATGTACGAGCGAGGCTGGGGGCGGGTGGTGAACATCTCCTCGGTGCACGGGCTGCGCGCCTCGCCGTACAAGGTCGCCTACGTCACCGCCAAGCACGCCCTGGAGGGGATGTCCAAGGTGATCGCGCTGGAGGGCGCCGAGCACGGCGTGACCTCCAACTGCGTGAACCCGGCCTACGTGCGGACCCCGCTGGTGGAGGAGCAGATCGCCGACCAGGCGCGCGTCCACGGCCTGCCGCCCGAGGAGGTCGTCGAGCAGATCATGCTGGCCCCGGCGGCCATCAGGCGGCTGATCGAGCCGGACGAGGTCGCCGAGGCCGTCGCCTACCTGTGCTCGCCGCAGGCGTCCATGATCACCGGTGCCTCCCTGACCATCGACGGCGGGTGGACGGCGCACTGAGGGGGGTCATCCGGGGCCGCGCCGGCGTGGCCGCGGCCCGAGCCGACGCATCGGGGGAAATATCGTGATCAAGGGGACAATGAACCCCATGAGCTGCACCGTCTTTCTCGACCTGCTCGCCCGCGAGGCCCCGCCGGTGGAGTTCGAGGCCCCGCTGGTCGAGGCGCGGGCCGCCGGCGCCGCCCCCGAGGTGCTGGCCGAGCTGGACCGGGCCAAACTGGCCGCGCTGCGCGTGCGCGCGCTGCTGGAGCACCGCGCCCGCCGCGAGGCCGAGCTGTCGGCGCTGTTCGAGACGGCGGGCGACCTGGCGGGGCTGCGCGACGTCGGCGCCGTCCTGGAGGCCATCGTCCGCCGCGCCCGCCGGCTGCTGCACGCCGACATCTCCTACATGACCCTGCACGACCCCGACCACGGCGACACCTACATGCGGGTCACCGACGGATCGGTCTCGGCGGCCTTCCGGGCGCTGCGCCTGCCCATGGGCGCCGGTCTCGGCGGCCTGGTCGCCCAGACCGGCACCCCGTATGCCAGCGCCGACTACTTCTCCGACGAGCGCTTCCGCCACCGCACCCACATCGACGCCGCCGTCAAGGAGGAGGCGCTGGTCGCCATCCTCGGCGTCCCCATGCGGCTCGGCGCGCAGATCATCGGCGTGCTGTTCGCCGCCAACCGCAGCGCCCGCCCCTTCGCTCAGGAGGAGGTGGCGCTGCTGGCCTCGCTGGCCGCCCACGCCGCCGTCGCCCTGGACAACGCCCGCCTGCTGGAGGAGACCCGCACGGCGCTCGGCGAGCTGAGCGCCGCCAACCGGCTCCTGCAGGCGCACAGCGCCTCGGTCGAGCGCGCCGCGCAGGCCCACGACCGCATGACCGGCCTGGTCGTGCGCGGCGGTGGGGTGGAGGACGTCGCCGCGGTGGTCACCGACATCCTCGGCGGCGCCATCGTGGTGGTGGACGCCGACGGGCGGCGGCTGGCCGAAGTGGGGTCGGCCGGCGACCTGGACGAGGCCGAGGTGGCGGCGGCCGCCGCCGCCTCCCGCCGGCTCGGCCGCACCGTCCAGCGCGGCGAGCTGTGGGTGGCCTCGGTCGCCTCCGGGGCCGAGAACCTCGGCACGCTCGCCCTGCGCACCCCCGACGAGGTCTCCGGCGCCGACCAGCGGATCCTCGAACGCGCCGCCCTGGTCACCGCCCTGCTCCTGCTGTTCCGCCGCACCGCGGCGGCGGCCGAGGGCCGGGTGCGCGGCGAGCTGCTGGACGACCTGCTCACCGGACGGGCCGTCCACTCCGACGCCCTGCACGGCCGGGCGCGGCTGCTGGGCGTCGACCTGGACGCCCCGCACATCCTCGTCGTCGCCCGCCACCGCGCCGAGGAGCCGCTCTCCGCCCAGCGCACGGCCTTCTGGGCCGCCTCCGACGCTTCCTCGCGCCATGGGCTCGTGGCCGCCAGGGGAGAGGAGACCATCCTGCTGCTGCCCGGCACCGAACCGGCCGCGGCGGCCCGCCGGGTGGCCAGAGAACTCGGCGCTTCGCTCGGCACCCCCGTCACCGCCGGCGCGGCGGGCCCGGTCCACGGCCCGGCCGCCGTCGCCGAGGCCTACCGCGAGGCCCGGCGCTGCGCCGAGGCCCTGCTCGCCCTCGGACGCGAAGGCGAGGGCGCCGGCAGCGACGAGCTGGGCTTCGTCGGCCTGCTGATCGGCCGCGACCGCGACGTCGGCGGGTTCCTCCACAGCGCCATCGGGCCGGTGCTGGCCTACGACCTACGCCGCGGCACCGCGCTGGTGCGGACCCTGGAGACCTACTTCGGCACCGGGTCCAGCCTGTCGCGCACCGCCGAGCGGCTGCACATCCACGTCAACACCGTCACCCAGCGCCTGGACCGGGTGGGCCGGCTGCTCGGCGACGGCTGGCAGTCTCCCGAACGCGCCCTGGAGATCCAGCTCGCCCTGCGCCTCAACCGCCTGCGCCCCCTGGCCGCCCGCCCCGGCGACCCCACCGGCTGAGCCGCCCGGGCGGCGGTTTCAGCGGCCCTCGCCGAGGCGCTGGCCGAGCTGGCCGCGCATCTGCTCGGCCACGGGGGCGTCCATCTTGTCGGTCAGCGTGAGGGCCTGGTTCAGCGAGTCCTGCGCGGCCTCCAGGTCGCCGGCGGCCTGCTGGGCGTCGCTCAGCCTGATCAGCGTGCGCGCTTCCTGCAGGGGCATGTGCATCTGGCGGAACAGCGACAGCGCCTGCTCCAGGTAGATGACCGCCTGGGTGGCGTCGTCGCGGGTCATGGCCAGCTCGCCCAGCCCGAGCTGCACCCGCGCCTCGACCAGGTGCTCGCTGGAGGCGCTGGCCAGCATCAGCGCACGGGTCAGGGCGCTCTCGCACTCCACCAGCTCCCCGCGCCGCATGCGCGCGATGCCGAGCCCGTGCAGGGCGTAGGCCTCGCCGGTGGGGTCGCCGATGTTGCGCACCGCCGTCAGGGCCTCCTCGAACACGTCCACCGCGAGCGCCGCTTGGTCGGCCTGCAGGTAGGTGTGGCCGATGCGGTGCAGCACCTGCGCCTCCACCCGCCTGCTGCCGCTGCTGCGGCTCAGCTCCAGCGCCTCGGTCAGCAGGCGCTGCGCGCCGGGCAGGTCGTCGAACTCCAGCCGGAGCTGGGCCAGGTTGTGCAGCACGTACGCCGAGGCCACCTGGTCGCCGTTGCCGCGGAAGATCTCAAGGGCCCGCCGGTAGTGCGCCTCGGCCTCGGCGAAGCGGCCGCTCAGCCGGTCCAGGAAGCCGATGTTCCTGATGACCAGGGCCGTCCCCTGGCCGTCGCCGACCTCCTCGAACAGCTGGACCGCCGCCTCGAAGTCGCAGCGGGCGTCGCCGAAGCGCTGCTCGGTGATGTAGAGGGACCCGCGGGAGTACAGCATGGCCGCCTGCCCGCACCTGTCGTCGGCCTGCCGGGTGGCCGCCAGCGCTATCTGGTGGGTCTCGCGCCAGTCGTCGAGGTACACGCGGGACTCGAACAACGTCACCGAGCTGATCGCCAGGTCCCAGCACAGGTCCACCAGCCCCGCCTGGGCCGCCTGGCGGATGCCCGACACCAGCATGGAGCGCTCGCGCTCGTACCACTGCAGGGGGGAGGCGACGAGCTGCCCGACCAGCTTGTCGGGCAGCGGCCAGCGCGGGGCGTGGCTGTGGATCTGCACGTAGTCGCCGCCGTACTCGCGGCGGTGGGCCGCCTCGGCCAGGAACAGCAGGCCGCCGAGGACGCGTTCGAGCGCCGCGTTGCGGTCGGCCGCGGTCTCCTCGGCCGCCAGGCGCTCGCGCGCGAACACCCGGATCAGGTCGTGCAGGCGGTACTGGCTGTGCACGCCGTACCCGACGCCGGTGGTCTCGATGAGCTGGGCGTCGGCCAGGTCGTCGAGCAGGTCCTGCGCGATGGGCAGCGGCCGGTCGAGCAGGGCGGCGCTCACCCAGGCCGAGAAGATCTGGGAGTCCAGGATCGTCAGCCGCCGGAACAGCCGGCGCGCGTCCTCCCCGACGCTGTCGTAGGTCAGCGAGATGCTCGCCCGGATGCCCATCTCGCCGTGCTTGAGCTCGTCCAGCCGGCGGGTCTCGTCCTCCAGGCGGCTGACCAGCTGCTCGATGCTCCAGTGCGGGCGGGCCGACAGCCGGGCGCCGGCGATGCGCAGCGCCAGCGGCAGATGGCCGCACAGCTCGGCCAGCGCCTCGGCGGCCTCGATCTCCGACTGCACCCGCTCGATGCCCGCGATGCGGGAGAGCAGGTTGACCGACTGGTCGGAGTCGAAGATCTCCACGTCGATGTGGCTCGCACCCGCCAGGCCGGCCAGGCGGCTCCGGCTCGTCATGAGCACCGCGGAGGAAGGGGTGCCCGGCAGCAGTGGCAGCACCTGGCTCTCGCTGCCGGCGTTGTCGAGCACGATGAGCATCTTGCGGTCGGCCAGCAGCGCGCGGTACATCTCGGCCCGCTCCTCCAGGCCGTCGGGGATGCCGGTGCCGGCGACGCCGAGCACGCGCAGGAAGCGCTCGAGCACCTGCATGGGGCTGGTGGGACGCGAGCCGCCGCCGTGCAGGTCGGCGAACAGCGTGCCGTGCGGGAAGCGCTCTCCGATGGCGTGGGAGGCGTGCACGGCGATGGTGGTCTTGCCGACGCCGGGCTTGCCGA
This sequence comes from Sphaerisporangium sp. NPDC004334, assembly GCF_053602655.1. Classification (NCBI taxonomy): domain Bacteria; kingdom Bacillati; phylum Actinomycetota; class Actinomycetes; order Streptosporangiales; family Streptosporangiaceae; genus Sphaerisporangium; species Sphaerisporangium sp. NPDC004334. The sequence goes on from NZ_JBSGDZ010000045.1 coordinate 29,723, forward strand.
CGATCACGATGATCGGGACCGCGAAGCGCGTGCGGTCCTCCGAGGCCAGCATCAGGCGCTGGCGGATGTCCTCGATCTGCTTGGTGCGGCCGGTGAAGTCGGCGATGTCGGTCGGCAGCATCCCCGGGACGTTGGGCATCGTCGTCCCGGTCGGCGCCTGCACCTCGATCCTCTCCGAGGGGGGCGGGGCCGGGGCGGCCAGGCTCTCGTCGGAGGTGAGGATCGCGTGCTCGAGCTGCTGGAGGCGCTCGTTGGGCTCGATGCCCAGCTCTTCGATCATCGTGCGGCGGGCGTTGCGGTAGACCTGCAACGCCTCGGCTTGGCGGCCCGAGCGGTACAGCGCGGTCATCAGCAGGCCGCGCAGCCGCTCGCGCAGGGGGTACTCCTCGGTCAGCTCGCTCAGCTCGCCCACCAGTTCGTGGTGGCGGCCGAGGTCGAGTTCGAGCTGGATGCAGTCCTCGTTGGCGGTGATGCGGCTTTCGGTCAGCCTGCTGGCCGCCGACTGCACGAGCCTGCTCTCGATGCCGTCCAGAGCCGGCCCGCGCCACAGCGACAGGGCCTCGCGGTAGTGCCGGATGGCCTCGTTGAGGTTGCGGGCCTCGCGGGCGCGGCGCGCGCGCTGGACCAGGCTCTCGTAGCACTGGGCGTCGACCTGGTCGGCGGCGACGCGGATGGAGTAGCCCAGGGACTGGGTGGTGATGATGTCGGGACTTCCGTTGGCGGCGAACAGCCGGCGCAGGGCGGAGACGCAGATCTGGACCTGGGCGCGGGAGGTGTTGGGCGGCTCGTCGCCGTAGATCGCCTCCATGAGTCGGCCGATGGTGACCACCCGGTTGGCGTCGAGGAGCAACACGGCGAGCACGATCTGCTGCCGGATGCCGCCAAGGTCGAGACGGCGATCCGCGGCGACCGCCTCAAGCGCCCCAAGAATCCCGAATTGCACTGCATCTCCTCGCAATAAGACTCGCGGCCCATCCGGAAGTGTTCGATCACCCTCCGATGCGAGAGATACGACAAACGCGTGGCGCCAGGAGATCCGCTCTCGTCGTGAACATCGCCTCTTAGTTTATGACCATTGCCCGGCATCTACTGTCGGGTGCGAGCTGGTTACTTATGGCAATGTCACTTATGTCTGGATCGTACAACTATACGAGGTTCGGATCTATAGAGAGTCGACGGATACTTCTCGCACTGACGGTGTTCATTCGCGTGTGCAACGGGATCGCGGGGGGCAGGCGGCGATCTGTTTGGTGGTTTGTCCCGTTGTGGGGGATTTGTGTCAAGGCTGTGCCGGAGGTCCGCTGGGAGGTGTGTCCGGATGTGGACGTCTGATTCATGCCGCTGGCGTGCAAGAGGGGGCGGGACGGTCATCCCCAGGGGGTGTTGCCGCCGGCGGCCGCGCGGTGGGCGGTCGCTCCGTGTGAGCGGCCTCGCGTCCCCGCGGCGGCGTCCCGTCCGCCGATGGCGACGGATGAGAGGAGGAACCGTGCCACTCGGCCACTGCTCTGAGCGCTCATTTCCTGGCCTCTTCCCGTGTCGGTGGTGCGGGTCGTCCATCAGCCGTTCGCTGGGAACACCGTCAACGTAGAAACCGCCACCATTCTGTCCTTATCGGATCGCTTCTCCGTGGCCATCGGGGCAGCTCAGGGGTTTGCGTGCCCCCTATTTGTGCGTTTTCCTGTTACCGCCGGACAAATCGCCCGGTAGAGCACCCACCGGGCCGGGCGAAAAGCGGTCTGAGCTGCCCGGACGTTCTCGCGGAGCGCGCCGGAGGCGGCGACGGATAGAAAATGGAAAGCGGATCGATAGTGCCGTTGGGCATTCTTGCCCCCAGGCCGGGATCGGCCGGCGCCCAGGGGCGTCCGTCCGTCCCGTCGTACGCGCGTCGGGCCAGGGACGGTGGTCCTGACGAAAGACGCCCCAGGCTCACGTGCGTGCTCGCGGTGAGGAGCGCCGCTCCGCAGCCCGCGACCGCGATGGTGCTGGAGGCTGTCCGTTGCGGCGGGCACGGCAGATGGGTGTGCTGGACATGAGTGTTACCGCGCAGGCGCTGGACGGCGTCTACGGCCGGTCGGCCGCGGGCGTACGCGCACGCCTGGAGCGCGACGGCCTCGGCGGGTGGCACGACCTCGCCGACGCCGAGACCGACAGCGAGGGCCGCATCAGCGAGTGGCGCGACAAGAAGCTCGAGCGCGGCCTTTATCGCATCGTCTTCGACAGCGACTACTACTTCGTCGGCCTGGGTGTCAGCGCGGCGTACCCGGAAATAATCGTGACATTTCGAATGCAGGACGAGACGGACGCCTACCAGATCCAGGTGATGCTGTCCCCGTATTCGTATTCCACGCATTTCCGGATCGCGTGAGCGACGGTATTCCCGCCGTGCCCGTTCCGGCCTTCTCGCTCCCGGGCGGCGCGCGGCGGCGCACAGCGGAGTAAGGGGAGAAGGGAACCCGACAGTGACCACAGCCGATCCCGCGCCCGCCGGCCCCGGCGCCCGCGCGGCCGCTCGTTATCGCCCGTCCGCGCAGGTGGACCTGCCCGGCCGCCGCTGGCCCGGCAACGCCATCACCCGCGCGCCGCGCTGGCTGTCCACCGACCTTCGGGACGGCAACCAGTCGCTGGCCCGCCCGATGGGGCCCGAGCGCAAGATGGCGATGTTCGACCTACTGGTGCGCATGGGTTACCGGGAGATCGAGATCGGCTTCCCGGTGGCGAGCCAGGACGACTTCACCTTCGTGCGCGCCCTCATCGACGGCGACCTCATCCCCGACGACGTGCGCATATCGGTGCTGGTGCAGGCGCGCGACGAGCTGATCAGGCGCACGGTGGAGAGCCTGGAGGGCGCCCGCGCCGCCACGATCCACCTGTACAACGCCACCTCGCCGCTGTTCCGGCGGGTGGTGTTCGGAATGGACCGCGACGAGTGCAAGGACCTCGCGGTGCAGGGCACCCGGCTGGTGATGAAGTACGCCGACCGGCTGCTCGGCGGCTGCGACCTGGGCTTCCAGTACTCGCCGGAGCTGTTCAACGACACCGAGCCGGAGTTCTCGCTGGAGGTGTGCGAGGCGGTGATGGACGAGTGGGACCCCTGCGAAGCGCGGGGGATCATCCTGAACTTCCCCACGACCGTCGAGCGTTCCATGCCGAACGTCTTCGCCGACCAGATCGAGTGGCTCGACCGGCACCTGTCGCGCCGCGCGCACGTCTGCCTGTCGGTCCACCCGCACAACGACCGCGGCACCGGCGTCGCCTCGGCCGAGATGGCCCTGCTGGCCGGGGCGCAGCGCGTCGAGGGCTGCCTGTTCGGCAACGGCGAGCGGGCCGGCAACGTCTGCCTGGTCACGCTGGGGCTGAACATGCTCGCGCAGGGCGTGGACCCGGGCATCGACTTCGCGGACCTGGACGGCGTGCGCCACACCGTGGAGGAGTGCAACGGACTGCTCGTCCACCCTCGTCACCCCTACGGCGGCGACCTGGTCTACACCTCCTTCTCCGGCTCCCACCAGGACGCCATCAACAAGGGCTTCGACGCCCTGGAGCGCGCCGCCGCCGAGACCGGCGCCGACCCGCGGGAGCTGCCGTGGGAGATGCCCTACCTGCCGATCGACCCGCTGGACGTCGGCCGCACCTACGAGGCGGTCGTGCGGATCAACAGCCAGTCGGGCAAGGGCGGCGTGGCCTACATCATGGGCGCCTGGCACGGGATGGACCTGCCGCGCCCGCTCCAGGCCGACTTCGCCCGCGTCGTGCAGGCGCACGCCGACGCCGAGGGCGGCGAGGTCACCCCCGAGCGGGTCAAGGACCTGTTCGACCGCGAGTACCTGGAGTACCCGGCGCTGCCCGTCCCGCTGGTCTTCGCCGGTGACCCGGTGAGCGCCGAGCTGCACATCGACGCCGGCGGCTTCGACCCCGGCGACGCGTGGACGGCCCGCCTGAACGGCCTGAAGGAGGCCCTGGCCGGCTGGGGCGTCGAGGTGCGGGCCGTCCACCACACCGCCCGTGAGGGGGCGCGGGGAGGTCGCGAGGCGAGCGCCGAGGTGGTGGTCTACGCCCAGTGCAGGGCCGGGGGCAGGTCGACGTGGGGCGCCGGCGTGGCCCCCGACGCCGGCGCGGCCGCCCTGTCGGCCGTCCGCTCGGCGATGACCCGGGCCCGCCTGGACGCCATCACCGCCGTTCCCGGGGCCCCCGTCGTGCGCGAGGCTCCGGCGGCGCGCGTGCGGGCGCTCGCGGCCGCCGCCGCTCCCGTCGTCCCTGCCGCCGTCCCTGCCGCCGTCCCCGCTCCCGTCCGTCCCGTCCGGCGCCGGCATCACCCCGGATAGCCGCTCGATAACAGCTGAAAGGCGCGCCGACCTAGCGTGGCAAGTAACAACAAATACGGACAAGTACGGACAAATGGAAGGCGCCACGCGGCGACATGTGAAGACGTCAAAAAGGGAGGCTCGTCATGAGCCTGATCGAACGCCAGGAAGCGTTGACCTCTCTGGAAGGTCTGCTCGCCAGCGCCATCATGGGCAAGGGACGGGTGGCGCTGGTCAGCGGCACCGTCGCGACCGGTAAGAGCGACCTGCTGCACTCCTTCGCCGAGCAGGCCGCCGAGCTGGGCGCGCTGCCGATCACCGCGACCGGCTCGCTGGCGGAGAGGGATCTGCCCCTCGGCGTGCTCGGGCAGCTCATTCACGATGCCCCGCTGGTCATGGAGGAGCGCGACCGCGCCATGGCCCTTCTCGCGGAGGGGGCGCGCACCGTCATGCTGTCGGCCCCCGGCGGCGAACCGCTCAACCAGGTGGACGCCCAGATCGTCCATGCCCTGTGCACCGTGCTGCTCGAACTGTCCGAGCGCTACCCCCTCATGATCGTCGTGGACGACGTGCACCACGCCGACCGGGCCTCGCTGCTGTGCCTGGCCTACCTCTCGCGCCGGGTGCGCTTCGCCTCCATCGTCGCGGTCTTCAGCCACTCCACCCACGGCCGGTACGCGGAGACCTCCTTCCCCACCGAGCTTCTGCGCCAGCCGCACTGCCGGCGCATCCAGCTCGCCCCGCTCACTCAGGCCGGGACCATGAGCGTCGTCGCCGAACAGGTCGGAAAGGACGCCGCCGAGCGGTTCGCCGTGGAGTGGTACGGGCTCAGCGGCGGCAACGCCCTGCTGGTCTCCGGTCTGGTCGAGGACTACCAGACCGCGGCCAGAAGCAGCGGGCGGCCGCCCGCCGAGCTGGTGCCCGGAGAGGGGTACGGGCAGGCGGTCGTCTCCTGCCTGCACCGTGCCGACGTCAAGATGCTCCAGGTGGCCTCGGGCCTGGCCGTTCTGAACCAGTCCGACTCGCTGGACCGGCTCCTCGGCACCGGGCAGGAGTACGTCAACCGCGAGCTGCACTCCCTGTCGGTCGCCGGCCTGCTGTCCATGGGCCGCTTCCGGCACGAGTCGGCGCGGACCGCCGTCCTGGCAGAGCTGGAGCCGGAGCAGCGGGCCGAGCTGCACCACCGCGCCGCGGTGCTGGCCTACGACGACGGCGGCGCCACCTCCACCATCGCCGACCACATCCTCAACGCCGGACGCGTGGAGGAACCGTGGGCCGTCGACGTCCTGGAGGACGCCGCGCGCCACGCCCTGCGCGAGGGCCGCGTCGAGCCCGCCGTCGCCTACCTGCGGCTCGCGTGCCGCATCTGCACCGACGACCAGCAGCGGGTCAGGATCACCACCGCCCTGATGCGCGCCGAGTGGCGGATCAACCCCAGCACGCCCACCGGGCACTTTTCCGAGCTGACCGACGCCCTGCACCGCGGCCAGCTGCGCGGCAGCGACGCCGTCGTGCTGGCCAAGGCCCTGCTGTGGCACGGCAGGTTCGCCGACGCCGAGGAGGTGCTCAAGCACCTGGGCGAGGCGGGGGAGGCGGGGGAGAAGCTCGACGCCGACGCCGTCACCGAACTGGTGGTCACCCGCCCGTGGCTGCGCTGCTCCTACACCCCGTTCCTGTCCCACCTGCCCCAGGTGAGCGGCGAGCAGTCACGGGCGGCCATCCTGTCCGTGGCCGCCTACCGCAGGCTGGAGTCGTCGATCACGCTGGCCGCCGTGCTCACCCGCGGGCCGCGCGACGAGATCGTCAACGTGGTCGAGCGCATCCTGCGCGGGTCCCGCCTGGACGAGATGTCCATGGACACCGTCGAGAGCGCCCTGCTCGCGCTCACCTACGGCGGCCGTCCGGACAAGGCCGCCCCCTGGTGCGACCTGTTCATCGACGAGGCCTCCTCCCGGCACGCCCCGAGCAGGCAGGCCAGGCTGTCGGCGATCCGCGCCGAGATCGCCCTGCGCCAGGGCGACATGCTGGGCGCCGAGTTCCACGGGCGGCTGGCCCTGGACATCATCCCGCTGAGCGGCTGGGGCGTCGCCGTCGGCGGCCCGCTGTCCAGCCTGATCATCGCCTCGACGGCCATGGGCAAGTACGACGTGGTCAACGACCTGCTCGACCAGCCGGTGCCCGAGGCCATGTTCCAGACCCGGTGGGGCCTGCACTACCTGCACGCCCGCGGCCGGTACAGCATGGCCACCGACCACCCCCAGCTCGCGCTGCGCGACTTCCAGCGCTGCGGAGAACTGATGGGCCGCTGGGACCTGGACGTCCCCTGGCTCATCCCGTGGCGGGCCGAGGCCGCCGAGGCGTGCCTGCGCCTGGGCCGGCCCGACCAGGCCCGCCGGCTGGTGGAGGAGCAGATCAGGCGGTGCGGGACCAGCGCGCCCCGCGTGCACGGCATCGCCATGCGCCTGCTCGCCGCCACCAGCGAGCCCCGGCACCGCCCCATGCTGCTGCGCCAGGCCGGTGACCTGCTGCAGTCCGGCGGCGACCGGTACGAGCTGGCCCGCGTGCTGGTGGACCTCACCGAGGCCTTCCAGGCGCTCGGGGAGTACCGCCGGGCCGGCATGATCGGCGGGCGGGCGCGCGCCGTCGCCCAGGAATGCCACGCCGACCCGCTGACCCGCTCGCTCGCCCGCGAGGGCGACGCGAACGCCGCCCCGGCGCCGGGCGCGGTCGCCGAGACGGCCGACGTGACGGCCATTCTCAGCGACGCCGAGCGGCGGGTCGCGGTGCTGGCCGCGGCCGGATACACCAACCGCGAGATCGCCGACAAGCTCTACGTCACCGTGAGCACCGTCGAGCAGCACCTGACGCGCACCTACCGCAAGCTGGACATCACCAGCCGCGCGGAGCTGCCGTCGACACTGGAGCTCGGGACCTCGCTGCCAGCGTGAGGTCCAGCTCCCGCAGGGCGCGCGCCGCGCCGGTCTGCCTGGCCAGATCGAGAGCGCGGCGCGCCGCCTGCGCGCACCGCTCGCCCTCGTGGGCGTCGGCGTAGGCGTGGGCCAGGCGGGCCAGGTCGTAGGCCGTCTCGCGGCTGCGCCCGGCCGTGGCGAGCTCCCGCTCCAAAATCTCGATCGCGTCGCCGGTATGGCCGAGGTCCAGCAGGCAGTCGGCGGCCAGCAGGTCGTGCAGGGTCCGGGAGTAGTCCCACCCGAACCTCGGGCGCTCCTCCGGTTCCTCCCCGGGCGGCTCGGCGGACTCCTCCAGGCGCCGGCGGCACAGATCCTCCTCCCCGGCCATGGCGTGACCGAGCGCCTCGCGCAGGCGCGCCATCGCCGCGAGGCCCGGCGAGGGGACGGCGTGCTCGCGGGCCGGGCGCTCCCGCGCCGCCACCGCGATCTCCACCACCTCTCCAGGGTCGGTCTCCGGGCCGGTGAGCCCGGCGCGACCCGCCAGCGTGAAGGCCACCAGCCGCTCGTCCTGCGCTTGGGCGGCCGAGCGCCGGGCGACGTCGGACCACCACAGAGCCCGCCGCAGGTCGCCGGCCTCGTACCACATGCGGCTCACGGCGTCGGCGTCCCGGGACGACAGCGTGATCAGCGACCTGCGCACGCCGCTCCCCGCCTCGCCGCGGAACCCCCGGAGCACGCCGAACACCGCCGACAGCGCGCCCGCCTGCTCGCCGGGCCGCAGGTCCGGCCGGTCGCAGGCCTCGACCACGGCCGACAGGTAGGCCACCGTCGGCTCGTCGGCCCGGCGCGGGTCCTCGATCGCCCGCCCGGTGCGTTCCTCCTCCTCGGCGGTGAAGCGCCCGGGCAGCAGCGGGACGCCGGTGAGGTGGTGCCACAGCGTGGTGCCGGCGGGCTCCCCGCTCTCCTGGCCGAACAGCTCCCGCTCCCGCGCGCCGAACACCCCGCACAGCAGCTCGGCGTACCGGGGCGCCGGTCGCGCCTCGCCGGTCTCCCACGCGCGGATCATGGCGGTGAGGCCCTCCCCGGCGGGAAGGCGGTCACGGGTGTCGTCGTCCGCGGCGCCGGCCATCCGCCCGGCCAGGTCCTCGCGGCTCCACAGCCGGCCCCGCCGCCACGCCCGCAGCCGCGCGGCCCACAGAGGGATGTCGATGCCGATCATCGCGCTCCTCCCGACATGGGTGCGAGTGGGCACGGACCATGCCCGCCTCCCATCCTTCGCCGTCCGCGCCCCGCCCTCATCCCCCAACCTGAGGATGACGACGGCCCCGTCCCGGCCCCCTGCCCGGCGGTCAGTCCGGGGACCCCGTCCGGGCACGGCGGGGAGGCCGTGCCCGGACGTGGACGAGGCCGCTCAGAGACGGCCGGGGTCGCCGGTCAGGCGAACTGGCCGACCTGGTAGCCGCCCGCGGGCTGCTGGACCATGACGTTCATGCGGTTGTAGGCGTTGATGACGGCGATGATGGACACCAGGGCGGCGAGTTGGTCCTCGTCGTAGTGCTTGGCGGCGTTCGCCCACGCCTCGTCGGTGACCCCGCCGGCGGCGTCGGCGATGCGGGTGCCCTGCTCGGCCAGTTCCAGGGCGGCCCGCTCGGCCTCGGTGAAGACCGTGGCCTCGCGCCATGAGGCGACCAGGTGCAGGCGCACCGAGGTCTCCCCGGCGTGCGCGGCCTCCTTGGTGTGCATGTCGAGGCAGAAGCCGCAGCCGTTGATCTGGCTGGCGCGGATCTTCACCAGCTCCTGGGTCGCGGCCGGCAGCGTCGACTCCGACACCGCCCTGCCCGCCGCGTTGAGGTGCTTGGCGAACTTCGCCGCGGCAGGGTTGGCGAAGAGGTTGAGACGGGCTTCCATGGTGATCTCCTTGCGTGTCCGTTCGTGGCTTGCACCTCCATTGACGGAACGGCCGGGCCAGGTGTGACAGCCTGCGAATGTGACCTGCGTCTCCCGGGGGCGCGATGCGGTCCATGGCCGCCCGCGCGGTGGCGGACGGCACCACACGCCGGAGGGCGCATCGTCCGGTGAGATGAGGCTGACCTGCGTTAACGTCACGCGAAGGACGTGCGGACGCGGAGGGGCCGATCGTGAGGCGGCGGGCGCGGGACGGCGGGCGCGACCCGCTGCCGGTGGCTCTCGGGCTGCTGACGGTGCTGAGCGGCTGCGTGGACGCGGTCGCCTTCCTGGCGCTCGGGCGCGTCTTCACCGCCAACATGACCGGCAACGTGGTCATCCTCGGGTTCGCCGCCGCGGGAGCGCCCGGATTCTCGGCGTCCAGGTCGCTCGTCTCTCTGCTGGCCTTCCTCGCGGGGGCGGTCGCGGGGGGCCGGATCCACCGCCACGCCCGCTCCCGCCGCTCCCGGATCGTCATCACCCTGGCCGCCGAGGCGGCGCTGGCCGGCCTGGCCGCCGGCGCGTCGGCCGTGCTCGGCCTGTCCGCCGAGGGGCACCGCAGCGTGGTGATCGCCCTGGTCGCCGCCGGGATGGGGCTGCAGAACGCGATCGTGCGGGTGCTCGGGGTCCCGGACATGACGACCACCGTGCTCACCCGCACGCTCACGGGCCTGGCCGCCGAGTCCTTCCTGGCCGGCGGGACCGACCCCCGCGCTCTGCGCCGGGCGGTCTCGGTCCTGGCCATCTTCTGCGGCGCCTGCGCGGGCGCGGTGCTGCTCCGGCGCCTCCACCCCGGGTGGATCCTGCTGGCCGTCGCCGGCGGGGTCGCCCTCATCGCCGCCGGCTACGCCCTGCACCCGGCCTCCCGCCGCGACGGTCCCGCCCGGTGATCTTCCGGCACATCAGGGGGAAGGGTGCCGCGGCCCGGCCCCGGGCGGGGCCGTCCAGGGACCCCCAGGTTCGCCCCGTACCATCGCCTCCTGTACCAACGGCCCACCGAAAGGATTCGCCTGATGGCCGAGCCGCAGGTCATACCGGTACACGTCGCACGCGACCGCTTCGAGTCGGTGCCCGAGCTCGGCCGGCTGCGCGCGGAGCAGCCGGTGTCCAGGTTGACGACGCCCGCGGGAACCGCCTGGCTCGTGACCCGGTACGAGGACGTCCGCGAGGTGCTCGGCGACGCGACCCGGTTCGGCAACGACCCGGTCGACCACCGCTCCTACGCGTCCATCGCCGTCTCCGGCCACAGCGGGGAGGGCGCCGGGACGGCCCCGCCCCGGCACGGCTTCCTGCTCGCCTACGACCCGCCGGACCACACCAGGCTGCGCCGCCTGCTCACCCCCGAGTTCACCGTCCGGCGCATACAGCGGCTGGCGCCGCGCATCGAGCGCATCGTCACCGACCACCTCGACGCCATGGAGGAGGCAGGGCCCCCGGCCGACCTGGTGCCGGCCTTCGCGCTGCCCGTCCCCTCGCTGGTGATCTGCGAGCTGCTCGGCGTCCCCTACGCCGACCGGGAGGACTTCCAGCGGCTCAGCCGCGCCCGCCTCGACATGGGGCTCCCTCTAGAGGAGCGCGCCGCGGCGGCGCGCGCGTCGCAGGCGTACATGGCCGGCCTGGTGGCCAAGGAGCGCAGGGACCCGGGCGAGGAGATGCTCGGCATGCTGGTGCGCGAGCACGGACAGGAGGTGGACGACCAGGAGCTGACCGGCGTCGCCGACCTGCTGCTGCTGGCCGGGCATGAGACCACCTCCAACATGCTGGGGCTCGGCACGCTGTTCCTGCTCCAGGATCCCGCCCGCGTCGCGCTGATGCGCGAGGAGGAGCACGTCGAGACGGCGGTCGAGGAACTGCTGCGCCACCTGTCGGTCGTCCACACGGTGATGCCCCGCTACGCGCGCGAGGACGTGGTGCTCGGCGGACAGGAGATCAAGGCGGGGGAGATGATCGCCGTCTCTCTCCCCGCCGCCAACCACGACACCGCCCTGCTGGAGGACCCCGGCCACCTGGACCTCACCCGCAAGATCATCCCGCACGTCGCCTTCGGTCACGGCGTCCACCACTGCCTCGGCGCCTCGCTGGCGCGCATGGAGATGCGCATCGCCTATCCGGCGCTGCTGCGCCGCTTCCCCGGCCTGCGCGCCGCGGTGCCGATCGAGGAGATCGCCTTCCGCGCCTTCTCGGTCATCTACGGAGTGGAGTCGCTGCCGGTCGAGTGGTGACCCCGCCGCCTCCTCGGCTCGCCGCCGCCCCGTCCCGTCCGTCCCGCCGCATCGCACCCGTCGCGTCCCGTGGGAGCCGGGGCGGCGCGGGTGGTGGGCGGGGCCTCACTGGTCGGGGTCGAGTTCGGTCTCCTCGGCGATGCGCAGGGACAGGTCCTCGTACCAGGACAGGATGAAGGCCTTCACCCGGGCGATCTCCCGCTCGTCCAGCCCGTACTGGGCGAAAAGCGCGTCGTCGAGGGTGAGGCCGCTTTCCAGCTTGAAGGCGAGGTTCTCCAGGGAGAAGCCGTCCTCGAACAGCGCGCCGAGCCGCTCCAGGTCGGGCAGGCCGTAGCGGTCGGCGTACCGGTCGGCGACCGACAGCACGTCGATGAAGTCGCGGGGGAGCGCCCGGCCGCACAGGGCGCCGACCTTCATGCCCACCACGTCGTCCATGCTCGCCACCGGGCAGATCTCCATGTCGACCGCGGGGCGTTGCAGCGGCTCCTTCATCAGGTCGACGGCGGCCGACTGCGCGGTGACCGGGTCGCTCACGGTGAGCCGGGCCAGCCGGGCGCTGTCGCGCTGGTGGCGGACCTCCAGGCCGTCGCGCTCGAGCGCCCGGGCGAGGTCGCCGGTGATCTCCTCCAGCGGGGTGAAGGCGACGGTGGCGAAGTCCAGGTCCTGGCTCGGCCGCTCGACCAGGCCGTGCGCGCGCATGGCGTACCCGCCGGCGAGCACCAGGCCGTGGGCGTCGCACACCTGCAGCGCGGCGTCCAGGATGCGCCGGTGGAAGGGCGGCATGTCCATCAGCGCGCCTCCTCCGCCCGGGCGCGGACCGCCTCGCGGGCCCGGCGCAGCTCCGCCGCGACCTCGGCGGCGTGCGCCCGCGCGTGCTCGGCCAGCGCCGGGAAACGCGACTCCCACTCGGCCCGCGCCGCCGAATGGATCAGACGGCGCAGCCGCGGCCAGACCTCCATGAGCAGGCGCGCGTCCAGGTGGGCCTCCACGTCGGCCAGCATGCCCTCGGCGATCACGACCTGGTACATGCCCAGGCGGATCGCCGGATCACCTACGTCGTACACGCGCATGCCCGACCAGCACAGATGCAGCGGCAACGCCACCTCACCGGCCGAGGGCCCCCGCAGGTCGCCCAGCGACCGCGGCACCCTGCCGGCGATATCGTCATACCGCCCCGGCAACCCCACCGCCATGCCGCCATTATGGTCCACCCCGCCGCCTTGTCCGGCGGTGACGGCCCTTGGGCCGGTGGCGGGGCCCATGGGCGGCCGGCGGTCGGGCTCGGGGCGCCGGTCAGGGAGTGAGCAGGGCGCGGGCCTTCGCGGCGAGGGTGGGCATGCCGAGGCGGTCGGACAGGCGCAGGGAACGGTGCAGCAGGCGGGTGGCCTCGCCGGAGGCGTCGGAGGGGTCCAGCAGGCGCAGGGCTCTGGCGCGGTCGAGCTGGAGCCTGGCCATGTGCGGGGGAGCGGCCGACACCATGCGCGTCGCCTGGTCGAGGTGGCGCAGCGCCTCCCGGGCGTCCCCGGTGATCATCGCCAGCAGTCCGAGGAACCGCGCCGCGGGCCCGACGAGCACCGCCGGCCAGCCCGCCAGCACCATCTCGTCGGCATGGGCGGCCAGCCGGCGGCGCAGCAGGGGCACGTAGGAGGCGGGACCGTCGTCCAGCCCGCCGGGTTGACCTGGGGCCGACCTGCCGCCGCTCAGGCCGGTGAGGTGAGCCGGGGTGGACACGCCGCCGGCCGAGTCGGCGGGACGTCCGGGGAGGGGCACGCCGTCGTCCACGGCGCCGAGGTGGCCCGTGGCGGGGGCGGTCGCCGGCGGGGCGGTGGACAGGGCGTCGGCGATGAGGGCGCAGGATTCGGCGAGCATGGCCAGGGTGGACACGGCCCACCCGTGGGGCGGCAGCGCGGCCAGGCCGGAGGTGTCGCGGACGAAGGCGGACAGCCGGTCGGCGGCCTCGTCGTGCCGGCCGGTCTCGCACAGCGCGAGCACGTGCGCGGCCCGCCAGACCGGGAAGTACCCGTGCTGCTCGATCTGCCGGGTCATCCCGGAGGTGAACAGCTCCTCCAGCCTGCCCTTCTCGTACAGCAGCCAGAAGTACTGGCCCATCCAGGTCTGGCGCAGCGTCTCGCCCGGCACGGCGTGGCCGGCGGTGAGCTCCTCCACCATGCGCAGCGCCTCGCCCATGAGACGCTCCTCGGCGCGGCGGAAGTCGCCGTTCCACATGTCCATGACCGTGTCGAGCGTGCCCTGCAGCCAGGGGCCGAGCGCGCGGGGGTTGCGCGCCACGTGCCGGCGGTGGTCGTCCACCGTCCCGAGGGCGTCGCCGAGCAGCCCCAGCCTGAGCTGGTCGACGGCGAGCGCGACCAGGCCCTCGCTCTGGAAGTAGGCCGACCCGGCCTGGACGCCGGCCTCGCGGAGCCGGGCGGCGATGCCGAGCAGCTCCCTGGGGTCGGCGTGGTCGTACAGCGCCCACCGGCACTCGTTGAGCACCTCACAGCGCACCAGGCGGTCGACGTCCGCGGGCAGTTCCCGCAGGGTGGCGCGGGCGAGCTCGACGCCCTCGGGCGGCCCGTCGGGGACGGGATCGGCGGTGCTGCGGGCGACCGCCATGGTCTGCTTCTTGGCCAGGTGGGCCTTGAGCTGCAGGCGCAGCAGAGCGGCCTCGTCGCCCGGGTCGTGCTCCAGCGCCGCAAGGCTCTCGCCGATGAGGTGGATGAGCTGCCGGTCGACCTGGCCGGGGGCCGACCACCTGCGGGCCAGCCGGACGGCGGCCGCCGCGGCGAGCGTGGGCAGTCCTTCGGCGGCCTGGTGGGCCGACAGGTAGCGGCGGCCGGCCTCCTCCATGTCGCCGCCGTCGCTGAGGGCGTCCCCGAGCGTGATGAGCAGGCCGACGCGGGTGGCGGGGTCGCAGCGCAGCCGCAGGCCGTACTGGGCCCACTCCACGGCGGTCTCGACGCCGAACCCGCGCTGCTCGGCGCGGGCGGCGTCCAGGCACGCGGCGGCGGCGCGCTCCTGCGGGACGTCGGACCCGGCGGCCCGGGCGTGCTGGGCGACGCGGACGGGAAGCGCGGGATCGGCCCAGCCGCCGGAGGCCATGCGGTCGGTCAGCGCCTCGAAGGCGCGGCGGTGCAGGTGGCGGGCGAGCGCCGGGTCGCGGTCGAGCTCGTCCAGGACGGCCTCGCGGGAGCGGTCGTGCGGGAAGCGCACCCGGTCGCGGCACTCCACGGCGCCGCCGGCGGCGGCGAGGGCCTGGGCGCGGTCGGCCTCGGCGGGCTCCAGGCCGAGCATGCGGGCCACCAGCGCGGCGTCGACGTCCAGGCCCAGGGCGGTGACCGCCGCGGCGGCCAGCCAGTGGAACGCGGGCCCGGCCTCGGAGCGGGGCGCGGCCGGGGTGGAGCGCAGGTCGCCGGCCTCGTTGAGGGAGCACAGCTCCAGCGGGACGCCGGAGGTGACCCGTGCGGCCCGCTCGATCTCGCCCGGCGTCGGCTCGCGCGGCCACACCCGGCCGAGCCACTGCGCCACCTCAGGCTGGGTGAGCGGTGCCACGGCGAGGGACTCCATGGCCTCCTTCCAGTGCGCGGCCTCGTCGCGGGTGGCGAGCAGGAACCCGGCCGGCACCGCGCCGAGCCCCCGCCTGACGTGCTGGAGCAGCTCCTCGGCGTACGGGCTGAGCAGGTGGGCGTTGTCGAAGGCCACTAGCAGCCCCCGCCCGGCGGCCCGGCGCACCAGGCCGGTGAGCAGGAAGGTCAGCTCACGCGGGTCGCGTTCGTGGCCGGGGCCGGCGGGAGAGCCGGGCGTGCCCGCCGACATGAGCTTGCCGAGGGTGTCGCGTTCTTGGGCGCTGATCGGCTCGGGCGGGCTGGACGGGTCGCGCCGCAGGTGCGCCCAGAGCAGGCCGGCCAGCTCGCGCCACGGCTGCAGCCCGTCCAGGTCGCGGCACATCACGGTGACGGCCTCCACCCGGGCGCGGGCCGCCAGGCGGGCGGCCTCCCTCAGCAGGCGCGTCTTGCCGATGCCGCCCGGGCCGCACAGGGCGAGCGAGGCGGGTTCGCCCGCGCGCAGGCGCTCGACCAGGCGCGACAGCTCGGTGACCTCGCGGCGGCGGCCGACCAGGACGGCCGGGCCGCCGGTACCGCCGGCCGCCTCCGCCGCGGCGGCGAGCGGGGCGCACACGTCGAAGCCGTGCTCGTGCAGCGCCAGCAGGTCCTCGGCGCGGCGCGCCGCGTCGTCGCCGGGCGCGACCCGGCGCCGCAGTTCGACGGCCCGCCGCGCGCCGGCCGGGCCGTCCTCGCGCAGGGAGGCAAGGAAGCGCAGCAGCCACACGGCCGTGGTGTCCTCGCCGCCCTCGCCGACCGGGCCCTCGGACAGGAAGGCCGCCTCGTTGTAGCGGCCCAGGCGCAGCGCGACGCGGGCGACCAGCCGCACCAGCTCCTTGCGCTGGTCCTCCAGCTTGGCGCGGTAGGTCTCGCACACCCACGGCAGCGTCCATCCGGCCGACAGCGAGGCGAACGGCGCGCCCCGCCACTCGGCGGCGGCCGCGCGCAGCTCGGGCAGCGCTCCGGCCAGGTCGCCGTCGTCGTACAGCTCGCGCCCCCGGCGCAGCCGGGCCTCGAACCTGGCGGCGTCCACCGTCGCGGCCAGATAGCCCGGCTCCCGCTCGACCAGCTCGTAGGCGTGCGACCACTTGGCGGGAGGGATGTCCAGGGCGCTGCCGGTCAGCGCCTGGCGCAGCCGCGACAGCGGGGGCGCCACGTCGGTGACCGGCCAGCCGGGACCCTGGCCGAGCGCCGCGGCCAGGTTGTTCTGCGGCACCGGGTTCCTGGCGGAGACGAGCATGGCCAGGGCCTTGGCCGTCTGCGGCAGTAATTTGCGCGCGGTTCCGTCGACGAGGATCGATACGTCACCGAGCAGGCGGATGTCGAAGGTCGCCACGTCTTACCGAGGCGGTCGGTTCGCGATCGTCACGTCGGCGGCCTTTCCGCAAGGTCATCGCAAGGATCGGTGGCCACGATGGGCGGGGCGGGAAATGGTCCTGAACAGTCGTCAACGCTATGACCTGAGGTGAGCCCGTGGCAAGGATGGAGCGTGTTTCCGTCGGCGCGCTCGGTGAGGAGCGGCTGGAAAAGGTCAGACAGGGAGTGCGCCGGGAGCGGGACGCCGAATCGGGCAGGCCGTTGAGCGTGGCCATAATGGGGCAGGCGGGAGTGGGGAAGTCGTCGCTGCTCAACGCGTTGTTCGGCACCCGGCTGCCGGTCGGCGACGGCAAAACGGGAACGTGTGAGCCGCGTTGCATTTCCGTCCCCGGTAATTCCGGCCATATGTTGACATTTTGGGATATGCCTGGAATGGGAGAATCGCTGGCCGCGGACCCCGGATATCACGCCATGTATCGCGACCGGCTGGTCGAATCCGATGTCGTCATCTGGGCCCTCCACGCCGACAGCGCCTCCACCGCCGCCGACGCCCGATGCCTGCGCGCGCTCCTCGCCGGCGCCGACCGGCAGACCAGGGCCGAGCTGCTGGCCAAGCTGACCGTCGTGCTCACCAAGGCCGACACCCTCACCCCGCCGCCCTGGATCTTCGACATGCGCGGGTCGCACGGCGCGTTCCTGCCGAGCCCCGCGCTCGCCGACCGCCTTTCAACCAGGGCCGCCCGGTTCGAGCGCGCCTTCCTGGAACCGTGGGCCGACCTGCTGGGCGCCGCCACCTACACCACGGGCGAGTTCGCGATCGGCGACGACCGGCTCAGCTTCGACGGGCACGCCGTCCGCTACCGCGGCCACTTCTCCGCCGAGGTGTGCGAGGCCTACCGCGCCGCCCACCCCGAACACGCCGAGGTGTTCTCCCGCCTGCGCGACGACCACCGCGTCCTGCCCTGCTCGGCGCTGTTCCGCTACAACCTCGTGCGGCTGATGGCCGGCGTGGTCAACAAGCTCGGGCCGGCGGCCGTCTTCCGCTTCCAGCGGCTGCTGGGCGACGTCACCGAGCTGGCCCGGGTGCCGGTGGAGGCGATGCGCGAATACGGCAACTTCCTGGTGTGGGACGGCGTGCGCGGCGTCAAGGCGTTCGACCTCGCCCGCTTCCCCTTCTGACGCCCATGATCGACGACGCCGACATCCTGCGGGCCGTGGACGAACGGCGCCGCGAGGACGCCGAGTACGCCACGCGGCTGGACTACGCCGTCCAGTACCGCGACGAGGCCGCCATGGAGCGGCTGATCAAGGACGCGGTCTCCCGTGAGCTCGGAGCGCCGGCCGAGGTGGGATCCGACGTGGTCAGAAGCGTGTGGAACTGGCTCGTCGGCCGCTGACCGCCCTCCGCCCCGCCCTCCGTTTGGCGCCGGACGACCGCGCCGTGACACCTGCGTGACCGGTATGTGATCGAATACCCGCCTGCGCCGCCCTCCCGGACCGCACGCGCGCCCCTGAATTATGGAAAGAATGTGGATAGAGACGGACTAGTACGTCCCAGCACCGGGGGAGGCGCGGAGCGTTGGGGATGCCCGGGGCCGCCGGCCCGCCTATGAGCCTGGAGGGCGTCGACCACGCCCTGCGCCGGCGCATGGAGGAACGCGACCGCGTCGCCGGCGACATGCTCGACCTGGACGACCACCCGAGCCACCGGCTGCTCAAAGGCATGACCCCCACCGGGGAGACCGCGCGCCGATGGGACCAGGCGCAGGTCACCCTGGTCAGGCTGTGGTGGCTGTTCGACGCCTACCGCCGCGTGCTCGACCTCGCCCAGGAGGCCAGGGCCGCGGGCCGGCCCGACCTCGGCCTGCTCACCGCGCTGCTCACCGGCCCCTCGGTGGAGCTCAAGCCCGACGACGTGCCCATCGAGAAGCGCTCCCTGCTCAGGGAGAAGGGCGAGTGGATCACCCTGGACCTCGCCCTCGCCGGGATGGACGGCGCCTACCGTGAGGTCGCCGAGCTGATCGGCGCCGTGGACGCCGCGTGGAACACCCTGCTGCCCGCGCTGGACGCGGCCGACGCCGCCCGCCGGGGCGCGCGCGAGGCCGCCACCTCGCTCGGCGCGCCCGACCCCGAGCTCGACCGGCTCGACGACACCGCCGCCCGGCTGCGCGCGCGGGTCACCACCGACCCGCTGGGGTCGGCCGGTCTGCTCGGCGAGCTGGAGGCGCTCGGCCGGGCCGCCGGCGCGCGCCGAGCCGAGCTGGACCAGGCCCTTCGCGTGCGCGAGGAGTTCGACGGCCGCGCCCGCCGGCTCGCGGAGCGCATCGACGCGGTCGCCGAGGCCGAGCGGGAGGCGCTGCGCGTCCGCGACCTGGTCCTCACCAAGATCCAGTCGCCGTCGCTGCCCCAGATGCCCGACCAGGCGCCCACGCTGCGCGACCGGCTGGCCGCTCTGGACACCCGCACGGGCCGCTGGCTGGAGCTGGCCGAGCGCCTGACCTCCCTCGAACGCGGCGTGGAGGAGGCGCTGGCCCACGCCACGCGCACCACCGAGTCGGTCGCCGGCCTGATCGGCCGCCGCGACGAACTGCGCGGGCGCCTGTCCGCCTACCAGGCCAAGGCGGTGCGCCTCGGGCACGCCGAGGACCTCGCCCTCGCCGGCCTGTACGGGGCGGCGCGGGACCTTCTGTGGACGGCGCCGTGCGATCTGCGGCGGGCGACCGTGGCGGTCGCCGAATACCAGCGGGCCATCACTCGAATAGGAGCGGCCGGATGACCAGATGCACGCAACCCGGCTGCGCCGGGACGGTGGTGGACGGGTACTGCGACACATGCGGCATGGCGCCCGTTCCCGAGGCCGCGCGCTCGTCCCCGGGTTCGGCGCCCGCCCAGGCCCCGCCGCCCGGCGGTCCCGGCGCGCCGCAGAGCCCGCCCGGCGGCCACTGGGCGCCCCCGGGCGCGCCGCCGGCGCCTCCCGGGTTCGGCAACTCCGGCCACCCCGGGACCGCCTGGCCCTCCGCGTCGCCGCCCAACGCCCCCGGCATCCCCAACGCCCCCGCGGGCGGCGCCGGACGCCCGGGCACGGCCTGGCCGTCCTCCGCCACGGGCGCGCCGCCCTCCGGCGTCGTCCCGGGGCCGCTGACCGCGCCCTCCGCCGGCATGCCCCCCGTCACCATGCCCACCGGCTCGGCGCCCAGCGGCATCACCGGCTTCACCAGCGGCTCGCGCCGCACCAGCAGCCGCTCCCGCCGGGGCATGCTCGGCATGGGGCTGGTCGAGGTGCCCCCGGTGCCCTACCGCGACCCCTCGGCGGTCGTGCTCTCCGACCCGGTCGTGCCCGAGGACCGCCGGTTCTGCGGCAACCCCGACTGCGGCAAGCCCGTGGGCCGCACGCGGGACGGCCGCCCGGGCCGTCCCGAGGGCTTCTGCCCGCACTGCGGCCAGCGCTTCTCCTTCACCCCCAAACTGCGCTCCGGCGACCTGGTCGCCGGCCAGTACGAGGTCAAGGGGTGCCTGGCCCACGGCGGTCTCGGCTGGATCTACCTGGCCGCCGACCGCAACCTCGACGGCCGCTGGGTGGTCATGAAGGGCCTGCTCGACACCGGGGACCTGGAGGCGCTGGCCGCCGCCGAGGCCGAGCGGCGCTACCTGACGGCGATGGACCACCCGAACATCGTCAAGATCTTCAACTTCGTGAACCACCCCGACCCGGGCACCGGGACGATGGTCGGCTACATCGTCATGGAGTACGTCGGCGGCGAGCCCCTGCAGGAGATGCTGCGCAGGAGGCTGCGGGAGTCCGACAACCGTGAGGCGCTGCCGCTGGCCCAGGTCATCGCCTACGGCCTTGAGATCCTGCGGGCCTTCGGATACCTGCACGACCGCGGCATGCTCTACTGCGACCTCAAACCGGCCAACGTCATCCAGGTCGAGGAACAGCTCAAGCTCATCGACCTCGGCGCCGTGCGGCGGGTGGACGACGCCGACAGCGCCATCTACGGCACCATCGGCTACCAGGCGCCCGAGATCGCCTCCCACGGCCCCTCCGTCGCCTCCGACCTGTACACCGTGGGCCGCACGCTCGCGGTGCTGGCCTTCCCCTTCAGCCCGACCAGCGGCGGCAAGAGCGCCCCGCTGCCCGACATGGGCCCCCGCCAGGAGTCCTTCCAGCGCTTCCTGCGGCGAGCGGCCGACCCCGACCCCGGCAGGCGGTTCCAGAGCGCGGCCGAGATGTCCGACCAGCTCGTCGGCGTCTTACGCGAGGTCAGGGCCATCGAGGACGGCACGCCGCACCCGGCGCAGTCGGGGGTGTTCGGCCCCGAGCGGGCCGCCGTGGGCACCGAGCTCGCCCCGGCCACCACCGGGCGGGCCTTCCCGGCGCTCGACCCCGCCGACGCCGCCTCCGCGCTCCCCGTGCCGCTGGTCGACCCGCTCGACCCGGCCGCCGGCCTGCTCGCCGGCCTCACCGCCGGCAACCCCGAGGAGCTGATCGGCCTGCTGGAGTCCGCGCCGCCCACCCCCGAGACCAGGCTCGCGCTGATCAGGGTGATGAGCGAGCAGGGCCGCCCGGTGCCCGACGAGCTGTACGCGGCCGTGGCCAGGGACCTGCCCGGCGACTGGCGGCTGTGGTGGTACCGCGGCGTCGCCGCGCTGGCCGCCGGGGACGCCGGCGGCGCCGCGCAGTTCTTCGACGGCATCTACTCGTGGTTCCCCGGAGAGGCGGCGCCCCGGCTGGCCCTGGCGTTCGCCCTGGAGCACCTCGGCGCCCTCGCCGACGCCGAACGGCACTACGCCGCCATCTGGCAGACCGACCGCTCCTACGTCAGCGCCTGCTTCGCCCAGGCGCGCATCCGGCTGGCCGCCGGCGATCCGCAGGGGGCGATCCGCGTGCTCGACCAGATGCCGCCCACCTCCATCCACCGCACCGCCGCCCAGGTGGCGGCCGTCGCGGTGGTGGTGCGCGGCCAGGCTCCCGCCGAGCCCGAGCTGGTCGCCGCCGGGGATCGGCTGCGCGGCCTGAAGCTCGACGCGCGCGACCGCGCCGGGCTGGCCTCGGAGGTGCTCGAGAGCGCGCTCGCCCGGTTCGTCACCGGGCAGGCGGTGCCCGGCAACGGGACGCTGCTCGGCACCCCGCTCAGCGAGCAGGGCGTGCGCGGCGAGCTCGAACGGGTCTACCGGTCCCTGGCCCGCTCGGCCGGGTCCACCGAGGAACGTCACGCCCTCATCGGCAGGGCCAACGCCGTGCGGCCGAGGACGATGTGGTGAGCGGCCCGGAGACGAGCGGGGCAGAGGTGAGCGGCTCCTGCCCCGTGTGCGGCACCCACGTCCTGCCCGGTGAGGCGTTCTGCGAGCAGTGCGGGCACGACCTGTCCGCGGCCGCGCGGGTCTCCGCGCGGTCGGCCTCGCCGGGCTCGGCGCCAGGTGCCCCGCGGGGCTCGGCGCCGTCCTTGGGGAGGGCCTGCACCGTATGCGGGTCGGCCGCCATCGGGTCCGACGGCTACTGCGAGAACTGCGGCATGCTCCAGCCCACCGGCCGCGACCACGTGGAGATGGAGCTCGGCCCGATGGCCGGCGTCAGCGACCGCGGCCTGCGGCACAGCCGCAACGAGGACGCCATGGCGCTGCTCACGGCCGGCGAGGACGCCGTCGTCGCGGTCGTGTGCGACGGGGTGTCCACCTCGCCGCGCCCCGACGAGGCCTCCCAGGCGGCCGCCGACATCGCGGCGGTCACCATCGCCAAGCGCCTGGCCGAGGGAGAGGGCCCCGAGACGGCCACCCGCGAGGCCGTGCGGCTGGCCGCCGACACCGTCGCCTCCGCCGCCCGGCCGGGGGAGGACTCGCCCGCTTGCACGCTGGTGTCCGCGGTGGTCGAGCGGCGGCGGGTCACCGTCGGATGGGTGGGCGACAGCCGCGCGTACTGGCTGGGGGAGCAGTCGTCGCTGCTGACCACCGACGACGCCACCCCGGGCACCCACATGCTCACCGCCTGGCTCGGCGCCGACGCGGGAGAGGTCGTGCCGCACGTCAGGACCTTCACCACCGACGGTCCCGGCGTGGTGCTGCTGTGCAGCGACGGCCTGTGGAACTACTACCCCGAGCCGGAGGCGCTGGCCGCCACGGCCCTGAGCGGCCCCTCTCTGGCGGTGGCGCGGCGGCTCGTGCGGCTGGCCAACGAGGCCGGGGGTCACGACAACATCACCGTCGCGGTGATCCCGTTCGGACAGGGGGAGCGGGGCGAGACGACGGTGGCATTCCCGAAGGAGACAAGTGACTGACTTCAGCGTCCGTGTGGACCAGAACAAGTACCTGCCCGCGGGGAGCCAGGAGGTCCACGGCATCATCACGGTCGAGGCGAGCGGCCCGGTGGACCGGGGGCCCGTCGCCGAGGCGGCCGAGGTGATCATCGTCGACACTTCGGGCTCCATGGCGTACGGCAAGATCACCGATGCCCGCAAGGCCGCGCAGGCCGCCATCGACACCCTGCGCGACGGGGTGTACTTCGCGGTGATCTCCGGCGACCACCAGGCCGAGGTCGTCTTCCCGCCCAACGGGCAGCTCGCGCCCGCCACCCCGCAGAGCCGGCAGGCCGCCAAGGACGCCGTCGCCCAGCTTCGAGCCGACGGCGGCACGGCCATGGGCCGCTGGCTGCGCCGCGCCGCCGACCTGTTCAGCGCCCACCAGATGAGCCACCCGGGCGCGATCCGGCACGCCATCCTGCTCACCGACGGCAAGAACGAGCACGAGCCCGCCCCCGAGTTCGACGCCAACCTCGCCTATTGCGCCGGCAAGTTCGTCTGCGACTGCCGCGGCGTCGGCACCGACTGGGTGGTGGCCGAGGTCCGCAGGATCGGCTCCACCCTGCTCGGCAGCGTGATGGACGTGCGCAGGCCCGAGGAGCTGGAGGCCGACTTCCGCGCCATGACCGAGGCCGCCATGGGCAAGACCGTCGCCGACGTCGCGCTGCGCGTGTGGACGCCCCGGGCGGCGACCCTCAACTTCGTCAAGCAGGTGTCGCCGACCCTCGAGGACCTGACCGGCCGCCGCACGGAGGTCGACGCGCTCACCGGCGACTACCCGACCGGCTCCTGGGGCGGGGAGACCCGCGAGTACCACGTCAGCGTGCGCGTGCCGGCCGGCAACGTCGGCCAGGAGATGCGCGCCGGCCTGGTCAAGCTGGTGGTGCCCGACACCGGGGAGGTGCTGGCCGGCGGCAACATCCTGGCGCAGTGGAGCGACGACCCCGTCCAGTCCACGCGCATCAACCCCAGGGTCGCCCACTACACCGGCCAGCAGGAGCTCGCCTCGCTGATCCAGGAGGGCCTGCAGGCCCGCAACGAGGGCGACCTGGACACCGCGACCGCCCGGCTCGGCAGGGCGCGCGGCATCGCCCAGCAGGCCGGCAACGAGGAGACCGCCAAACTGCTCGACAAGGTCATCGACGTCGACCCCGAGACGGGAACCGCCCGCCTCAAGCGCGTCGTTGACAAGGCGGACGAGATCGCGCTCGACACCCGTTCCGTCCGAACCGTCCGCATGCGCAAGGACCCGGAGAACTGAGGATGGCCATCTGCCCTGTGGGGCACGACTCCGCCGACGAGGAATACTGCGACATCTGCGGCGCGCTGATGTCGGGAAGCCCGGCGCCGGCCGCCTCCGGGGCGCCCGCGGGCCCGGCCTCCGGCGCGGCGTCCCCCGGGGCCGCGGCCGGGCAGGGCGGCGCGGCGACCGGCGACTGCCCCGACTGCGGGGCCGAGCGCACCGGCCGGTTCTGCGAGACCTGCGGGTACGACTTCGTGCTCGGCGGCGGCGGCGCGTCGTCCCGGTCCGCCGCCCCGCCGCAACCGGCCACGCAGACCGGCACGGGCGCCGCCGCCGCGCCCGCCCAGCCGTGGCAGCCGGCGCAGCCGGTGCGGGGCCCCCAACAGGCGGCCCCGTCCTGGCAGCCGTCCCAGCCGGTGCAGGCGGCCCCGTCCTGGCAGCCGTCGCAGCCCGTGCAGCCCTCGTCGCGGTCCTCGTCGTGGCAGCCGTCGCCGCCCGCGCCGCAGGGCGCGAACGGCCCGGCCGGCGCGAACGGCCCGGCGACCGGCCAGGCGGCGACCGGCGGCACGGCGCAGGGCCGCCCCGCTCGGGCGGGCTGGGTGGCGGTGGTCGCCGCCGACCGCGCGCACTACGAGGCCATGATCGGCCAAGGCGGCCCGGACGCCGCGCGGGTCGCCTTCCCGCCCTACTGTCCCGAGCGCACCCTGCCTCTCGCCGGTCCCGAGATGCGCATCGGGCGGCGCAGCCAGTCCCGGTCGCTGGTTCCCGAGATCGACCTGTCCGGGCCGCCGGAGGACCCCGGCGTCTCCCACCTGCACGCCGTGCTGCTGGCCCAGCCCGACGGCTCCTGGCAGCTCGTCGACCCCGGCTCGGCGAACGGCACCCTGGTCAACGGCGAGCTCCTGGAGGTCAACGTGCCGGTCCCGATCGCCGACGGCGACCGCGTGCACGTCGGAGCCTGGACGCTCATCACCGTGCGGAGGGCCTGAGCCATGACACTTCCCGCCCCGGCCCAGGCCCCGCCGCCCGCCGCCCCCGCGCCGGGCGGCGCCACGGCCGCCGTGCCCGCCGTGCCGGC
>NZ_JBSGDZ010000046.1:0-52788 GCF_053602655.1 Sphaerisporangium sp. NPDC004334
GGCGGGTACGGCGGACGTGACATCGGCACTTGTGAACTCCTCCCAGGACACATCGTCCCAAGCACTCGGCTGTCCACAAGACCGGGGCAACATCAGATGCGCCTCGCGGGCCTTCTCGCGACACAAGCGGGAGCATGGTCAGATGGATTACGACGATTCGCCCGTGGTGGCGGATGACGTGTGGGAGTTGCTGGACGAGGCCATCTGCGTCACGTGGGTTCGCGGGGCCGAAACCGAGGACGTCGTCCGGGCCTTCAACGGTGAGCCCACCGACGCAGCCCAAGGCCAGGTCACCAGCATCGGCGACCAATTGGCGCTCCGGGTGGCTGAGGAGCAAGAAACCGTGGTCCTGCTGCGCAGGCAAGGCGAATGGATCATCGTGCTGGAACCGGACAGCACCATCGGCGCGCGCGGTGACGTCCTGCTCGAGGCCTGCGGCTCCGGCGAGGGGCTCAACTTGACCTGGTGCGTCAACGCGAGCCTCTCCTACGCCACCGGTTCGGCGATCGCCGTAACCTTCGACCCCGCCAGTATGGGTGACGACCACGAGGGTCTCGTCGACGCTCGCCGATGGAGCAGGTCCCTGGGGATCGATGACGAAGACTGGCGCACTTCGTGGAAGGCCACAGCCTTCGCCCTCGCAGAGGCGGTCACCGGCATCGAGACCGACGACACCTGGACGGAGCCGGTGTGGACGCCCATCCGGATACGCCCGTCCCGTCCTGCTCGTCAGGGCGCCGTCCGGCTACCGTACGCGGACATGCGGGAACTTCTGGCCCGGGCACCGCAGATCCGCGACGTTGTCGAGCACCCCGGGCCAGAGCAGGTGCCCAGGATGCTGCGGATGGTCATCACCATCGGCCTGTCCACCGCAGACGTGCGCACTCCCCTCACCGAGGGAGCCTTGGCCGCCATCGACGCGAGGCCGCCAGAAGCGGAGATCGAGCTCCTTGTTCAGCGGCTGCGGACCCTGTCCGACGAGTATGGCCGCCAGATCGACACAGCTGGTTCGCAAGCCCAGGTGGACGACCTGCACCGCAAGTGCAACGCGCTGTCGGCCGCCATTATTGCGCTGGGTCCCGACCCCCTGGATGCCTTTCCCCAGGTGGCCAGCCTCACCTGGGGCCTCGGGCTACGCCGGGACAACGACGATTATCTGAGCCTCGAAGTATTGAATATCTGCTACAGGCACATCGTCTCTACCTGAACCTGCGCCTGCGTGCGGGTCAGGGTGCATGCAGGCGCCGTCCGCCGCCTACCAAGGCCGCAAACCAAAGACCTGCGGCTATGAGTGGGAGTTTTGTTAGGTCTTGTTCCGGTTCACGGTGAACAGGCCGGGTTCTGGTTCGGTGAGGGCCCGGTCGTAAGCGCCGGTGTATTGACCGAGGGGTGCACGGTCTGGGTGTCCAGGACCATCACGCTGGGGTCCTCGCTTCGTCCGGCCCGCTCCCGGACCTGGCAGCGAAGCAGATCATTTCCCCCTGTGCTGGGCTGGGACGTCGCCGGTACGGTGAGCGCGACGGGCGCGGGAGTCCACGCCTTCGCCGTCGGCGACCGTGTCTTCGGCCCGCCGGCCTTTCCGCGGCCCCCAACGCCTACGTCGAGTACGTGACGGCCCATGTGAACGAGCTGGCCGTGCTGCCTCAGGGGTCACCTTTCCAGTGGCCGCAGGTGCGCCGTCGGCCGCCCTCACCGCGTGGCAGGCGCTCTTCGAGGCCGCGAAACTACGAGGGGGACAGTGGGTGCTCGTCAACGCTGCCGCCGATGGGGTCGGGCACATCGCCGTGCAGCTTGCCCGCGGGGGCGGTGCCGAGGTCCTCGCCATCGCGTCGCCCCGCAACCGTTCCTTCGTCGAGGGACTCGGAGCCACGCAGGTCGTGGATTACTCGCGGGAACTCGCCGCACAGGCGAAGGACCGGTCGACGTCGTGATCGATGCCCAAGGGAGAGCCGAGGATGGCCTGGCCGCGCTCCTGCGACCGGGGGGGAGCCTTCGTGCCCATCGTCTCTCCTGATCTGGCAAGGTTTCGGACGCGCGGATTGATCGCACACACCGTGTTGGTCCACCCGCAAGGGCGGCAGCTCGATCGGGTCGCCGAGCTGCTCGGGAGGGAGGATCTGCTGATCAACATCGACAGGACGTTTCCGCTTCACCAGGCCGCCGACGCACATGCGTACGCCGAGCGGGGGCAGGTGCCCGACCGGGCTGACGACCTCTTCGGAGGAGTAGCCCGATTGCTCAGACCGCCGGGCGGTGCTGGTCAGGCCTGCCCGGAGGTCTCGTCGTGGGCGGAGGAGCCCACGGCGTGATGGCGTCGTCAACCAGGCGCCTGGCCGCCTCCGACGTCTGGCTTCCTTTGGCCCGGCGCGGCGAGTTGTTCGGTTCGATTGGTTCGGCCGAGGCGAACAACAAGGGCGAATTTGTTCGGTACAGTTACTTTGGCTTAGCCGAACAAAATCACGGGAGGCACCGGTGTCGGGACCGGGGAGGCCGTCCAGGGCGACCGTGTATCAGCGCCTTGACGAGGCCGTTCGAGAGCTCCGTGACCGCTTGGGCGGTTTGCCTTCGCCCGCCGAGGCGGAGGACATCTGGTCCGACATCTGGCACCAGGAGGCCCACAACAGTACTGCGATCGAGGGCAACACGCTTGTCCTGCAGGAGGTGGAGAAGCTCCTCGAGGAGGGGCGGGCGGTAGGTGCGAAGCCGCTCAGGGACTACATGGAGGTGAGGGGGTACGGCGATGCTGCGAAGTGGGTGTATGGGCAGGCACTGGAGCCCGGAGACTGGCAGAACGGAGATCTCGTCACGCTGCAAGAGGTTCGTCAGATACACCACACCGCCATGTCGCTCGTGTGGGCTGTAGATCCCCATCCGCATGCCACCCCTGCCGAGGGGCCGGGGAACTTCCGACAGCACGAGATCGCCAGGTTCCCCGGGGGTATGAAGCCGCCGTCATGGCCGGAGGTGGATCCCCAGATGCGGGACTGGGTAGAGACGGTTGATGGCCTTCGGCACGAGTCCGACGAAGCCCTCGCCGAACGCTTGGCCCGGATTCATAACCGATTCGAGCAGGTACACCCGTTCCTCGACGGCAACGGACGGACGGGCCGCCTTGTGCTCAACTTGATACTTTGCAGAATCGGGTATCCGCCCGCGATCATCTATAAGCGCGATCGCGACAAGTACCTTCAGGCGATGCGCCGAGCTGACAATGACGAGTTCGGCCCGTTGGGCGAACTCATCGCACGCAGTGTGACGACAAATTCGTACCGCTTCGTCATGCCGGCGGTGGCCGGTCCGGTCAAGCTCGTACCACTACCGGCTCTCGCCACGCGAGACGTCACCGAAAACGCACTTCGCGTGGCCGCCGCACGGGGACGACTCCGTGCGGTCAAGGGGGACGACGGCATGTGGCGCAGCAGTAAGAAGTGGGTGAACGACTACCTCAAGTCGAGGCATCGTAGGTCGTGACGCATCTGCGGACGAGAAGCTACGACCACTCCTATAGTGCATCCATCAACGGCTACCGCGGCATCGGTGGGACCGGCGCGCAGTTACCCCGCGGGCGGCGTCATGACCCGGTTGGGGGTAGTGACTGATCAGGCGAGGGGGGCGTTGGCGAACTCCTTCATGCCCTCGGTGAAGGCGATGGCGGCCTGGAAGCCGAGCTTCTCGGCGGCTCGGTCGGGGGAGGCCACGATGTGCCGGACGTCGCCGAGTCGGTGGTCGCCGGTGACGACCGGCTCGGGGCCGCCCCGCGCGGCGGCGAGCGCGGTGGCCATCTCGCCGATTGTGTGGGGCTCGCCGCTGGCGACGTTGTACGCCGTCACCGATCCCGGCGTGCCACCGGCCAGGGCGGCGAGGTTCGCCCGGGCGACGTCCCGGACGTGCACGAAGTCGCGCCGTTGCCGGCCGTCCTCGAACACCTTCGGCGCGCGACCCGCTTCCAGGGCGGAGCGGAAGATCGCCGCGACGCCGGAGTAGGGGGTGTCCCTGGGCATCCGCGGCCCGTACACGTTGTGGTAGCGCAGGGCGACCGCCGTGCCGCCGGTCTCGCGGGCCCAGTTGGCGGCCAGGTGCTCCTGGGCGAGCTTGGTGGTGGCGTAGGCGTTGCGCGGGTCGAGCGGGGCGTCCTCTCCGATCGTCGCGGAGGTCACCGGGGAGTCGCACTCAGGGCAGCGCGGTTCGAACAGGCCTCGGGCCAGGTCACCGGTGAGGCGCGGGCCCGGTCGCACCCGTCCGTGCCGCGGGCAGTCGTAGGCGCCCTCCCCGTAGACGACCATTGAGGAGGCCAGCACCAGGCGGCGCACGTCATGCCTGGCCATGGCCGCCAGCAGGACGGCGGTGCCGTAGGCGTTGACCGAGGTGTAGTCGGGCAGGTCGGCGACGTCCACGCCGAGCCCGACCTTGGCCGCCTGGTGGACCACCGCCTCCACTCCGGGGAGCAGGCGGTCGAGGACGGCGTCGTCGCGAACGTCCTGCCCGCTTCGCAGGTCTAGACCCACTACGTCGTGCCCGGACTCCGTCAGCGCCTCGACGACATGACTTCCGATGAACCCGGCCGAACCGGTCACGAGTACCCTCACCGGGCTGAGCGTAGGCCGCGCCCGGCCCGCCGCGGCGACGGCGCCCGCGGCCGTTCGCACACCGTAAGAAATCTCGGCGGCGACGGGAAACGACCGTGTGCCGGGCTGGGGCGGGGCGCCGCGGGGGCCGCGGAGTAGCGTTGGAGACAAGAGCGCTCTCACCACGGTGGTCGCGCCGGGCGGCGTCCGAAGCCGGCCGGCCGGAGCCGCCGGCCCACTCACGAGGAGCGACAGTCATGGCCGAATCGCACACTCCAGCCGACGACATCGTCTACGACCTGGTCAGCATCCAGTACCACGCGCTCAAGGGCGCCCACGTGTACGCCCAGTACGTCGAGGACGCCGAAGGCCACAAGGACGTGGTCGAGTTCATCGAACAGGTCCGCGAGGAGGACGCCAACCGGGCCGTGCGCGTCCACGAACTGCTCGGCGAGCTCACCGCCCGGCGCGGCGGCATAGGCTGACCTCCGGCCACCGGGCAGGGAGGGATCACCGGCGGCGCGGCCCGCGTGGGGCGGGCGCTCAGCCCGGCGGCGGTCCATGCGTGCCCCATCCTGAGACGACGAGGTCGCCGTCCAGGACGAGCACTTCGCAGGATCGCCCCCCGTCCTGGTTGCGGAAGTTGATGACGACGCAGTCGACGCCGGCGTACACCCCGAGGAGGTCGAAGCGCAGCCCGGGGTTTCGCCGCAGGCCCTCCGCCCAGTACGCGCGCAGCGCCCGCTTGCCGCGGATGACGCCCTGCGAACCCTCGACGAGCCGGGCCGCGAGCGGCGAGCGGAACACGACGTCGTCGGCGTAGCGCCGCATGATGCGGTCGAGGTCGCGGGTGTTCCAGTCGGCCACCCATGCGTCGGCGAACGCCTGCGCGCGATCGAGATCCATGGCGCCATTCGAACACGGTGATCGCGACGTCCGGCACCTGAGGCCATGCCGGACCCTGCGCCGGACGCGGCGTGAGCGGCACCGGCGGGATGGCTAGCGCGTGAGTTGTCGGCCGCCGGCTATGGAGAGGGTTTCGCCGTTGATGTGGCCGTTGGCGGCTGAGCCCAGGTAGGCGACCGCGCTCGCGACGTCCTCGGGGGTGCAGATGCGTCCCGTCGGTGTTTTCGCCCCCTCGGCGTCGACGGCCTGCTGTCCGAGCCCGGGCCAGGTCAGCGCCCGGTCGGTCAGGGTGAAGCCGGGCCGGACGACGTTGGTGAGGACGCCGTGCCGCGCCTCCCGGACGGCGAGCACCTTCGCGGCCGTCTCGATCGCGCCCTTGACCGCGGGGTAGGTCACGGCCGCCGGCATCGGCTGCTCGACCACGTCGGAGGAGATCAGCACCAGCCGTCCCCACCCGGTGTCCCGCATGCGGGGAAGGACGGCGTCGACCAGGGCCATCGTCCCGGTCACGTTCGCGACCAGGCCCTCGCTGAGGATGTCCCAGGTGTCGGGCGCCATCGGCGGCCAGGCGACGGCGTTCGCCACCAGGACCGCGATGTCGCCGAGTTCGCGTTCGACCTGGTCGGTCACCGCCCGGGCCGAGTCGCGGTCACGCTGGTCGATGCGCACCGCGATCGCCTTCCCGCCCGCCTGGGTGATCGACTCGACCACGGCGCGCGCGTTCTCCTCGTTGCCGTGCCAGCCCGCGGCGACCAGAGCGCCCTCCTGCGCGAACGTCGCGGCGATCGCGGCACCGATGGCGCCGGACGCCCCGGTGACCAGCACGACACGCCCGTTGAGCCCGAGATCCATGGCTTCTCCAAATAGTTAGTCGGCTATCTATTAGCCGACTATACATCGATAGGATGGGGCCATGGACAGCAGTGAGGTCATGCGCGTCAACCGGGCGCTGAACAAGATGAGCAAGCTCTACCGCGCCGCGAAGGCGCGCAAGCTCGCGGCGCTCGGGCTGCACCCGGGGCAGGACGTGCTGCTGTGGCTGCTGGTCCAGGAACGCGACGGC
The DNA here is from genome assembly GCF_053602655.1 of Sphaerisporangium sp. NPDC004334. Classification (NCBI taxonomy): domain Bacteria; kingdom Bacillati; phylum Actinomycetota; class Actinomycetes; order Streptosporangiales; family Streptosporangiaceae; genus Sphaerisporangium; species Sphaerisporangium sp. NPDC004334. The sequence continues at coordinate 6,535 of NZ_JBSGDZ010000046.1, forward strand.
ATGACGATCTCGGAGCTGGCGGCGCGGCTCGGCATCGAGCCGCCCACCGCAACTCGCAGCCTGGCCCGCCTGGAGTCGGGCGGATGGTTCCGGCGTGAGCCGGTGCCCACCGATCGCCGCCAGGTGCGCATCGTGGTCACCGAAGCCGGCCACGAGCTGGTGCCCGCCATCGAACGCGTGTGGACGGAGCTGGCCGAGCAGACACTGGGGGAGGCGAGCGGCGAGCAGCGTGAGATCGTGCTGAGCGCGATCGAGGACGCCAACGACCGGCTGCGCGGCCTCGTCGGGGGCGAGGATCAGGCCCAGGCCGTCCTGGCCGACGAGTGAGTCGCCACTCCCTGGAGATCATATTCGAACCTGTGTACGAGTCTGTGGAAACTGTGGATAACTCTCGTACGGCAGGACGGCAGGGACGACAGGGACGACAGGACGGCCGGCGGCCGCGGCGCCGGGGCGGCGGCCGCCGGGATCACCGGGTCAGGGGGTGACGATGGCGAGCTTGTCGACGTAGTCCTCGGTGACCCAGAGATTGTCGTCGGAGGCGACGGTGAGCTGTAGCGGCCCGGCGACACTGGTGGGCAGGGCGTACTCGCTGACCGTGCCGGTCGTGGTGACGCTCGCGACATTGCCGGCGGACTGCTCGGCGAACCACACGTTGCCGTCCAGGCCGAGGGTCATTCCCCAGGGCAAGGCGTTGGGGTCGGTGAGGGAGTAGTCGGTGAAGGTACCGGTGGTGGTGACCGAGCCCACCTTGCCGTTGCCGTCGCCGTACCACAGGTTGCCGTCCGAGCCGGTGGTGATGCCCAGCGGCATCGCACCGGAGGGGGCGGTGAACTCGGTGACCGTGCCGCCGGTGGTGATCCGCGCGACCTTGCCGAGGAGCGGCTCGGTGAACCAGAGGTTCCCGTCCGGTCCGGCGGTGATGAACAGCGGGTAGGCGCCGGAGGTCGGCAGGGTGTACTCGGTGATGGTGCCCGAAGTGGTGATCTTACCGACCTTGTTGGCGTCGGGCTCGGTGAACCACAGGTTGCCGTCCGGCCCCGAGGTGATCGACCAGGGGTAGGAGCCCGAGACCGGCAGGGTGTACTCGGTGATGGTGCCCGAGGTGGTGATCTTGCCGATCCTGTTGCCCGTCGCCTCGGTGAACCACAGCAGGCCGTCCGGTCCGGCGGTGATGTGCGCGGGCTGGGAGTCGGCGGTGGGCAGGGAGTACTCGGTGAACACGCCCGCCGTGGTGACCTTGCCGATCTTGTTGCCGGCGTTCTCGGTGAACCACACGTTGTCGTCCGGCCCGGAGGCGATGCCGACTGGGGTGGCCGGGCTCGTCGGGATGGAGATCTCGTTGATGGTGGGCGTCAGCGCGGATCGCTCCGCGCTCGCGCCCCGCCGCTCCCGGGGCTTGGGCGGGATGGAGCAGCGGATGTGCTTGTGACGGGGCTGCAGCTTGAGCTTCAGGCAGAGCTTCACCCACGGACGCGGGGGCGAAGGCCGGTGCGGCGGTGCGGTGGACGCGGCGGCCGGCATGTGGGCCGCCAGGATCAGCGCCATGGCCATGAGCGGATATCCCAGCGATCTGCGGCTGCGAAGCATGACATTCCTTCCGGGAATATGCGGAATATGTGAGTGCATTGGTTTCTCGGGCGGCTCGAATGCTCTCGGTGCCATGGCGTCATGCTTGATGCGCGGATTTCACCGGCAGTGGGCGTCGAACGCTCTGCCACGAGCCGTCCGGGTGAAATGCCACCGCGGTTCGGCCCAGCCGGTGCAACTATCTCCCGGCGCCGCGGCCCTGCCTCCGGCGCGTTTGTTCGTGGCCGGTCAGGAGTCCGCCAATAAAGAAGGAGAATGCGGCTCCCGGCGGAGAAAGCCGCGATCAGGCGACCGCGTGGGTGATGACGCCGGTGTAGACGCCCGTCTGGACCGAGACGGGGATGGTCACCACCAGCGTCGGCTGCCAGCTGGTGGTGGCCGCCAACGGCGACTTGGTGCCCTTGAAGGCGACCACCGGCGACGACAGCGGGACGCGCTGGGCCGCGGTGGGTTGCCCAGGGGTGCGGGTGCCGGCGCCGGAGGAGGCGGTGGTCGGTCCGGACCAGTAGGCGATGTTGGCTTTCGAGATGGTCTGTGACGCCGTTCCGGCACCGGTGGTGAAGTCGGTGGCAGACACCGTCGCGGTCCAGGAGGCCGACCCGTTCCGGGAGTCCTCCACGGTCACCGTGCCGAGGCTTGAGCTGATGGTGCCGCCGAGGTGGCCGGCGCCGAGGTTCGCCGTGGCGGGCACGGCGATCGTCAAGGTGTTCGCCAGCGCCGCCCTTCTCTGCCGGCGCGCCGGGCGCGAGCCGGTGTCCCCGGCCTCCGCTCTGCCGGCACGGGGCCGGGGCCGGCGGGGTGGCGGCTCTGAGAGCGGGACCTCTCGCGGCGGTTCGGCCGCCTGCTCCGGCGACGGCTCGACGAGCGGCCCCCTGAACGGCTCGTCGGACGACGTGGCGAAGGGCGTGGCGAAGGGTGTGGCGAAGGGCGCGTCAAACGGCTCGTTGGACGGCGCGGCGAAGGGCTCGTCGGACGGCGCGGACGACGGCCCGCGAGACGGCTGGACCGGCGGCCCGGCGAACGACGGGTGCGGAGGGATGGACGGGTGCGGCGGGGACGGCTCGGAGGTGGGCCGGGTGGACGGGGAGTGCCATGCCAGGGCGGGCGGCGGCTCGGAGGTGGGCCGGGTGGACGGGGAGTGCCATGCCCGGGCCGGAGGCGGCTCGGAGGTGGGCCGGAGGGACGGGGAGTGCCACGCCGGGGCCGGGGGTGGCCGGAGGCGGTCCGGCGGCTCGGGAGCGCCGGCCGCGACCGCGGGCGTGCTCAGCACGCCGGCCAACGTGATCGAGGCCAGCAGCGATGAGCCACCGCTGTGGCGGTTTTTCATCCGTTCCCCCCGATCACCTGGTTCGTGTTTACCCTTGGGCGCCGCCTCCCGGTATGCCAAGAGAACATTGGCAGCCTAGGGCTCCGAATCGGCCGGTGTTGGCCCACCGGAACCCGCGTACGGCAAACACGGCGCCAAAAAGTGATCGTCGGCATGCGGGAGCGGTGCCAAAAGGGCGAAGGTTCCAACACGGCGCATTCAGTGCGTGTTTGGAAATACCGGTTCTATCAAGGGGGGCCGATCCGGCCGACCGTTCTGGATAAGTTGCCATCTGGCAGATCACCAGATATCCGGCGGTACTCGGCGAATCGCCCCTTAGACGATCATCGGCCCTTCAAACGGTGATCAAAAATCCCTCCGGCAACCCGCCCGTCCGGTTTCGGGCCGCTGATCACCGTGCAAGATCTGATCACGTATCAGAGCCCGCGCGTGGGGCCCGGGTCAAGGGGGATCGGCAGTTGCCTGGAACATTCCGTCGTAGTGCCATGCCGGCCGCTGCCGTCGCCATCGGCGCCGCCCTGATGGTGGCGCCCTCCGCCACTCCGGCGGAGGCCGGCACCTGCGCCGCCTCGACCACCTGTCCGACCACCGTGACGTTCACGGTGACGGCGCCGGACTCGCTGACCATCGCGGTGCCGGACGGCCCGGTCCCCATCGGCGGCAACACCCCGGGCAACCCGGTCACCGGGCAGCTCGGCCTGATCACGGTCTCCGACCAGCGGGCCGCGTTGACCGCCACCTGGACCGCGACCGTCTCGGCCACGAACTTCACCACCGGCGGCGGCACCGCCGCCGAGACCATCCCCACCACCTCGGTCCAATATTGGTCGGGACCCGCGACCGCCACCACCGGCACCGGCACGTTCGTCGCCGGCCAGGCGAACGCCGCGGCGGCGGTGACGCTGGACCAGCCGCGCACCGCGTTCAGCAAGACCACCGGCTCGGGCAGCAACTCCGCCACCTGGAACCCCACCCTGATCGTCAACATCCCCGCCCAGGCCGTGGCCGGCACCTATACGGGCACGGTGAACCACCTCGTTGCCTGATCAGCTGTCCCGGCGCGCCCGCGCGTCGCTGCTCACGCTCACCTTCGCGGCCTGCGCGCCGATCGCCGCGCACGCCGGTGCCGAGACCGCCGATCCACCCGCCCCGGGCGGGCGGATCGGCATCGGGGTGGCCGAGATCCCGGCCAGCCGGCTGGACGACCCGCGTGCGCGCGTCTACATCGACGACCACGTCAACCCCGGAACCACCTTCACAAGGGCCCTGAAGGTCTTCAACTTCTCGGCGAAGACCCGGCACATCACGCTGCACGCCGGCGGCGCGGCCATCAGGAACCATCGCTTCACCTTCGCGCCGCCCCCGGCGGGCAACGAGCTGACCTCCTGGATTCGCCTGAACCGGACCAAGCTCGACCTGCGTCCTGGCGGCAGCGCGCTGGTGAGGGCGACCATCGCCGTGCCGGCCTGGGCGGGCGAGGGAGAGCGGTACGCCGTGATCTGGGCGAGGGTCGCCTCGCCCAAACCCGGACCGGGGACCAACATCGCCCTGGTCAACCTGGTGGGCGTCCGCGCCTACCTGCACGTGGGCCCGGGCGGCGAACCGGCCACGGACCAACATCGCCCTGGTCAACCTGGTGGGCGTCCGCGCCTACCTGCACGTGGGCCCGGGCGGCGAACCGGCCACGGAATTCGAGATCGGCCAGGTGCGCCCCCGCCTCGGGGCGGGCGGCGACTACCGGGTCGTGGCGACCGTGACCAATACCGGACATCGTGCCATCGACGTGCAGGGCCGGCTGTACCTGTTGGAGGGCCCCGGCCGGCTGAAGGAGGCCGGTCCCTATCCCATCGTCCGGGGCACGACCCTGGCCCCCGGCGAGGAGGCGGAGGTCACCGTGCCGCTCGGTCGCGGCGTGCCCGACGGACGGTGGAACTACCGTCTCACCGTGCAGAGCGGCCGGGTCGGCCGGACCGCGACCGGCACGCTGACCCTGTCGCGCCGGCCGGCCGCCCCCCACCGGGCGCTCGCGCTGCTTCCCCTGCTGGTCACCGGCCTGGGCTGCGCCGCGCTGACCCTGCTCGCGGCCATCGTGCACCGCCGGGTGCGCGAACGCGTGTCCGGCCACCAGGCCGGGTGATGGCCGGTCGATGACCGGTTGACGTCCGCGTGACGGCGGTTGACGGCCGCCTGATGACCGTCTGAGGCCGGTTCCCGCGACCGAGGCCATCCGTGTTCGGCGACCGGTATCGCGGTCGTGGCCGGGACCCGGCGACGGCGCCGCCTGGCATGGCCGGAACGCGGAAAGGTGCGCAAGAATGAGGCGAGCCGCCGGAGAAAGCCGAAACAACCTCCCTTGCGGGTTCTGACTCATCGAGGTTGATTTCGTGGCATGCGCACTCGTGTGGGGAAAGCCAATCGTCCTACTCGTCCCGTAGATGGTTCTGTGACGAGAAATCGGGAGTTCCGTCTGCTATGGCTGAGCTTCACCATGTCGGTGGCGGCCGACCAGATCTTCCCGGTCACGGTGACCATCGTGGCCCTCAACGCGGGCGGCACCGCCTCGACCGTCGGCGCGATCTTCACCGGCCGGTGGGTCGCGCTGATCGTGTTCTCCCTCCTGGGCGGGCTGTGGGCGGACCGGCTGCCGCGCCGGACGGTCATGATGGCCTCGCTGGCCTTCCAGGGCTGCGTGGTCGCCGTCGGACTGCACGGCGGCGGGCCCCCGTGGCTGCTGGCGTCCCTGGTCTTCCTCGTCGGGGCGGCGGAGGCGTTCCACCGGCCCGCCTACCAGGCATGCCTGTCGTCGGTGCTCACCCCCGCGCAGCGCCCGGCGGCGGCGGCGCTGATGGCGGTCTCCTGGCGGCTCGGCGCCATCGTCGGACCCGGTCTCGGCGCGTACGTCGTGACCGCCTGGTCTCCCGGCATCGGGTTCCTCGCCGTGATGACGGCCTACCTGCTCGCCCTGCTCCTCCTGTTGCCGCTGCGCGAACCGGCCGTCGCGCCGGCGCGGCGGTCGTCGGCCGTCCGGGAGATCGCCGACGGCCTGTCGGAGGTGTCACGACGGCCGTGGGTCCTGGGAGGCACCCTCGCCATGGCGTTCCAGCACATGTTCGCCATCGCTCCGGCGCAGGTCATGCTGCCCCTGGTCTCCCGCGAGGCTTTCGGCGGCGACGCCGTCTACGGAGCCGCCCTCGCCCTGCTGTCGGTCGGCGGCCTGATGGGCGGGCTGATCAGCATGAGGTGGAGACCGAGCCGGCCCGGGGTGGCCGCGATCTGCGGGGTCGCCATGTACGGCGCCGTGCCGCTCGCGCTGACGTGGCCGGTGTCGCCGCTGATGCTGTACGGGTGCTACATCGCCGCAGGTCTGGGGCTGGAGATCTACGGCGTGCAGTGGGCGGTGAACCTCCAGCGGGAGATCCCGCCGGAGCGCCTGGCCCGGGTGATCTCCGTCGACTGGCTGGTCTCCTCGTCGATGACGCCCCTCGGCCTCATGCTGACCGGCCCGGTGAGCGCGGCGGTCGGCCGGTCGGCGCTGCTAGGGGTCAGCGCGCTGGCCGCGTTCGCCGTGCCGCTCGCCACCCTCTTCCTGCGCGGAATGCCGCGCTTCAGCAGCGACCTGCCCCCGGCCGGCGTGGAGCGCGTTTCCGCGGAGGCGGCGCCCGCCCCGCTGGGAACGCCCTGACTTTCCCGGTGGCGCCCGCGCTTTCGGCACCCGTGACGTTTTCCAAATTACGGTGGGACCGGAATGCGGCCGGAATTCGTGCCGGTCCGCCATATTGTGAAACCTCGACAAGAAAGGATCTATCGCTCTGATTGCCGGCGATCTATTCTGAGGGGCGGTCGGACGGCCGTCGATCAGGTCAAAGAGTCAGCAAGTCGGCAAGTCAGCCGAGCGTGTCGACGAGAAGAGGCAACTCGTGAGCGACATCAGAGACTTCGACGAGAACCACGAGAACAAGGCCGCAGAGGACCCCTGCTCCACCGACGCCGTGAAGATCGAGATCCGCAGGCTGGACCGCCTCGAGACCACCGAACGCCTCAGCAACCCCTCCGGGTCCTGACCGGCCCCTACCGGCGGAGCCGCGACCGGGCCTCGCGCGCGCCCGACCGCGGCTCCGCGCCCCCCTGGGCGTCCACGCCTTCACCGGGGAGGCCGCTTTGCGGTTGCCGAGAGTGAAGCCCGAGCACGCGCCCTACCGTCTCGGCGGCGGCCTGGTCCGCATCGGCGGCGACGTCTACGGGCTGGCCCACGAGATCAAGGACCCGAACGGCTGGGTGTGGACGGCTCTTGCGGCGATGAACGGCACGCGGACCTGCGCCGATGTCACCGCCCTGCTCCTGGCCGGCTTCCCCGAGCTGACCCTGCGCGACGCCGAGTCGATCGTCGCCCAGTTGCTCGGTTCCGGCCACATCGAGGACGCGGGAACGGCGGAGGCGCCCGAACTGACTCCGCGCGAGCGCGACCGGTACGGCCGCGGTCAGGCGTTCTTCCGCTGGGCGGACCTCACTCCGCGGGAGCACGGCTGGGACGCCCAGCTCCGGCTGCGCCGCTCGCGCGTCCTGGTGATCGGCGTCGGCGGCGTGGGCGCCTGCGCCGCGCAGGCCCTCGCGGCCTCCGGGGCGGGGGTGCTGCGCCTGGTCGACGACGACCGGGTCGAGTTGGCCAATCTCAACCGCCAGCTCCTGTTCACCGAGGCCGACATCGGCCGTCCCAAGGTGGAGGCCGCCGTCGAGCGGCTGAGCAGGCTGAACTCCGACATCGAGGTGTCGGGCGCCGTCCTGCGCGTCCGGAGCCAGCGGGACCTCGCGGCCCTGCTGCCGGGGTTCGACGTGGTGGCCATGTGCGCCGACGAGCCCAAAGGAGAAGACGGCATCCGCGTGTGGGCCGGCCGGGCCTGCTTCGCCGCCGGGATCCCCTGGGTGGGCGGCGGCTACAGCGGCCCGCTGGTGACGACGGGCGTCTTCGCCCCCGGCCGCGGAGCCTGCTACGAGTGCATGCAGCGCATCGAGGACCGCAGGCGCGCGGGACCCGGTCACGGCCCGCCAGGGGCCGCGGGCCGTCCCGTCCACCTCGGCGGTCCCGGCGCGATCGCCACTTCGGCCGGGATGTGCGGCCACATGGTCGCCCATGGGGTCATCCGGCTCATCACCGAGGTCCCGCCGGTCACGGCCTGCTATATCCAGGGCGCCAACCTCGTCGCCCCGGAGCAGCCGATCTTCGCCGAGTTCCCGCACGGCGAGCCGGGGTGCGCCGTATGCACGCGGTGACGGGAGCCTCCCGCGTACGGCTCCACCGGCTCAGAACGCGTCGCGACGGTTCCGGCTGGATCATCGGGCGGGTCGAGACCGGCACGTTCGCGTCCTTCCCCGACATCGGCCGGACGGTGATCGACCTGCTGGCCGAGGGCCGGACGGTCGACGAGGTCGCGGCGCGGGTCACCGCCGAGACCGGGACGAGAGTCGACGTGGCCGACTTCTGTGCGGCGCTGACCGACCTGGGGTTCGTGGCGGGCATGGACGGCCGGCCGGTCGCGGACACCGGGCGGCGAAGGCCCTCGCTTCCCTGGCTGAAGCCGCGCCACGTCCGGTGGACGCTGAATCCGGCCGTCCACGCCGGGGTGGGGTCGGTGGTCCTGTGCGGGCTGGTGGTCCTGGCCGTCCGGCCGGAGGTCATGCCGAGTCCCGGCATCATGGCCTGGAGCCGGTTCGGCACCGTCTCGCTGCTCACCCAGGTCGCCATCACCTGGGGGCTGGTGCTGCTGCACGAGCTCGCCCATCTCGGCACTGCCCGGGCCGCCGGGGTGCCCGGGCGGATCACCCTCGGCTCGCGCCTGCAGTTCCTCGTCGTGCAGACCGACGTGTCGGGGGTCTGGGGCGAGGACAGGCGCGTCCGGATGAGCGCCTACCTCGCCGGCATGGCGCTGGACGCGGCCGTCATGGCGGCCGGGCTGACGCTGCTCGCCGTCTGGCCGGGCGAGGGCGGCCCGCACACCGTTGCCGCCATCGTCGTCCTGACCCAGATCGACGCGCTGAGCTTCCAGTTCCTGGTGTTCATGCGGACCGACCTCTACTTCGTCGCCCAGGACCTCGCCGGGTGCCGCAACCTGTACGGCGACGGCGTGGCGTACGGGCGGTTCCTGATCGGCCGCCTGGCGAAGGGGGGTGGGGCGAACCCGCTCGCGGGCTTCCCGCGACGCGAGCGCGTCGCGGTGCGTCTTTACACGGTGCTGCTGGTGGTGGGCACGGCGGCCTGCCTGACCGTGGTCGCGACGCTCATGCTCCCCGCGCTCGCCGCCATCGCGGGGCCCGCGATCGGCACGCTGGTGAACGGCGGCGAGGCGCCGGCCGTCGTGGACGCCGTGGCGGTGGTCGCGGTGCTGGCCGGCGTCCAGGGCCTGTGGGCCTGGACGTGGTGGCGCCGGCACGGGCCGAAGGTCCGCCGATGGTGCGCGTCCGCCGCGGCGGCCCTGACGCCCTCCCGGCGGCACGGCTGACCCGCGGGCACCGGGCCGAAGTCCTGGGCTCCGGCCGCCCGGCCGCCCGGCCGCCCGGGCGACGGGCGGGCTCTCGAAATGGCCGGAGCATGCCGCGACGATTCTCCGGTGCGGCGGGCCCTCTGCCGGGCCGATTCCTTTCGCGGGCACAGCGTGCTCCGCATCTCCCCTTGGCGACAGAATTCCACCATGCGGTGAATCGACCGCTCAATCGCCGGCGCGATGGTATTGAGAAGCCGTTCTCCCGCAGCGCGTCCCGCCATTTCGGCCGTTGCCTCCCGAGAGACCGCTTCATGTCCGTGCCGACACCAAAGTGCAGGTCAACGGCTTACAGGCTGATCAAGACCCTCGATCGCGTCACAGGTTCGTAAGAATCGGTGAATGCCTTCCGCTGTAAGGTCGCAGAAGTCGATCGGACAGTGCGGCGCGCGCGGCCGGCCGGTGGAAATGGCCGACGCCGGAATGCGGGCGCGCGAGAACACCGGAGCGAGGCGGGACGATGGTTCGCCGTAGTGACGGAAAAAGCCTGGAGCGCCGGGCGGAGGAATTCGTGCGCGGCGTCTCCGGGCGCTTCAGCAGCGGGCTGCACTCCGAGCGGACGGCCGCTCAGCTCGGCGTGTGGCTCGGCCTGAGCTTCACGGTGGCCTTGGTCACCGGGCTGGTGAGCCACTTCATGCAGCATCCGCCGGCCTGGCTGCTGTGGCCGTCCCGGCCGGTGAACCTGTACCGGGTCACGCAGGGAGCGCACGTCATCGGCGGGCTGGCGACCATCCCGTTGCTGCTGGCCAAGCTGTGGACGGTCTACCCGCGGCTGTTCCAGTGGCCGCCCTTCCGTTCGGCGCCGCAGGCCGTGGAACGCGCGCTGGTGCTTGCTCTGGTGGGCGGATCGTTGTTCCAGCTGGTCACCGGGCTGCTGAACATCTCTTACGCGTACCTGTGGCCGTTCTCCTTCACCGCGGCGCACTACTGGACGGCCTACCTGGTCTACGGCGCGCTGGTCATCCATGTGGTGAACGAGTGGGCCAAGGTCCGTGCCCGGTTCTGGACGCGGGAACCGGTCGGACCAGGCGACATGGCCCGGCGGCGTTTCCTCGCCACGGTGGCGGCGGCCTCGGGCGTCACCGCCCTGGTCACGGTGGGCGAGACCTATCCGCCTCTCGCCCGGCTGGCCGTGCTCGCGCCGCGCGGCCCGCGCATCGGCCCGCAGGGCGTCCCGGTGAACAAGACCGCGGCCGCGGCCGGGGTGAGCGCGGTCGCCGCGGACGCGGGATACCGGCTCACGGTCACCGGGGCGGTGCGCACTCCCCTGTCCCTCACCTACGCCGACCTGCTGCGGTGGCCGCAGCACACCGCCCGGTTGCCGATCTCGTGCGTGGAGGGTTGGAGCGCGGAGGCGGAGTGGGCCGGGATCCGCCTGCGCGACCTGCTCGCCCGGGCGGGTGCGGCCCCCGACGCCGTGGTCACGGTCGAGTCGCTGGAGCGCGGCGGGGCCTACCGGTCCAGCGAGGTGCGCTCGCCGCACTGGGGCGACCCGCTCACCTTGCTGGCCCTGCGCCTCAACGGCGCCCCGCTCGCACCCGACCACGGCTTCCCCCTGCGTCTCATCGCGCCCGACCGGCCCGGCGTGCTGCAGACCAAGTGGGTCACCAAGGTGGTGGTCACATGAAGCGGCCGGACGGCACCTCTCCCGACGCCCGCACCGAACCGGGCGACTCCTTCCTCGCCGCGATGACAGGGCCCGACGGCGCCTCCTCCGACGCCGTGCACGAGCGGGACGACGCTTCGCGTGCCGGCTCGGGCCGGTGGCGGTGGGCGGGGTACGGCGTCGGAGGCGCGCTGGTCGCCGTCGGGCTGGCGGGTCTCGTGGCGGACGCCCACCACACCGACCCCCTCGGCTGGGCCCTGTGGTTCGGCGGGCTGGTCGCCGCGCACGACGGCGTCCTGGCGCCGCTGGTCGCGGCGGTCGCCGTGCTCACCGGGGCGGTGCGCGAGCCGTACCGGTTCTGGGTGCGCGCCGCGCTGGCCGTGGCCGGCGTGCTCGGCCTGCTCGCGTTGCCGATGGTGCTGGGCATCGGCCGCAGGGCCGACAACCCGTCGCTGCTCCCGCTGGACTACGGGCGCAACCTGCTCCTCGTGCTGGCCGTGATCGCGGTTGCCGCCGCGGCGGCGATGGCCGCGGCCCGGCTGCGAGCCCGGCGAACCGGACGGGCGCGGCCCTTCCGGCGGCGGCGGACGCACTGAGAGCGGGCCGTTCCCCGGCTCGGTCCATATGGTGGGGACGATCTCACGCCCGGTGAAGACGGCGAGGACGGTCTCAGGTCTGCGTAGACGGCGAGGACGGTCTCAGGTCTGCGCAGACGGCGGGGACGGTGTTCGGCTCAGTGGCCGCGGGCCGGACGTCCGTCCCGCACGTCGCGCTGACGGGCGCTGCGCCGGTCGCGGGACGCGGCCGGGGACGCGGCCGGCGCCATCTGGTGGCCGAGGGCTTCGCGCACGGTGGTCAGCGTCGCGGCGAACCGGGTGCCGGGCGCCGACGCGGCGACGTCGCAGGCGTCGGCGAAGGTGTCCACGTCGCGCAGTTCGGGCAGCACGGCCAGGCTCAGCCCCGCCTGGCGCAGGCGCCGTAGCTGGGCCGCTCCGGTGTGGGGCTGCGACATGGGCACGCCGAGCACCAGCGCCGGATCCGGGCGGCGCAGGCCGAGCAGCCAGAACCCGCCGTCCGCGGCGGGCCCGTACACCGCGTCGTGCGAGGCCAGCGCGGCGCGGGCGGCCTCCAGCAGGGGTGAGGTGAGCTGCGGGGTGTCCATGCCGACCAGGACGGTGGGCATCGCGTGCGGCCGGCCGGCGTCGGTGAAGGCCGCCGCCAGCCGCTCGTCCAGCCCGGCCCCGCGTTGCGGGATGACCGTGAACCCAGGGGGCAGCCAGGGCCCCGGCATCCCCTGCAGGGCGAGCACCCGGCGCGGCGTCCGGGTCGCCGCCACCGTGCGCAGGGTGTCCTCCAGGGCGGCGGCCGCTAGCCGGGCGGCCTGCTCGGCCGTGCACGGCGGGCAGAGCCGGGTCTTGACCCGGCCCGGCAGCGGTTCCTTGGCGATGACCAGGACCTGGGTCACGCGTTCTCCCGCATGACCCGCCGCATGTCGCCGATGGCGCGCACCGTCCCGCGCACCGTGCCCGTCACCTTGGAGCGTCCCGCGCGCGGGAGGTAGTCCACCTCGGCCTCGGCGATCCGCCAGCCGGCCGCGGCGGCGCGCAGCACCATCTCCAGCGGGTAGCCGAACCTGCGGTCGCTCAGCCCCAGGGCGAGCAGCGCGTCACGGCGGGCCGCGCGCATCGGGCCGAGGTCGTGCACCCCGGCCCCGGTGCGGCGGCGCAGGCGGCGGGCCAGCAGGGCGTTGGCGGCCCGCGCGTGCGGCGGCCAGGCCCCGGCCGAGCGGGTGATCCGCCGGCCGAGCACCAGGTCGGCGTCTCCGGCCGCGACGGGCTCGGTGACGCGCGGCAGTTGCCGCGGGTCGAGGGAGGCGTCGGCGTCCATGAAGGCGACGATGCCGCTGGTCGCGGCCAGCAGCCCGGCATGGCAGGCGGCGCCGAACCCGCGCCGCGGCTCGACGACCACCTGTGCCCCGAACCCGGCGGCGACCTTCACCGAGCCGTCCGTCGAGCCGTTGTCCACCACGATGGGCCGGCAGCCGGCCGGCATGCGCTCCAGCACCCAGGGGAGGGCGGCCTCCTCGTCCAGGCACGGCAGCACCACGTCGATCTCCATGGGCCGACGCTAAGGCAGGCGCGGCCCGGAGATTCTTACGGTGTGGTGACGCCCGGGAGGCGGTCCCGCCGCCGCGGGCCGTGATGCGGCGAGCCCGGATCGGGTGCGGTGCCGCGGGTACTACTTCCAGGGAAAGGGCACGCGTTCGCCCAGGACAGGGGCGGTTCGCCGCGTGCGCCGTGTCCGCGGCCCCGCGCGGGGCGGTGGCCGGGCGGCCGAAATCGCACTCGGAGGGGGCGCCGTGAGGGTCCTGGGCATGATCTCCGGCACCTCCCACGACGGCATCGACGTGGCGCTGGTCGACTTCGACCCGGCCTACGACGGCGGCACGCTCAGCGGAGTCGTCGAGTTCACCACCGCCACGCCCTACCCGGACCGGCTGCGCGCCCGGCTGATGAACGCGCTGCCCCCGGCGGCGACCACCCTGGCCGAGGTGTGCGCGCTGGACACCCTCATCGGCCAGAGCTTCGCCGGGGCCGCCGCCGAGGCGATCGGACGGGCAGGGCCGGTCGACCTGGTCGTCTCCCACGGGCAGACCGTGTTCCACTGGGTCGAGGGCGCGCACGCTCTCGGCACCCTGCAGATCGGCCAGCCCGCGTGGATCGCCGAGCGCACGGGCACGCCGGTCCTTTCCGACGTGCGCTCCCGCGACGTCGCGGCCGGTGGGCAGGGCGCCCCACTCGTGTGCCTGCTCGACGTCCTGCTGCTGGCCGGGCATCGCGGCACGGCCGCCGCGCTCAACCTGGGCGGCATCGCGAACCTGACGGTGGTGCGCGGCCCCGGCGACGTCGCCGCCTACGACATCGGCCCGGCGAACGCGCTGATCGACGCGGTCGTGGTGAGCCGGGGGCTGAACGAGCGCGGCTTCGACGAGGACGGGCGCGTCGCCGCCTCCGGCACGGTCGACGAGGGCCTTCTGGCGGTCCTGCTCGGCCACCCGTACTACCGGCTGCCCCTCCCCAAGAGCACCGGCAAGGAACTGTTCCACCTGGGCCACATCGAAGAGGCGATGACCAGGGCGGGCGCCCGGCCGGGTTCGGCCGACCTCGTGGCGACCCTCACCGAGCTCACCGTCCGCACGGTCGTCCGGGAGGTGGCCGCGAGCGGCGCCGGCCTGCTCGTCGTCTCGGGCGGCGGTTGCCGCAACCCCGTGCTCATGGACGGTCTGCGCCGCGCGCTCCCCGGCGTGACCGTCCGGCTGAGCGACGCCTACGGCGCCCCCGCCGACGGCAAGGAGGCGATCGCCTTCGCCCTCATCGGCTGGCACACCGCGCACGGCCTGCCGGGATCGGTCCCCGCGGGCACCGGAGCGCGCGCCGCCCGCGTCTTGGGCACCCTCACCCCCGGCGCGGCGCCGCTCGTCCTCCCGTCCCCGGCCCGCGAGGCGCCGCGCGCCCTCACCCTGACCCCGCGGCGCCACGAGCCCGAGACCGGCACCCGAGGCACCGGTCAGCACCCGGGCTCAGTCGGCGGCCGGCACGGGCCGGGGTGACTTCCGGACGCTGAGCAGCAGCAACGAGCCGACCGAGATGACCACCCCGACGGCGATGACCGGCACCAGGGCCGGGTACCCGAACCCGGTGGCCACCAGGCCGAACAACGGGGGGCCGAGCAGCGATCCGAGGCTGCCCGCCTGGGCGATCACGCCGTTGCCGACGTCGGCGTGGTCCAGACGCTCCAGCGTGAGAGGGAGTGCCGCGATGGCGAGCGCGCCCAGCAGCCCGTTCAGCACCGAGACGCCCCCCGCGCCGGCCAGCGCGCCGGCCGGCGAACTGCCGCCGCCGTAGATGAGCCAGGCGGCCGGTACCACCAGTAGCCCGGTCAGCGCCAGGACGCCGACAGGCGTGCCCCGGCGCAGCAGCACGCCCACCGCCAGCCCGCCGGCCACCCCGAGCATCGAGATCACCGAGGTCATGGCGCCGGCGGCGGCGGCCGAGCGCCCGTACTGCTGGATCAGCAGCGTGGGCAGGAGCACGACCACCGGCATGGTCACCAGCACGATCAGGCAGAAGGCTCCCGCCAGGGCGACCGGTCGCGCCAGCGCCCTCGCCCCGGGGACGGGCCCGGACGCCGCGCGCCGCTCCGCCCCGCGCGGCAGGCGCAGCCAGACGGCCGGCGCGGCGAGGAGGGTCAGCCCGGCGATCAGCCCGATCCAGCCGCGCCAGCCCAGGGCGGAGCCGATCGCGCCTCCGGCCAGTGTGCTCACCCCGATGCCCACCGGGACGAACGTCGCCCAGATGGACAGGACGACGCCGCGGTCCCGCTCGTGGGCCAGATGCAGGATCAGCGCCGGGCAGGAGACGGTGACCAGGATGTACCCGATGCCTTCGACGCCCCGGGCGGCCAGCAACCAGGCGAAGTCGCCCGCCGCCACGTTCGCCGCGCCCGCCACCGCGACCAGCGCCAGGCCGCCGACCAGCGACCTCTCGGCGCCCAGGCGGCGGACCAGGTATCCGGCGGGCAGGCCGGCGACGGCCCCCACGCCCACGACGGCCGAGATCACCCAGCCGAGCTGCGGCAGCGACAGCCCGAGCTGGGCCGCCACCGCCGGCCCGACCGAGGCGAACTTGCCCAGGCTCATCGCCGTGACCACCCCGGCGAGGTAGACGACGGCGATCGTCGCCCATCGCGTGCGTCCTTCGGAATCCTCGGGTCGCCGTGATCGGTCCGTCGTTGGCCGGGGGCTCATGAGAGTTCTCCTTCGCGCGACATCACGACGGCCGGACGCGCCATGTCGCGACGGCCGGCGGGCTTACCGGACGGTTTTCCGACTGCGGAAGGACGCCGCGCGCCCGGCACGTTCCCCTCCGATCGGACGCCGTCGCACCCTCCCCGGTCCGATCATCACCGCCCGGGCGGCTCCGCGCCATACCTGCGGGCGTCTCGTGATTGCATGGTATGGACCCGAACATCCAGTCTGAGAGAGGTGTCATGCCTGCGCTGACCCGCAAGGGCGCCGCGACGCGGGAGCGGATACTCCAGGGCGCGGCCGCGCAGATCCGCGAGCACGGGGTGGTAGCGACCACCCTCGACGACGTGCTCGCCAGGACCACGACGAGCAAGAGCCAGTTGTTCCACTACTTCCCGGGCGGCCGGGAGGAGCTGCTGCTGGCCGTGGCCCGCCTCGAGGCCGACCGCGTGCTGGAGGACCAGCAACCCCAGCTGGGTGACCTGTCGTCCTGGCCCGCCTGGTGGCGGTGGCGCGACAAGGTGGTCGAGCGCTACCGCGCCCAGGGCACGCTGTGCCCGCTCAACGCCGTCATGTCGCAGCTCGGCGGCGTCACGCCCGGGGCCCAGGCCGTGGTCACGGAGCTCATGCGCAGCTGGCAGGCCGAGATCGCCGCCGGCGTGCGCCACATGCAGCGGGCCGGCGAGATCGACCGGGCCCTGGACGCCGACCGCGCGGCGGCGGCCCTGCTCGCGGGCGTCCAGGGGGGCGTCCTGATCCAGATGTCCACCGGTTCGACCGCGCACCTGGAGGCCGCCCTGGACATCGGCATCGCCCACCTCGGCGCCGGCGACCGCGGGCCGGCCTGACGGGCCGCGGGCCGACCTGACGGAACGCCGGCGGCGCTCTGACCTGCATTTTTGGACTTGACAGTCCATTTTCAGGTGCGCAAGCTGTGGACCGTATCGGTCCCGCACCGGGAGGCACGCCAGGAATCCCGGCCGCTCGCACGAGCCGGAAAAGGGGCCGCGTACCGCGAGCCGGAAACAGCCGGCACCCGCGAGCCCGCACCCGAACGGAGTGACAGCTCTCATGTCCATGAACCACTACTACCTGCTCGGACGCTCCGGGCTCCGCGTCAGCCGGCTGGCACTCGGCACGATGAACTTCGGCACCGCCGGCTTCCACGCCGCCTACGGCAAGACCGAGGAGGAGGCGCGCACCATCTTCCGCCGCTACCTCGAAGCGGGCGGGAACTTCGTCGACACCGCCGACTTCTACACCGCCGGCCAGAGCGAGACCATCCTCGGCGACCTCATGGCCGAGGCCAAGGTGCGCGACAGGGTCGTGCTCACCACCAAGTTCACCAACAGCGTCGACCCCGGTGACCCGAACGCGGGCGGCAACGGCCGCAAGCACATGATCCGCGCGGTCGAGGCGTCGCTGCGCCGGCTGCGCACCGACTACATCGACCTGTTCCTGCTGCACACCTGGGACCGGATCACCCCCGTCGAAGAGGTCGTGCGGACCTTCGACGACCTCACCAGGGCGGGGAAGATCCGTTACGCGGGCCTGTCGGACGTGCCGGCCTGGTACGCCGCGCGGGCCCAGAGCCACGCCGAGGCGCACTCCCTCGTGCCGATGGTCAGCCTCCAACTGCCCTACTCGCTCATCGACCGGACGATCGAATCGGAGCACGTCCCGATGGGGCGCGAGCTCGGACTGGGGCTCACCGCGTGGAGCCCGCTCGGCGGCGGCTTCCTCACCGGCAAGTACCGCCAGGCCGACCAGGGATTGGCCGGAGAGGGCAGGCTGGGTGAGGCGGGCTCGTCCGGACGCTCCTACACCGATCGGGAATGGCGGCTGCTGGCGACGCTCGAGAGGGTGGCCGGCAAGCTCGGGGTGACGATGGCCCAGGTGGCGGTCAACTGGGTCGCCACCCAGCCCGGCATCGCCTCGGCGATCGTCGGGGTGAGCAGCGCGGGCCAGCTCGACGCCAACCTGGCCGCGCTCGACTTCGAACTGCCGGCCGAGCTCCGCGCCGAGCTGGACGAGGCGAGCTCGGTGGCCCTGCCGTCGGTCTACCAGATGTTCACGCCCGGCTACCAGAGCTGGCTGATCAGTCCCGGCGTCAAGGTCGCCGACAAGCCGGCCGATTACGCCCCCGTGGTGCGGAACTGGACGGCCGACGCGACCGGTTGATCCTCCAGGTGCGCTTCGATCACCGGGCCGGGCCGGACGGGCGCCGGGAGGCGTCCGCCCCGGCCCCCGTCAGCGCGGACGGCCGCCGGCACTGGATCACCGCCACGCCGAGCGGCGCGAGTGCGACATCGCCGGCGACCGGGGCTCCGGTCAGCAGATCGGTTCCGGGACGGGGGAGCGGGACGGTGGCGGCGTCCGCGCCGTGGTTGAGCAGGAACAGGTACTCGTGCCGCTCGTCCTCGCGCACCGCGCACTCGACATGGGCCGGGACGTCGCGGAAGCGGCTCTCCACGCCCGCCGCCTCCACCTCCGCGAGCAGCACGCCCGCGAAGGCGTCCTGTTCCAGCAGGGTCGCGACGTAGACCACCCGCCCGGCGCCGTAGGCGTTCGCGACGACCGCGGCCCGGCCCTTGAGCAGCCCGTCGGTGTAGGTCGCCAGCGCCGTCCCGGTCTCCAGATAGAGGTCCTCGCGCCACCACGTCGCGGTCGTCGTGCGGCCGTCGGCGAAGCGGACGGCGAACTCCTCGCCGGGACGCGCCGGCCAGTACTCGTCGATCTTGGCGCCGATGAGGTCGCGGAACGCGCCCGGATAGCCGTTCGAGCGCACGCGGTTGGACTCGTCCACGACGCCGGAGAACAAGGACATCACGACGGTGCCGCCGGAGCGGGCGAAGGCGGTGACGGCCTGGACGCCCTGGTCGTCGATGAGGTAGGCGTTGGGCACGACCAGCACCTTGTACGCGCCGAGGTCGCCGCCGGGTGGCACCACGTCGACGGCATGGTGGTGCTCCCACAGGGGCGTGTAGTGGCGCATCACGGTGTCGGCGTAGCTGAAGTCGTTGCGCGGCAGCCCGCCGACCTCCTCAAGGCCCCACCAGCCGTTCCAGTCGAACAGGACGGCGATGTCGGCGCGGGTGGCGGCGCCCGCCACCGGCGCGAGCAGCTTGATCTCGCCGCCGAGACCGGTGACCTCGCGGAAGGTGCGCGAGCCCGGCCCCGAGTGGGGCAGCATCGCCGAGTGGAAGCGTTCCTGCCCGCCCCGGCCGGCGCGCCACTGGAAGAACATCACCGCGTCGGCGCCGCGCGACACCGCCTGGAGCGACCCGAGCCGCATCCGCCCCGGCTCCTTGACCACGTTCAGCCGCCACTGGCTGACCGCGCTCGCGGCCTGCTCCATCAGCACCCAGGGCCGGCCGCCCTTGAGGGAGCGGAACAGGTCGAACTGGAAGGCCGCCGACACGTGCGAGTCGGGCCGGGCGGGATCGGGGTAGATGTCCAGGGCCGCCGCGTCCTCCTCGCGTGCCCACCTCCAGTAGTCGGCGTGCCGGTAGAAGGACATGAAGTTGGTCACGACCGGGATGTCGGCGCGGAAGGAGCGGACGATGTTGCGTTCGGCGATGTAGCACTCGAGCAGCGCGTCAGAGGTGAAGCGCTTGAAGTCGAGGATGCGGCTCGGGTTCATCCAGGTCCGGGGGATGCTCGGGACCTCGATCTGGTCCCAGTCGGTGTAGACCTGCCCCCAAAAGCGGGTGGTCCAGGCGTCGTTGAGCGTGCCGAGGTCGCCGTAGCGCTGCCGGAGCCACCGCCGGAAGTTGACCGAGGCCGCCTCGTTGTAGGCCGTGGGGCCGTACTCGTTGCCGATGTGCCACATGGCGAGGGCCGGGTGGAAGGAGTAGCGCCGGGCGAGCCGGGTGGTGATGGCGGCCGCGTGCTCGCGGTAGATCGGTGAGGAGGGGTCGTAGTGCAGGCGGTTCCCGAAGCCGAACGACTCGCCGTCGGCCATGACCGGGAAGACCTCCGGGTGCTCGCGGGTCAGCCAGACGGGCGGCGCGGCGGTGGGGGTGGCGAGGTCGACGCCGATGCCGGCCTGGTGGAGCAGGTCCATGACCTCGTCCATCCAGCCGAACTCGTACTTGCCGGGCTCGGGTTCCAGCGAGGCCCACGCGAACACGCCGAGCGAGACGAGGTTCACCCCGGCCTCGCGCATGAGCCGGACGTCCTCCCGCCAGACGGAAGGGTCCCACTGCTCGGGGTTGTAGTCGCCGCCGAACGCCATTCCGCCGACGCGCCGGCTGAAGGCGCGCATGCGGGCGTCGCTCACCTGAGCGCTCCCGCCGCGGCGACCGCCATGAGGGGGATGGGATTCTTCCTGCATGCGGGACATGAAAGGCTCCGTGCTGCCGTGGTGGGATCCCGGGAACGGTGATGTGGCGGGCCTGACAGGGGGAATGTTCGCCACAACCGC
Organism: Sphaerisporangium sp. NPDC004334; assembly: GCF_053602655.1. NCBI lineage: Bacteria > Bacillati > Actinomycetota > Actinomycetes > Streptosporangiales > Streptosporangiaceae > Sphaerisporangium > Sphaerisporangium sp. NPDC004334. The sequence goes on from NZ_JBSGDZ010000046.1 coordinate 26,824, forward strand.
GGTGGGCCGCAAGTGAGGCACCGCTTCGCTGCCTGGATGCTAGGCAGGGCCACGTGGAGCGTCAACAACGACCGGATGAACCTGCCGCTCACCGTGTACGGCCGCCGCCGAGGAGCGTCGCTGCCGAAACTTTCGGAGTACCCTCGCCCGCGTCGCCCGCGGGCCGGAGGCGTCGGCGGCAACTCCCATGGGGGGAGCGATGCCGGTCATCGCCGTCTGACAACGCCCTTGACCGGGAGCTACCGAGCGCTTAGGTTTCCGCGGTGTCGATGGATCATCCCGAAAGTTTCGAAGTCCGCCCGGCCGCTCATGACGATCCGCCCCCGGTCCACCCGGCGTGGCTGCCGCCGGAGGCGTTCCGGCCGATCGGCTCGCGCCGCACCCTCGTGTGCGGCGGCGGCCCGCTCGCCGAGACCGTGCACGACGAGGTGGCGCGGGCCTGCGCCCGGTACGGCGGCGGTGTGCGGCACTCGGCGCCCGGCACGACGGGCGACCGATCCCCGTGCGCCGACGCCGGGGGCGACGCGGACGTTCCGGGCGGCGCGGAGGAGGGGTCCTTCGATCTGGTCCTCGCGCTCATCGGGGCCGAGCCCGTGCCGGACGCCGTGCGGAAACTGCGGACGGAGTGGCCTGACCACGGGGGCGACGACCGCCCGATCGGGGAGGAGGGGTTCGTCACCGCCCGCCACGACGGCGTCACGGTCGTGCTCGCCGACGAGCCGGCCGGGCTGCTCTACGGCCTGTTCCACCTCGTGCGACTCGGTGAGCGGGCCTTCGGCGCCGCCCGGCCGCGGGAGCTTCACCGGCCCGCGACGCGGCGGCGCATGCTCGACCACTGGGACAACGTCGCGGTGCATCCGGTGATGGGCCAGGTCGAGCGCGGGTACGCGGGCGGATCGATCTTCTGGCGGGACGGCGCCCTGACCGGCGACCTCGCCCGGGTCGGGGCCTACGCGCGGCTGCTGGCCGCGTGCGGGGTGAACGCCGTCACGGTGAACAACGTCAACGTGCACGCCGCCGAGGCCCGCCTGCTGACCGACCGGCTCGGCGACGTCGCCGCGATCGCCGACCGGTTGCGGCCCTACGGCGTCCGGGTGCACCTGTCGGTCGGGTTCGCCTCGCCCGTCGTCCTGGCCGGGCTGCCGACCGCCGACCCGCTGGACCACGACGTGCGTGCGTGGTGGGCGCGGGCCGCGGAACGGGCCTACCAGGCGATCCCCGACCTGGGGGGATTCGTGGTCAAGGCCGACTCGGAGGGACAGCCGGGCCCGTTCGCCTACGGGCGCAGCCACGCCGACGGCGCGAACACGCTCGCCGACGCCCTGGCGCCGTTCGGCGGGGTGGTCCACTGGCGCGCCTTCGTGTACGACCACCGGCAGGACTGGCGCGACCGGTCGACCGACCGGGCCCGCGCGGCGTGTGACCACTTCGCCCCGCTCGACGGACTGTTCCGCGACAACGTGATCCTCCAGGTGAAGCACGGCCCGATGGACTTCCAGCCGCGGGAGCCGGTCTCTCCCCTCCTCGCTGCCATGCCGCGCACCCGCCTGGCCGTGGAAGTCCAGGTGACCCAGGAGTACACCGGCCAGCAGCGGCACGTGTGCTACCTCGCCCCCATGTGGAGCGAGGTGCTGGCCTTCCGTCCCTGGGGGACCGCGGGCCCCGCCGTGGCGCACATCGTCGCCGGCGCGACGGCGGACGACGCGGCGCGGGAGGGCGGCGGCCTCGTCGGGGTGTCCAACGTGGGCGACGACCACTTCTGGACCGGCCACCCGCTCGCGCAGGCCAACCTGTACGCCTTCGGCCGGCTCGCGTGGGCGCCCCGGGCGGACCCGGTCGCCATCCTCGACGAGTGGATCGACCTGACCTTCGCGTCATCGAAGACCGGCGAGATCGGCGAGACCAGCGACGCGGGCGAGAGAGGCGACGCGAGCGAGAGTGGCAAGGCCGCGCGGCTGCGGCGCACGCTGCACGCGATCATGGACGGCTCGTGGCGCACCTACGAGCGGTACGCCGCGCCGCTCGGCGTCGGGTTCATGGTGCGTCCCGGGCATCACTACGGCCCCGACGTGGACGGGTACGAGTACACGCCGTGGGGCACCTACCACTTCGCCGACCGCGACGGCGTCGGCGTGGACCGCACCCGTGCCACCGGCACCGGCTTCACCGGCCAGTATCCGCAGCCCTGGTCGCAGGTGTACGAGTCGGCCGAGCGGTGCCCGGACGAGCTGCTGTTGTTCTTCCACCATGTGCCCTACGGGCATGTGCTGCAGGACGGGTCCACCGTCATCCAGCACATCTACGACACCCACTTCGCCGGGGTGGAACAGGCCGCCGAGGCCCGGTCGCTGTGGGCCGGTCTGGCCGGCGCCGGGTCGGTGCCCGCCGGCCTGCACGCCCGGGTGCGGGAGCTGTTCGACGAGCAGCTCCGGTGCGCGGAGGAGTGGCGCGACCAGATCAACGCCTATTTCTTCCGCAAGTCGGGAGTGCCGGACGCCCGGGGGCGCCGCATCCACTGACACCGAAGGCCTGGCGAGGAAACCTCGCGACGGCGCCGAAAACGCGGGTCACCGGCGTGAGGTCCGGTGAATAGCCGCGACCGTCTTCCCGTAGACCCCGCCGAAAGGCTATATAGCATGTTTACGGGGCGTTCAATAAAGGCTTCCGGTCGTGTGAGATCCGAGGTTCGCGAAGCGGACAAGGGAGGAAGTGCTGTGGGTGGACGGGAGCGTCGTGCCACGGTCGCCGACGTCGCCGCACTGGCCGGGGTGTCGGTGGGCACCGCCTCCAAGGCGCTCAACGGGCGCGGGTCGCTGCGGGAGGAGACCCGCACGCGGGTCAAGGAGGCCGCCCGGCAGTTGAACGTGCTGGTCGGCCCGGCCGGCCGCGGCGTCGCCTCCGGCCGCACCTACACCGTCGGCATGATCACCACCGACCGCATGGGACGCATCAGCCTCCCGGTTCTGATGGGCGCCGAGGACGCGCTGGGCGCCGGGCAGATGTCGGTCTTTCTGTGCGACGGGCGCGACGACCCCATCCGCGAGCAGTACTACCTCAAGACCCTGCTGAGCCGCCGCGTCGACGGGATCATCGTCACCGGGCGGCGCACCCGGCCGCGGGCGCCCATCGGCGCGAACCTCCCCGTGCCCGTCGTGTACGCCTACATCGGCTCCACCGATCCGCGTGACTGCACCGTCGAGCCCGACGAGGCCGGGGGCGTCCGCAAGGGCATCGAGCACCTGCTGGCCATCGGCCGCACGCGCATCGCGCACATCGCCGGCCCGGAGCAGCACAACTCCTCCCGGCTGCGCAGCGCCGCGGCGGCCGACCGGCTGGCGGAGGAGGGCCTGGAACTGGTGACGCCCCCGATGTTCGGCGCCTGGACCGAGACCTGGGGGCGCCAGGCCGTCGGCATCCTGCTGTCCAGCCGCATCGAGTTCGACGCGGTGTTCTGCGGCAACGACCAGATCGGCCGCGGAGCCGCCGACGCGTTGCGCGCCGCGGGGCGCCGCGTGCCCGAGGACGTGGCGATCCTGGGGTTCGACAACTGGGACATCATGGCCGAGTACTCCCAGCCGCCGCTGACCAGCATCGACATGAACCTCACGGGGCTCGGTCGCTCGGCGGCCCACATCCTGCTCGCCGGCATCAACGGCAATCCCTCGCCCGGCCGCCATCTGTACCCCTGCGACCTGGTCATCCGCGAGTCGACCACCGTTCCCCTGCTGTCGGCGCCGCGCACCTCCGAAGTCCGGCCCGCCGACCTGCGGCCGGAGGCGTCCGTGGCCGGCCTCACCGGTCATGGGATGCCCCTGGCCGGTGACGTGCCGCACGCCTCGGCGGGGTAGGCGCCGGAGCGCCGCCTCCGGCCGGCCGATCAGGTCGACGCGCCGGTTTCGGGCCGTCGCCGGGATGAAACGTTCAGATCGGCGTTGACACTTCAAAGCGCTCGTAACTATGTTGAACCGAAAAAGTGATCGATCACTTTACCGTCTCCTGAGGGAGCATCCGTGTCGGAGTCGTCGTCCCCGGTTCGCGTCGCCGTCGTCGGCGCGGGCGGCATCGCCCGCGTCGCCCACCTGCCCGCCCTCGCCGCGGCGGGCGACGCCGTACAGGTCGTCGCCGTGTGCGACGTCGACTCCGGCCGGGCGGACGAGCTGGCCGAAGCCCACGGCGTCCCGGGCCGGTACACCGTCCTGGCGGACATGCTGGCCCGCGAGAGCCCCGATCTCGTAGTCGTCGCGACGCCGCCGGTCGCGCACCGCGAGGCCGTGCTGGCGAGCCTGGACGCCGGCGCGTGGGTGTGGTGTGAGAAACCGCCGACGCTGTCGCTGGCGGAGTACGACGAGATCACCTCCCGCGAGCGGGACGGCGGGCCGTACGCCGCCTACGTCTTCCAGCACCGCTTCGGCGGCGCCGCGCGGCGGCTGCGCCGGCACATCGCCGACGGCGAGCTCGGCCGGCCGCTGGTCGCGGTGTGCAACACGCTCTGGTACCGCGGGCACGACTACTTCGAGGTGCCGTGGCGCGGCAGGTGGGAGACCGAGGGCGGCGGGCCCACCATGGGCCACGGCATCCACCAGATGGACCTGCTGCTCCACCTGCTCGGCGACTGGCACGAGGTGCACGCCGTGGCGGCCACACTCGATCGGCGGGTGCAGACCGAAGACGTGTCGTTCGCGATCGTCCGCTTCGCCTCCGGCGCCATCGGCTCGATCGTCAACAGCCTGCTGTCTCCCCGCGAGACGAGCTACCTGCGCCTGGACTTCACCGACGCCACCGTCGAGGTGGAGCACCTCTACGGCTACGACGACTCCCACTGGCGGTGGACGCCCGCGCCGCACGTCACCGACACGGGCAGGATCGCCGGCTGGGCGCCGGCCGAGAACACGCCCAGCTCGCACCGCGCCCAGCTCGCCGCCCTGCTGGCCGCCATGGCGGCCGGCGAACGCCCTCCGGCCGCCGGCGCCGACGGCAGGCGCGTCCTTGAGCTGATCACCGGGATGTACCAGTCGGCCCTGACCGGACGCCCGGTCACCCGGGCCGAGCTCGACGAGGGCAACCCCTTCTACCACTCGCTCAACGGCGGCGACCCGTCGAACGCCACCGACCGCCTGCACCATGAGGAGACCAGCCGTGCCTGAGCCCGCCCTCACCGTCCGCGACGCGGACAAATCCCTGATCGTCACCGCCGGAGACGTGCGGATCGCGCACTACGTCTACCACCCGGACGCGCCCGGCGCCGAGGCGCCCAAGCCCTACCTGCATCCCATCCGCAGCCTCACCGGCGCGCCCATGTCGGTCCACCGACCATGGGACCACCGCTGGCACAAGGGACTGCAGATGACCTGGGCCCATCTGTCCGGGCAGAACTTCTGGGGCGGCCCGAGCTTCTCGGCGGAGAGCGGCTACCAGTGGCAGGACAACCTCGGTCACATCGATCATGCCGACTTCACCGAGGTCTCCGGCGACGGCCGGCGGGTCACGGTCGAGGAGACCCTGCACTGGGTCACGGCGGCGGGCGAGCGGTGGATCGCCGAGCGGCGCCGCCAGGTGTTCCACGGCGTGGACGCCGCCCGCGGCATCTGGGCGCTGGACTTCACGACGCGGCTGCGCAACGTCCGCGGCGCGGCCCTGGAGTTCGGCAGCCCCACCACCCACGGCCGGCCGGCGGCCGGTTACGCGGGGTTCTTCTGGCGCGGTCCCCGGTCGTGGACGCAGGGCACGATCATCGGCGCCGGCGGGCGGGGCGGGGAGGAGATGATGGGCGCGGAGGCCGCGTGGCTGGCCCTGGCCGGCCGGCACGACGAGATCGACGGAGGCGGCACCGTGCTCGCCGTGGCCGGGCGGTCAAGCGCGCCGGTGCCGATCAAGTGGTTCGTGCGCCGGGAGCCGTTCGCCGTGATCAGCCCATCTCCCGCCTTCGACGAGGAGTTCACGCTGGCCGACGGGGAGGTCCTGGAGCTCGCGCACCGCTATGTCTTCATCGACCGCCTCTGCGAGCGCGCCGAACTCGACGACCTCGGCGCGGAGTTCGCGCTGTGACCCCGCTCGTCCCGCCGCCCTTCCCGCCTCTCGTCCGCCGCCCTTCCCGCCGGTCATCGACGGGCGGACGGCGGCGGGCCCACCGTCTCGCGGAGGATGATGCGGTTGATCGACCGTACCGACGGCGGCGGGGCGGGCTCGCCGCGGACCTCCGCGATGAGCTTGGCCATGGCCTCCCGTCCCTGGACCTCGCGATCGACGGCCACCGTGGACAGCGAGGGAGTGGCGAAGCGCCCCATCTCCTCGTCGTCCCAGCCGAACACGCTGACGTCCTCGGGAACCCGCCAGCCGCGCGAGAGGGCGGCGCGTACGGCGCCCATGGCGACGTGGTCGTTCGCGGCGATGATGGCGGTCACGCCGCTCGCCTCGGGAAGGCGGCGGACCGCGTCGTGGCCCGACTGGGCGGTCCAGTTGCCGATGGCGACGCCGTAGGAGGTGAGCCCGCGGCGCTGGATGGTCTCCTCGTAGACCAGCTTGCGGTTGCGCGCCGAGGTGAAGTTCTGCGCGCCCGCGATGTGGAAGAAGACCCTGTGGCCCAGCGACGCGAGATGCTCGATGATCTCGCGCACCGGGGACGCGTCCGCGAGCTCGTTGACGCCGCGCAGGTCGTCGTCGTAGGCCCCGGTGGCGACGATGGGCACCGGCGACGCCGCGGGGGCGATCTCCAGCGGCGTCAGGGACAGGATGCCCTCGACCTGTCCCGAGCCCGCGAGCTCCAGCGTGCGCTCGGCCCGGGCGCGGGGATCGCCCTCGACGCTGACGACCTCCAGCTGGAAGCCCTCGGCGTGCGCGGCCGCCGAGGCGGCGCTGAGCAGGCGCGCCGGCCACAGGTAGGTGGAGGCGGGCAGGGTGATCGCCAGCCGGTTGGTGCGGCGGGTGCGCATGGAGCGCGCCAGCAGGTTCGGCCGGTAGTTGAGCTCGGCGACGACCAGGTCGATCTTCTTGCGGGTCTCGGGCTTCAACCCCTCGTTGTGGCGGAAGTACCGGGAGACGGTCTGGTGGGAGACGCCGGCTCGCCGGGCCACCTCGTGGATGGTGATGCGCGGCGTCTCAGCCTGGCCCACGGGACCCTCCTTCGCTCCGCCGAACAGCCTAGCCGGTGGCGGACGGACCACCGTTGACACCATAGTGATCGATCACTACCATACGGCGGCAAGCAGGGTGATCGATCACTCCATATCGGGTCCGGCCCCTGGACGTCGTGGGCGCGCCGATGGCCGCCCGGTCTTCGAAAGTTTCAGGAAAACCGCCGCAGAACCAGGTCCAACCCATGGAAACGAGTCCATGGGCAGCGGCCGATCGGGCGAGGAAATAGCAGTTGATGACCCCCTTGACATGTTTCCTTGCTCCCCCTTACGTTGCCGAAATATTGAAAGACCTTCGTTGAAATTTTCGGCCGAAGGGGTGACATGAGGGGCCACGCACCGGACGACACCAGCCCCGCGACCGAGCGGTGGCGGGACACCCGGCCGTCTCCCGCCGAGCGGGCGAAGGCGCCGCTCCCGCCGGCGACGACGGGCGCCGCCTCGGAGGGCGCGTAATGAGCACGACGAGCACACTCGACGACCCGCCGGAGACCCGTCCGGCGCGCCCGGACCCCGGCCGCCGGCACGCGCGGCCGGGCACCTGGCGGCATGCGATCCGCCGCGACTGGCAGCTGTACTCGCTGGCGGTGCTGCCGCTGCTGTTCTTCCTGGTCTTCCGGTACGGCCCCATGATCGGCAACGTGATCGCCTTCCGGCGGTTCGAGCCGGGCGGCAGCGTCTTCGGCGAGTCCTGGGTGGGCCTGCGGTACGTGAAAATGTTCCTCAGCGACCCGACGTTCTGGAACGTGTTCACCAACACGCTCGTCCTCGGCGGGCTGACCCTGCTGTTCTGCTGGCCGCTGCCGATCGTGCTGGCGCTGCTGCTCAACGAGGTGCGCAGCCGCCGCGTCAAGCGGTTCCTGCAGTCGGTGTCCTACCTGCCGCACTTCCTGTCGATGGTCATCGTGGCCGGCATCGTCATGCAGACGCTGGCCATCGACGGGCCGGTGAACCAGATCGTGAAAGCGCTCGGCGGGGAGCCCACCGCGTTCATGCAGAAGCCCGACTGGTTCCGCACGATCTTCGTCTCCTCGGAGGTCTGGCAGACCGTCGGCTGGGGGACCATCCTCTACCTGGCCGCGCTGACGACCATCGACGAGCAGCTCTACGACGCGGCGCGCATCGACGGCGCCGGCCGGTGGCGGCAGACCTGGCACGTCACCCTGCCCGGCATCCGCCCGACGGCGGTCACGCTGCTGATCCTCAACATGGGCACGTTCATGACCACGGGCTTCGAGAAGGTCCTGCTGCTGTACAACCCGCTGACCTATCCGACCGCGGACGTCATCTCCACCTACCTGTACCGGATGGGCGTGGAGTCCAGCAATCTGAGCTACGCCGCCGCGATCGGCCTGTTCGAGGCGCTGGTCGGAGTGGTGCTGATCACCTCGGCGAACCTGATCTCCCGTCGCACGGTGGGAGCGGGCCTGTGGTGACCATCGCGAAGAGCCGCGGCTACCGCGTGTTCCAGGTGGTCAACGCCGTCATCCTGACCGGCGTCGTGATCGTGACGCTGTACCCCTTCCTCAACATCGTCGCCCGCTCGTTCAGCGCGGAGCGCTACATCATCACCGGAGAGGTGAACCTCCTCCCGCGCGGGTTCAACCTGACGACGTACCGCATCGTCATCGCCGACCCGATGTTCTGGAGGAACTACGGCAACACCGTGATCTACACGATCGTCGCCACGGCGATCGCGATGGTGCTGACCACGTCCTACGCGTACGTGCTGTCCAAGCCGCACCTCAGGGGCCGCAAGGTCCTCATCTGGGCGGCCGTCTTCACCATGATCTTCTCCGGCGGCCTGATCCCGCAGTACGTGCTGGTCAACAATCTCGGCCTGACGAACTCCATCTGGGCGATCGCGCTGCCCAACGCCATCAGCGTCTTCAACCTGCTGGTCATGAAGTCGTTCTTCGAGGGCCTGCCGGGCGAGCTGGAAGAGGCCGCCGCGATCGACGGGCTGAACACCTACGGCGTCCTGTGGCGGGTGGTGCTGCCGCTGTCCAAGGCGGTCGTCGCCACGATGGTGCTGTTCTACACCGTCTCGTTCTGGAACTCCTGGTTCACGGCGTTCCTGTACCTGAACGAGCAGGAACTGTTCCCGGTGACCATCTACCTGCGCAACCTCATCGCGGGGGCCACCGGCGCCGAGTCCACCGGCGCGGGGCTGTCGGAGATGACGCAGGCCGCCTCCAACATCCAGTCGGTGACGATCATGCTCACCGTGCTTCCCATCCTCGCGGTCTACCCCTTCGTCCAGAGGTACTTCGTCTCCGGAGTGCTGCTCGGCGCGGTCAAGGGCTAGCCCCCGGTCCAGTCCCCACGGCAAAGGAACCCCCCAAATGCGCGACATCTCACGACGTCAGGCGATCATCGGTCTGGGCGCGTTCACTCTCGTGCTCGCCGGTTGCAGTGAGGAAGAGGCTCCGAAGAAGGGCGCCGCCGGCCAGTCCGCGAACAAGGCGGGCGCGATGGCGAGCTACGGCGTGGGCCAGCAGTTCAAGGCCACGCAGCCGGTCTCGTTCGACGTGCTCTACAACAACCACCCGTTCTACCCGCTCAAGAACGACTGGCTGTTCTGGCAGGAGCTCACCAAGCGGACCAACGTGACGATCAAGCCCGTCGCGGTGCCGCTGAGCGACTACGAGAAGAAGCGCGGCCTGCTGGTGGGCTCCGGCCAGGCCCCGCTGATCATCCCCAAGACCTACCACCCGCAGGAGGAGGCGTTCGTCGCCTCCGGCGCCGTCCTGCCGGTCAGCGACTACCTGGACCTGATGCCGAACTTCAAGGACCTGGTCGCCAAGTGGAAGATGGAGCCCGAGCTGGACACCCTGCGGCAGTCCGACGGCCGCTTCTACCTGCTGCCCGGGATGCACGAGGAGATCTGGGCCGAGTACACCTTCGCCGTCCGGACCGACATCCTGGACAAGCTGAAGCTGGAGGTCCCCAAGACCCTGGATGACTTCTACGCCATGCTCAAGGCGATGAAGAAGGAGTACCCCGACCTGTACCCGATGACCGACCGGTGGAGCGTCCCGACCCCGGGCGGCAACCTGCTCAAGCTCATCGCCCAGGCGTACGGCACCAAGGGCGGGTGGGAGTACCAGCACGCGACCTGGGACGCGAGCGCCGGGAAGTTCGTCTACACCGGCGCCATGCCGCAGTACAAGCAGATGATCGAGTACCTGCGCAAGCTGGTGGACGAGAAGCTGCTCGACCCCGAGAGCTTCACCCAGCAGGACGAGCAGGCCGAGCAGAAGTTCAACTCCGGCAAGTCGTTCGTCATCAGCACCAACGCGCAGTCGCTGATCAACGACTACCGCCCGACGCTGTACAAGACCGTCGAGGGCGCCAAGATCGCCAAGATTCCGGTGCCCATCGGCCCGGTCGGGGAGTACAAGATCGGCAGCCGGCTGGAGAACGGCGTGATGATCTCCAAGAAGGCCCTGCAGAACCCGAACTTCGTCGCCATGATGCAGTTCATCGACTGGCTGTGGTACTCCGAGCAGGGCCAGGAGTTCGCCAAGTGGGGCGTCGAGGGCACGACGTTCACCAAGGACTCCTCCGGCGCCTACAAGCTCGCCAAGGACGTCGACTTCGTCGGCCTCAACCCCGGCGCGCCCAAGCACCTGCAGAAGGACTTCGGCTTCTCCAACGGCGTCTTCGCCTACGGCGGCACCACCAAGCTGCTGAACTCCACCTTCTCCGAGGAGGAGATGGCCTTCCAGAACGTGATGAACACCCGCAAGCCCTGGCCGGTCGAGCCGCCGCACCCGTTCACCGACGAGGAGCGCGAGCAGGCCTCCCTATGGGAGACGCCGCTGAAGGACCACGTCACCCAGAACACCCTGAAGTTCATCCTCGGCGAGCGCGACCTGGGCGAGTGGGACGCCTACGTCAAGGAGCTTGAGGGCAAGAACATGACCACCTACATGACCCTGGTCACCACCGCCTACGAGCGGTTCAAGAAGGACCACGGGTGAGCGAGGCGGCGGCCGGGCGACGGTTCGGCGAGGGCCCTGTGTCGAGGGTCTCGGCGCTGGTGTACACCCTGCTGGTCGTCGAACTGTCGTTCCTGGCCGCCGCCCTGCCCGGCCTGGCCGGGCTCGTCCTGCTCGACCGGTCGGCCGGCAACCTGCCGCTGGCGGTCGCCTGCGCCCTGCCCGTCGGTCCCGCGCTCTCCGCCGCCCTGTACGCCCTGCACCGCCGCGGCCGGGACCTGGCCGATCTGCGGCCCGCGGCGGCGTTCTGGCGGGGGTACCGGGCCAACCTCGGTGGCGTGCTGAAGCTGTGGATCCCTTATCTGGTCTGGATGGCCATCGTCGCCACGACCCTGGCGAACCTCGGCGCGGCGGGCGTGCCCGGGTGGTGGGCGGCGCTGCTGGTCGTGGTGGCGGTGGCGGCCACCCTGTGGGCCGCCGGGGCGCTGGTCATCACCTCGCTGTTCGCGTTCCGGGCGGCGGACGTCGCCCGGCTCGCGGCGTACTTCCTCTCGCGCCGCCCCGCGGTGACCCTCGCCAACGCCTGCCTGCTGGTCGTGGCGGGCGGGGTGACACTGGTGGCCACCGAGGCGGTGACGGCGCTGCTGGCCTCCGTACTGGCGGCGGCGCTGCTGTGGAACACGCGCCCGGTCGTCGCGGACGTCGAGCGGGACTTCACCGCGCCCACCGCCGGCCCACCCGCGGCGGCGATCTGAGTGCGCTCCGGGCACGGACACCGCCGTTTCCCCGAAAATGTTTCGCAGCCTTACCCGGTCGCCGGCGGGGCGGTGCTACGGCGGGTGACCAACTGGGTGGTGAACTCCAGCCGGGTCTGCGGCGGCCGGCCGCCGTCCATGAGGGCGACCAGCATGCCGGTCGCGGCGGCGGCCATGTCGGTGAGGGGCTGGCGGATCGTGGTGAGCGGCGGGACGAGCCACTGCGCCATGGGCAGGTCGTCGAAGCCGACCACGCTGAGGTCGTGCGGGATGCGCACGCCGGCCTGGTCGGCCGCCTGGTAGACGCCCACGGCCGTGGCGTCGTTGCCGGCGAAGACCGCGGTGGGGGGGTCGGGGAGGGCGAGCAGGGCGCGGGCGTGGGCCAGGCCCTCGGCCACGTCGAAGTCGCCCGCCACGACCAGGGCGGGATCGACGGGCACCCCGGCCGCGTCCATCGCCGCCCGGTATCCGTCCAGCCGGGCCCGGCTCGACAGGACATGGGGCGCCCCGGTGATGATGGCGATGCGCCGGTGCCCGAGGTCGAGGAGATGACGCGTGGCCGCGAGGCCGCCGGACCAGTTCCCGGCGCCGACCGACGGCACGCGGTTGGGAGCCCCGGCCGGATCGACGAGCACCACGGGGATGTCGCGCGTGCGCAACTGCGCGCGCTGGGCGTCGGTGAGCTCGCAGAAGATGGCGATCACCCCGCATGACCTGCGGCTGAGCACCTCCTCGACCCAGCCGCGGGGCGGTGTGGGCCGCTCGCGCATCTCCGAGAGCACCACGGCCAGGTGGTGCTCGCGCGCCACGCGCTGGACGCCTTTGATGATCTCGATGGCGCACGGGCCGTCCATCTCGTGGAAGGCCACCTCGATCAGGGCCGCCGCCTTCGGCCGCTTCTTCTGCCGCCGGTAGCCGTGCCGGTGGATCAGCCCCTCCACCAGGGTGCGGGTCGCGGGGGCCACCTCGGTCCTGCCGTTGAGGACCTTCGACACCGTGGCCGTGGACACGCCCGCCAGTTCGGCTATCTGCGCGAGGGTGAGCGCATGGGGCGGATCTGCGGGAGAGGCGGGCTCTGTCATCGCGCTCATGGCCGCAGTGTAGTTCCGAAACTTGCGGCTACAAGCCGATTGTTTCAGAGGTGTTGCCTGAACATTATTGACGCTCGCCTTGACCCGGGCCTAGGGTCCCGAACTAACGATCGGCATGGCGCTCGGCAGTTTTCGGCCCACCCTTCCGCCGTTTTTCGGGCCGAGCTCCGAAGTCAGGCCGGTGCCACAGTCGCGGGCCTGAACAGGCCTGCCGACGCGGAACTCGGCATAGATCGGTGTAGCTCTGGCCTGGTTTCGGTCGGTCTCGCGGCCGAAATGTGAGGAGCGCAGAAATGCACCGCACCCCCTTGGCCGCGATCTCGCGTCCCCTGTACCGGACCTGACCGCACCACAGCCCTCGTACCGGTTCTGACGACCCCAACCCCCTGACCACAGCATGTGAAAGAGGTCGCCGTGAAGTCCCGCATCGTCTCCGTGGCCGCGATCGCCGCGGCCACCACTCTCGCCATGGCAGGTTGTTCAGGCTCATCGACCGGGACGGCCTCCGGAGGAGCGGCGGACGCCAAGACGTTCGAGTTCTGGTCGTTCACCGGGATCAACGCGAAGGGGTCCGCCGCCGAGTACAAGGCGAAGAGGCCGGACATCCAGATCAAGCTGACCGAGGTGGGGAACGCGCAGGAGACGGCGCAGGCGCTCACGACGGCGCTCGCCGGCGGCAAGGTGCCCGACCTGGTGCTGATCCAGGGCGACGACCTGCCCAAGTTCGTCCAGCAGCCGCAGAACTTCGTCGACCTGCGCACGTTGGGCGCCGACAAGGTCAAGGGCGACTACCTCGACTGGGTGATCAGCCAGCCCACGGCCAAGGACGGCTCGATCATCGGCATCCCGACCGACGTCGGCGGCATGGCCATCGCCTACCGCGCCGACCTGTTCAAGAAGGCCGGGCTGCCGACCGGCCGCGAGGAGGTGGGCAAGCTCTGGCCCACCTGGGACGCCTTCATCGAGACCGGCAAGAAGTACACCGCCGCGACCGGCAAGGCGTTCGTCGACAACGCCGCCACGAGCGTCTTCGCGCAGGTGGTCAACCAGGGGCAGGAGAAGTACTACGACCCCTCGGGCAATCTGGTGTACGAGCGGAGCCCGCAGGTCAAGACCGCCTTCGACGAGGCGCTCAAGGCAATGGCCGCCGGGATCACCGCCAAGCAGAGCACCTTCACCGACGGCTGGAGCGCCGCGATGAAGAAGGGGGACTTCGCCGCCATCGCCGCACCGGTCTGGATGCTCGGCGCCATCCGCGACAACGCCCCCGACACCAAGGGCGACTGGGACGTCGCCACGATCCCCGGCGGGTCGGGCAACTGGGGCGGCAGCTTCCTCGCCATCCCCAAGGGTGCCAAGAACCCGAAGGCCGCCTGGGACTACATCTCCACCACGCAGTCTCCGCAGGGCCAGCTCGACCACTTCGCCCAGGCCAGGTCGCTGCCCGCGACGCCGTCGGTCTACAAGGACCCCAAGCTCACCTCGGTGAAGGACCCGTTCTTCTCCGGCGCGCCCCTCGGCAAGATCTACACCGACTCGCTGCTCGGCCTCAAGCCCTTCCTCATCGGGCCGGACAGCACGACGATCGGCACGGAGTTCGGCAACGCCCTGCAGAACGTCGAGCAGGGCAAGGGCGATCCCGCGAAGGCGTGGGACGCGGCGGTCACCAACATCAAGAACGCGATCGGCGGCTAGGACCCCCTGCCACGAGCGCCGCCGGCGCCGGGCGTCCCGGACGCCCGGCACCGGCGGCGGGGAAGCGACCACACCCGTGACGACGAGCATCAGCCCTGCCAAGGCGGCGCCGCCCCCACCTGCGCCGGTGACCAAGACCTCCCGGGGCGGCCTCACCGAGTTGGTGGCCCCCTACGCCTACATCGCCCCGTTCTTCGTGCTCTTCGCGATCTTCGGCCTCATCCCGCTGCTGTTCACCTTCTACGTGGCGTTGTTCGACTGGAACCCGATCGGCGAGCACGTGTTCGTCGGCCTGGACAACTTCACGCGGCTGTTCCAGGACGTGCGGTTCTGGAACGCGGCGCGCAACACCGTCAGCATCTGGGTGCTGTCGACCGTGCCGCAACTGCTGGTGGCACTCGTGCTGGCGCACCTGCTCAACCACGTCCGGCTGCGCTTCGCGACGCTCTTCCGCATGTCGATGCTCGTGCCGTACATCACCTCGGTGGCCGCCACCGCGATCGTCTTCGCCCAGATGTTCGACCGCGACTACGGGCTGCTGAACTGGCTGCTCGGCCTGGTGGGCATCGGGCACATCGACTTCATCCAGTCGGTGGCGGGCAGCCACGTGCTGATCGCGGTGATGATCACCTGGCGGTGGTTCGGCTACACGGCGCTGCTCTACCTCGCCTCCCTGCAGGCCGTCCCCCGGACGATCTACGAGGCGGCCGCCGTCGACGGCGCCGGCACCCTGCGGCAGTTCCTGCACATCTCCATCCCGGCGTTGCGGCCGGTCATCGTGTTCACCATCGTGACCTCGACCATCTACGGGCTGCAGACCTTCACCGAGCCCCTGCTCATCTCCCGGAGCGCGCCGAGCACCTGCGGGCCGATCCGCCAGTGCCAGACGCTGACCCTCTTCCTGTTCGAGCAGGGCTTCACCCAGTTCAAGTTCGGGTACGCGGCGGCCATCGGCGTGGCGCTGTTCGTGATGGTCGTGGCGCTCGCCGGCCTCAACTACTTCCTGTCCACCCGGACCCGCCCGGAGAGGGCATGAGGGAGCCATCATGAGTAGGACGACACCGCGGTCCGGCGACCGCCTGCGATGGTGGGTCTACGCCCTGCTGATCCTGGCCGCGTTCGCCTGCGTGTTCCCGCTCTACTGGATGTTCGTCGTCGCCACCACCGACACCGCGGCGGCCACGGAGCTGCCCCCCAGAGTCGTCCCGGGCGGCAACTTCTTCCACCTCGCGGGCCTGGTCTTCTCGACCGTGCCGTTCGTCCGGTCGATCATCAACAGCCTGGTCGTGGCCGGGACGATCGCCATCGGTCAGGCGTTGTTCTGCGCGCTGGCGGGCTTCGCGTTCGCCAAACTGCGCTTCCGCGGCCGCGACCTGCTGTTCCTGCTCGTCGTGCTGACGATGACCGTGCCCACCCAGCTCGCCATCGTCCCGCAGTACATGATCATCTCCTCGCTGGGCTGGGTGGACACCCTGCAGGCGCTGATCGTTCCGGGCCTGGCCAACGCGTTCGGGATCTTCTGGATGCGCCAGCACATGGCCAACGCCATCAGCGACGAGATCCTCCAGGCGGCCCGCATCGACGGGGCGACCACCTGGCAGATCTTCTGGCGCATCGCGTTCCCGCTGGTGCGCCCGGCCGCGTTCGTTCTCGGCCTGATCGGGTTCGTCTACGCCTGGAACGACTTCCTGTGGCCGTTCGTCGTGCTGAAGTCGCCGGAGATGTACACCGTGCAGATCGCGATCAAGGCGCTGCAGACGAACTTCAGCATCGACCTCGGGCTCGCGATGTCCGGCTCCTTCCTCGCCACCCTCCCGCTGGTCGTCCTGTTCGTCTTCGTCGGTCGGCGCATGGTGGCCGGGATCATGGACGGCGCCTTCAAGGGCTGACCCCCTGGCGCCGCCCCACCGGGCCCTGGCGCCGGGGAGGAGCGGTGCTGTCGCGGACGACCAGGTCGGTGGCGAACTCGATGCGGTCACGCGCCAGAGGCTCGCCTCTGGCGAGCGTCAGCAGCATGTCGGTGGCGGCGGCGGCCATCTCGGTGAGCGGCTGGTGGACCGTGGTCAGCGGCGGGACCGTCCACCGCGTCTGGGGCATGTCGTCGAATCCCACGACGCTCAGGTCGTCCGGGATGCGCAACCCCAGCTCGTAGGCCGCGCGGTAGACGCCCATGGCCTGGCCGTCGTTGCAGGCGAAGACGGCGGTGGGCGGGTCGGCCAGGCGCAGCAGCCGGTGGGTGTTGGTCACGCCGTCCTGGATCTGGAAGTCGCCCTGGCAGATCAGGTCGGGGTCCGCCGGCACGCCGGCCGTGTCCAGGGCCGCGCGGTAGCCGTCGAGCCGCGCGCGGCTGGACAGCGCATGGGCGGGACCGGAGATGACGGCGATCCGCCGGTGGCCGAGCTCGAGCAGGTGGTGGGTGGCCGCGAGCCCGCCGGTCCAGTTGCCGGCGCCTACCGAGGGGACCGGCTGGGCCGGGTCACCCAGGGGATCGAGCAGGACCAGGGGGATGCCCCGGGTGGCGAGCCGGTCGTGCTGCAGGTCGGTGAGGCTGGAGAAGACCGCGATGACGCCGGTCGGGCGGCGGCCGAGCACGTCCTCGACCCAGTCGCCGCCGCTGCCGTGGCCGCTGCGCAGCTCCGAGACCGTCACGGCCAGGCGGTGCTGGCGGGCCACCCGCCCGACCCCCTTGATGATCTGGGTGGGATAGTCGCCGGCCAGTTCGTGGAACAGCAGCTCCACCTGGGCGGCCGGGTTGATCCGGCGCCGCTGCCTGCGGTAGCCGTGCTCGCGGATGAGGCCCTCGATCAGGGCGCGGGTCTCCGGCGCGACGGCGGAGCGGCCGTTCACCACTTTGGAGACCGTCGCCGTGGACACCCCGGCGAGCTGGGCGAGCTCCGCGATGGTCAGCGGTTCGGCGCCGAACGCGGATGACTCTTCCAAAGCGGTCATGCCAGTAGTTTAAGAGCGAACAACTTGCACCAGCCAATTTCCGCCCTTACGGCTGCTCCATGAAACGCGCTCACCGGACACGGCGTGAATACGTTTCGAAATGGCGGCGAGGCTTTCTGCCGTCCTCGGGCACGCAGGCCGCTGTCGGGTGATGGCCGTCACCGACAGCAGACCACGCCCGCACATTCTCGATCGCGGCGTCGCGCGCGAATCCGGCACCGGTCCCGGGCGGGGAATCCGTACGTTAATGCCCGCGAGAGTGAAACTTACAGACCGCGCGCCGACGGCCTTGGCCGTGTACGCGGCCTCAACCGCAGGTCGGGGCCTGGTGCCGGGCCCGAACGCCGCACGGGTGCGAGCGCGGATCGTTGACGTACCTCGCGGCGTCGGATTGGCTCCGCGCACAGCGCCTTCCACGCTCGGAGTCGCCGTGAGGACCGAACGAGGATGTTAGCGCTAACAACAGCTCGTGACCACGCTCCCGTGCCCCGCGCATCCGTCCACCGTCTCTGAGGAACCCGCATGCGAGTCATCCCCCACCGGCCGCGGTCGGCGCTGATGGCCATCGTGGCCGCGCTCGCCGCCGTCGCCGCCGTGGTCACCCCGGTGACCTCCGCCGTCGCGGCCGTCGCCTGCCGTGTCACCTACACCGTTTCCAGCCAGTGGGACGGCGGCTTCGGAGCCAATGTTAGCGTTAACAATTTTGGTGACGCGGTCGACGGCTGGCGGCTCACGTGGTCGTTCTCCGCAGGGCAGAGCATCACCCAGTTGTGGAACGGGACCTCCGCCCAGTCGGGCTCCCAGGTCACCGTGACCAACGCCGCCTACAACGCCGCCATCCCCGCGGGCGGCAGCGTCTCCTTCGGGTTCAACGGAAGCTGGACCGGCTCCAACCCGGTGCCGACCGACTTCGCCCTCAACGGCACCACCTGCAACGGCCCCGCCACCCCGACACCCACCCCCACGCCGACGCCGACCCCGACCGTCACCCCGACGCCCACGCCCACGCCCACGCCGACGCCGACGCCGACGCCGACGGTCACCCCCACCCCCACGCCGAGCCCGTCGGTCTCCCCGTCGCCGGGGGCCACCACGACGGCGTGGCAGAACGGCGCCTTCGTGGTGGACACCCCGAACGTGGTGCGCCGGTCGAACATCGTGCTCAACCGGGCCAACACCAGCTCCACCCAGTTCATCCCGCTGGGGAACGGCACTCTGGGAGTGGCGGCGTGGGGAGCGAACGGGTTCACCGCGCAGCTGAACCGCAACGACACCTTCCCGGACCGCAAGTCGCCGGGTCAGGTGTACATCCCGGGGCTGAGCCGGCTCACCGGCGCCTCGGACTTCAAGGGCTACCTGGACATGTACGACGGGACGCTGTACGAGTCCGGCGGCGGCATGACGCTGAAGGCCTACGTGCGCGCCGACACCGCGCAGCTCGTGGTGGACGTCACCGGCGCCGACCCGAACAGCTCCCAGACGGCGCAGGTGAAGCTGTGGAGTTCGCGCAACCCGAGCGCCCAGGCGTCCGGCTCGGTGGCGACGCTCTCGGAGACCTGGACCGACGGCAACGGCGGCAACGGCACCTCCGGCAGGACGTTCGGGACCATGGCGGGCCTCAGTGCGGGCGGGCGCAACGTCCGGGCGACCAACCCCGACTCGCGGACCGCGCAGGTGAGCTTCCAGCCCAACGGCGACGGGTCGTTCCGGGTCATCGTGGTGTCCCCGGGCTGGACCGGCGGCAACGCCCTCACCACCGCGACCACGCTGCTGGGAGGCGACCTGACCCGCGCCTCGGCGGACCTGGCCGCGAGCACCCTGTCGTGGTGGCACGACTACTGGAGCTCGACCGGACTGATCAAGATCACCTCCAGCGACGGGTCCGGCGAGTACTTCGAGAACATGCGGACGCTGTACCTGTTCAGCATCGCCGCGAGCAACCGGGACGCCCTCCCCGGCACCCAGGCCGGTGAGGCGAACCTGTTCAACGTCGGCCAGGACACCCAGCCCTGGTACCCGGCGGGGTACTGGTTCTGGAACCTGCGGATGATGATGCAGGCCGACCTCTCGGCCGGCGCCTTCGCGCTGAACTCGCCGATGTTCACCCTGTACCGCACCAACCTGAGCAACATCACGGCCTGGACCAGCGCCCACTACCCGGGTCACGAGGGCATCTGCGTGCCGGAGACGATGCGGTTCAACGGCAACGGCACCTGGTACTCGGGCAACGAGTCCTGCGAGTCGCGCATCGCGCCGTCGTACAACTCCCAGACCGTCACCAGTGGCGCCGAGATCGGGCTGTGGATCTGGCAGACCTACCTGGCCACCGACGACCGCTCGTTCCTGTCGGCGAACTACCCCGTCATGCGGGACTCGGCGAAGTTCCTGCTGTCGCACGCCAAGACCGGATCCGACGGCCTGCTGCACACCACCTCCAACGCCCACGAGACCCAGTGGGCGGTCAACGACCCGGTCACCGACGTGGCCGCGATGCAGGCGCTGTTCCCGGTCACGGTGTCGGCGGCGCAGACCCTCGGCCTCGACTCGGACCTGGTCGGCCGGCTGCAGGCGGCGATCCCCAAGATCCGGCCGCTGCCCCGCACCGACTTCGGGCAGACCCAGGTGCTCACCCCGTCCAGCGACGCGGGCGGCAACGACATGATCGCCCTGTCCGCGCAGCCGACGGCGGCCAGGCACAACGTGGAGAACCTCGGCCTGGAGGCGGTGTGGCCCTACAACCTGATCGGCGACAGCGGCAACCAGTCGGACCTGGCCAAGCGCACCTTCAGCCACCGCAGCTACATCACCGAGACCGACTGGAGCTACGACGCGCTGCACGCGGCCCGGCTGGGCCTGGGCAACGACATGCGGACCGCTCTCATCGCCAACGTCAACAAGTACCAGGTCTTCGCCAACGGGTTCGCCAGCTGGGATGTCAGCAAGACGACCAATCCGTACCTGGAGCAGCTGGGCGTGACCGCCGCGGCGATCGGCGAGGCGCTGGTCCAGGACTATGACGGCACGCTGCGCGTCGCACCCGGCTGGCCGAGCACCTGGAGCGCCGACGGGACGGTGTACATCCAGCACAAGGGCAAGGCGCATGTTCAGATCCGCAACGGCAACCTGGTCACCGTCGCGGTCCAGGCGGGGGCGGACGGCGCCATCACCGTACGCAACCCCTGGCCCGGCCAGAACGTCACGGTCGTGGACGGCTCCGGCGCCACCGTGCTGAGCAACCAGACCGGGACGACCTTCGCCATTCCGGCGCGGGCCGGCACGTCCTATCTGATCCAGCGGGCCTTGGCGCCCACCACCGCCCTGCCTTACTGGCCGGTCACCGGCACCCCGGCGACCGCGCCCAAGGTCCTGGGCAGCCGGACCATCGGCGTCCGCTGACCCACCGCCCCGGCCGCCGGCGCCCGCCGGCGGCGGGGGCCTTCCCCCGCGGCCCCACGGCCCGCGGCCCTGCCGCTCCGTCGGACCGCCGCACCTCCGGACCGCCGGATGTCCGGGACGGACGAGCGCCCTGCCACCGGGCGTCCGGCATGGAAGAGCGCCGGGCCGCCAACGCGGCCCGGCGCTCGGTGTGGTCCCCTGAACGGTGCCTCTCGCCCAGGCGACCGGCTCCCGGTTCGGCCGGCGGGTCTAGTTGGGGACCAGCCGCCACCGGTTGTCGGCGGTTCCGTTGTCGGAGTCCTGGACGGCCTGGGCTCCGTTGGCGGTGGAGTTGTTCTGGATGGCGAGCAGCTTGCCGCTGTTCACGTTGCGGATCTTGTAGGTTCCGTCGCCGTTGTTGAGCATGGTCCACCGGTGGTCGGCGGTGCCGTTGTCGGACCACTGCAGGACGCGGGCGTTGTCGGCGGTGGACATGTTCTCCACGCCCAGCACCTTGCCGCTGTTGACGTTGCGGAACCGCACCGCGTCACCGTCGGTGACCATCACCCAGTTGTGGTCGGCGGTGCCGCTGTCGGTCCACTGCAGCGCGAGGCCGCCGTCCGCGGTGGACATGTTCTGGATGCCGAGGACCAGACCGCTGGCGGCGTTGACCAGCCGGTAGCTCGTCGTCCCGCCTCCGCTCTGCCCGTTGGCGTTCCAGTAGACGGTGTAGTTGTGCCCCTGCGCGTCGTAGAAGGGGATGATGTTGACCGTCGCGTTGTTGGCGGTCGCCGTGAAGGTGAGCGCCGAGGTGCTGGTCCGGGTGATCGAGGAGGTGTTCAGGCTCGGCAGCGCCGACAGCGAGGTGTTGCCGTAGTTCCCCGACAGGACGAGCGGTCCGTAGGTGATCGCCGAGACGTTCTGGTTGTCGTTGGCGGCCTTCATGACCACCCGCATGGGCAGGCGCACCGTCACGGTGTCGCCGGAGGTCCACGTCCGGGTGAGGGTGGCGTAGGAGCCGGGGGTGGTGTCCACGCTCTGCTGCGTGCCGTTGACGCTGATCGTGGCGCCCGTGGTCCAGGCCGGGATGCGCACGCGCATCGTCCAGGAGTCGCCGGCGCCGCCGGTGACCTGCAGGGTCGTGGTGTCGCTCGCCGGGTAGGAGGTCGTCTGGGTGACCGTGATCCCGCGCTGTGACCAGTTCAGGGTGGAGGGCTGGAACATGTTCACGAACAACGTGGTGCCGTTGTAGGAGTAGATGGAGTCCATCAGGGCCGTGTTGACCTCGACGCCCGTGCCCTGGCAGCACCAGAACGAGTTGTAGTCGGTGCTCCACGTGCCGCCGCCCCACGCCGGGCCCACGCCGCGGCGGCCGCCGGGCTTGAGCGGCGTGAAGTAGGTGACGTGCCCGTGGCTGTCAGCGGGATTCTGCGCGCCGAGGATGTGGTTGAACAGCGCCCGCTCGTAGAAGTCCATGTAGGACGCCTGGTTCGGGTTCAGCAGCCACAGCTCGCGGGTCAGCTTGAGCATGTTGTAGCTGTTGCAGTGCTCGCAGGTGTCGTTGGTGAGGTACCCGGCGATCGCGTTGGGCGCCCGGAAGTGCTCGGCCTGGCTGTTGCCGCCGATGGCGTAGGTGTGCGCGCCGACGGTGATGTTCCAGGCGTTGCTGGCGATGTCCCGGTAGCGGGTCGTGCCGGTGGCCTTGTACTCCCGCGCCGCGCCGATCCACTTGGGCACCTGGGTGTTGGCGTGCAGGCCGTTGAGCTGGTCCTGATTGGAGGCGAGCGGGTTGAACACGGCGGCGTGGTCGAACCGCTGCGCCGTGGTTAGCCAGCGGGAGTCGCCGGTCTGCTGGTAGATGTCGGTCAGCACCGCGTTCATGCCGCCGAACTCGGTGCCCAGCATGTTCTGCATCTGGCTGGAGCTGAGCCGGGAGGTGCGCTGGTCCACCCAGCCCGCGAGTGAGAGCAGTACGTCCCGGGCCTGGGTGCTGCCGATGAGGCGCCACACGTCGAGCAGGCCGGCCAGGGTCTTGTGCATGACGTAGTACGGCACGTTGCCGTTGCTCAGCGTGCGCGCCTCCAGGGCGCTGAAGTCGGACTCGGGGAAGCCGCACAGGTACCCGGAGGAGAACCCGGCCGCGCCGTTGTTCGCCTGGCACTTGGCCAGCTCGGCGACCATGTAGGTGGCCTTGTCCCGGCAGGTGGTGTCACCCAGCACGGCCCAGGCCTGGGCCCACGCGGTGAGCAGGTGCCCCTGCATGTGGGTGCGGAACGGGAACGAGGGCGCGTCCCATCCGCCGTTGGAGGCGGCGCCGTTGGTGGACAGCCGGTGGTTGGCCCGGAAGTTGTACAGCATCCGGTCCACGTCGACGAACCGCAGGTACGACAGCGTGCGGTTCTGGTTGTCCAGCCAGCGGCCGGAGGTCAGCCGCACCTGCCCGAGGTCGAACATGTACGCCGACACGCCGATGTCGGGGCGGGCCGGGGCGACCGCGGCCGAGGCGGCCGAGGCGCCGGCGACCTGTCCGGCGGTGGAGACGGCGGAGGCGGCGACGGCGACGCCCGCGGCCTGGAAGAGCTGGCGGCGGCTCAGTGATGAGGGGGACACTTCTGCTCCAGGACATCGAGGGGAGCAGGCCGGCGCGGGCGCGCGCCGGCCTGTGGTGTGGGGTCCGTCAGGGGGTGGTCATGGTGAAGCGGGGAACGCTGACGGCTCCGCCGAGCGATTGGGTGGCGTAGTTGAAGATCGCGTAGCGGTACCCCATGAAGAACTGCCAGGCGTTGCCCATCGTGAAGGCCGGGCCGAGGGTGGTGAAGTTGGTTCCGTCGGTGCTGTAGGAGAAGCGGGCCTGCCTGCCGGTGCCGGGGCGGATGTCGGCGTTGACGCGCAGCCAGATCCGGCCGCCGGAGACCGCCGCGCTCGCGGCTTCGGTGCCGGTGCCGGTGGTGTTCCAGCTTCCGTCCATGCTCAGGCCGTTGGTCATGACCACCCGGGTCTGCCCGTTGTCGCGTTTGACGCCGATCCAGGCCGAGGAGTCGCGCAGCATCGCCAGCCCGGTCCGGTCCCCGTCCCGCATCGCCGAGTAGTCCAGCTCGACCGTCGCCGTCGAACTGGGGCCGAGTATGCGATGGGTCAGGGTGTTACGCGCCGCGTACAGGTCGTTGGTCACGGTGGCGGTCTGCAGCCGCAGCCCGTTGTTCACGCTGTACTTGGTGGTGTCGGGGTTGTGGTTCCATTCCCACTCGGGGCCCAGCGTGGTCCCGGCGAAGGTGTCGGTCCCGGTGGGCGACTTCACCTGGCGCGGCGGGCGCGGGACGTTGGGGTAGGGGTAGGAGGCGCCCCACGCGCCGTTGACCGTCTGCACGGTGGGCCAGCCGTCGGAGGTCCACGTGATCGGGGCCAGCACCGGCACCCGGCCGCCGGGGTAGGCGTCCTGGAAGCCCATGTAGTACCAGGCGCCGTTCTGGGTCTGCACCAGCCCGCCCTGGTGCGGCACGCCGCCACCGGAGATCGGCCCGGACATGTTCAGCAGCACCTGGCGCATCTCGTACGGTCCGAACGGGCTGGAGGACTTCAGGACGTACTGGCCGTTGGCCGGGCGGGTGAGGAAGATGTAGTAGTTCCCGTTCCGCTTGTACATCCGGGAGCCTTCCAGGGTGCCGACGCTGGAGGGCGTCTGGAACACCTGCTGGGAGCGCACCTCGGACTTCCCGTCGGCAGAGAGCTGGGCCACGCTGATGCTGGTGTTGCCGTAGGAGACGTACATCGTGTCGTTGTCGTCGATCAGCAGGCCGGCGTCGTAGTAGCACTTGTTGATCGTGGTGTGCCGGTTCCACGGCCCTTCGACCGAGCTCGCGGTGTAGATGTAGGTCTTGCTGAAGTCGATGCAGCCGCCCCAGTAGAACGTCTTGTTGCTCTTGCGGTAGTTCAGGAACGACGCCCAGACGCCGTCGATGTAGGCCCGCCCGCCGTTGAGGTCGTACTTGGAGCCGAAGTCCAGCTTGGGCACCGAGTGGCCGGCGTACTCCCAGTTGACCAGGTCGTAGGAGCGCAGGATCGGCGCGCCCGGCGAGTAGTGCATCGTCGAGGCCGAGTAGTAGTAGGTGTCGTCCACCCGGAACACGTCGATGTCCGCCAGGTCCTCCCACAACACCGGGTTGGCGTACTGCGACGACGGCGGCCACGGGCCCGTCGGCGTCGGCGTGGGGGTCGGCGTGGGGGTCGGCGTAGGAGTCGGGGTGGGCGTCGGCGTGGGGGTGACCGTCGGCGTGGGCGTGGGCGTCGGGGTGACGGTCGGGGTCGGCGTCGGCGTGGGGGTGGGTGTCGGGGTGGCGGGGCCGTTGCAGGTGGTGCCGTTGAGGGCGAAGTCGGTCGGCACCGGGTTGGAACCGGTCCAGCTTCCGTTGAACCCGAAGGAGACGCTGCCGCCCGCGGGGATGGCGGCGTTGTAGGCGGCGTTGGTCACGGTGACCTGGGAGCCCGACTGGGCGGAGGTCCCGTTCCACAACTGGGTGATGCTCTGCCCTGCGGAGAACGACCACGTGAGCCGCCAGCCGTCGACCGCGTCGCCGAGGTTGGTGATCTCGACGTTGGCGCCGAAGCCGTCCTGCCACTGGTTGGTCACGGTGTAGCCGACCCGGCACCCCGCGGCGGCCTGGGCGGAGACCGCGGTCATGACTCCGGCGAGGCTGAGAAAGACGGCCGTCGCGGCCACGAGCAGGCGCCGCCATCGATTGGCACGCACGGAAGCCCTCCAGGGTGGATTCGGATCGACGGGGGTCGCTGACGCCGTGGGATTCGACGCCCGCGATCTTGCGGCCCGCCGGGCCGCGGTGCGGCACCGGCGGGCGGCGCCTCGGGTGCGGCGGGGTCAGGTCCGCCGCACCCGGGGCGGGTCTCGTCGGGGCTCAGCGCTGGAGGGTCAGCACGCCCGGGCGGTAGGGCAGCAGGCCGTAGTCGACGCCGTTGGAGCTGGGGCTGCGGCCTTGGTAGAGCAGTTGCAGGTTGCAGGGGTCGACGGTCT
>NZ_JBSGDZ010000047.1:0-692 GCF_053602655.1 Sphaerisporangium sp. NPDC004334
GCCGGGGCCACGGCCGCGGCGGCGGCGCGGCGGGCGCCCGCCGGGCGCGGCGCGCCCCGCACCCCGTTCGTGCTGCTCGTCGTGGGGCTGCTGTGCGGCGGGCTGGTCAGTCTGCTGCTGCTCAACACCGTCCTGGCCAAAGATTCCTTCCGGGCGACCGACCTGCAGAAGACCACCCAGCGCCTGCGCCAGGAGGCCCAGGACAAGCGCACCAAGCTGCTGCTGGACTCCCAGCCGCAGAGGCTGGCCGACCGCGTCGAGCAACTCGGCGAGAAGCCCGGCACGCAGGAGCCACGGTTCCTCGACGGGCAGGGGCGCGAGGTCGGCCGCACGGCGAGCCAGGGCCGGGTCCCTGAGGGCGCCGCCGACCGGCAGGCGGAGGTCGCGGGCCGGTGAGGGAAGGCGGCCGTCCCTCCGGGCCCGGTCGCAACGGCCCGGGCGGCGGCTCGGGCGGGCGCGGCGGCCCCGGAGGGCCCAGACGAGGCTCGGGTTCGGGCGGCCGCCAGGGCCGCCCCGACGGTCCCGGGCGCCCCGACCCGCCGGGCGGTCGTTCCGGCGGCTCCGGCCGCCGCGACGGTTCCGGCCGCCCCGGCGGCGCGGACGGCGGCGCCGGGCGCCCCGACGACGCCCCCGGCGGCCGTCCGGGCGCGTCCGGCCGTCCCGACGGCCCCGGCGGGCGTGCTGGTGGTTCC